>RDZP01000043.1 GCA_004294005.1 Cytophagia bacterium
TGTTTTACATCTATCTTCATCAAAACTCATATCTAATTGCCAATGTAATTTATTCTCTATGCTCCAATGGCTTCTTATTTTTGTATTAAAATACTTTGCCCCAACTGGTTTAAGTGTTCCAAAAAATAAAAAAAATACACTGGCTCAAGTTTAGCGAAGCGTAACTTGTGCCTCTGTATTTAATAGAAGTCTCCAGACTTCAGTCATTCGAAGAATGACAATGCTGCGTCCAAGTGGTATGATTTTTTAAACCATTTCGCTCAATAATTTCTTTGCCATTCCAATATTTTTTATATTTTCCGCTACAAATAAAGGTTTGTCTTTGATTTGTTTGAGTGTGCCAAATTGACGATTTTTTTGTAATACTTCTATTACTTTTCCAAATCTATCTGATTTAAAATAATCAGGCTTATCCAAAAACCAACCTCTTAAAAAATGTTTTTTCAAACTCAAACGTGCAAAACCAATTTTTTCACCCAACCAACGCAAATGTACGGTTTCTATCAAATCTTTGACCGATTGAGGCAATGCACCAAATCTATCGATTAATTCTTGTTTGAATTTTTTGAGGTTTTCTTCGTCTTTTATTTCATCTAATTTTGTATAAAGACTTAATCTTTCTGAAATATTGACTACATAATTATCAGGAATTAACAATTCTAAATCGGTTTCAATATTACAATTATTAGTAATGTTTTCTAATTTGAATTCGTGTGCAAAAAGGTCTTTGAATTGTGTTTGTTTGAGTTCTTTTACCGCTTCGTCTAATATTTTATGATAAGTTTCAAAACCTAAATCATTGATAAAACCACTTTGTTCTGCTCCTAACATATTGCCTGCACCTCTAATATCTAAATCTCTCATAGCCACTTTAAAACCATCACCCAAATCTGTAAATTCAGTCAAAACCGTTAATCTTTTGCGTGTTTCTTGTGTCAAAAGTGTGCTTGATGGTGCTAATAAATAACAAAATGCTTTTCTGTTGGAACGCCCTACACGCCCACGCATCTGATGCAAATCAGCCAGACCAAAATTATGGGCTTGGTTAATAATGATAGTATTCGCATTAGGAATATCCAAACCTGATTCGATGATATTGGTTGCTACCAAAATATCATATTCTCCATCAATAAATTTTAACATTATTTTTTCTAATAATTTTCCTTCCATTTGCCCATGCCCAACGCATATACGTGCATCAGGCACGAGTTTTAGAATCAAATTAGCAATAGAATCAATGTCATTGACGCGATTATGCACAAAAAAAACTTGTCCGCCTCTACGAATTTCACGACTGATAGCATCTCTAATTATTTCTTCATTAAAACTATGTACTTCTGTAGTTACAGGTTGTCGATTAGGAGGGGGGGTGGCAATAATCGATAAATCTCTTGCATTCATCAACGAAAAATGGAGTGTTCTCGGAATAGGGGTTGCTGTCAAGGTCAAAACATCAACGTCAGGTTTTACTTCTTTGAGTTTATCTTTTGTTTTTACACCAAATTTTTGTTCTTCATCAATAATCAAAAGTCCTAAATCTTTGAATTTGAAGTCTTTTCCTGCAATTTTGTGCGTACCAATAATAATATCAATTTCACCTTTTGCTAATTTTTCTTTGCTTTCTCTGATTTGTGCTTCGGTTCTGAAACGACTAACATAATCTACTTTACAAGGTAATTTCGCTAATCTTTCTGAAAAAGTACGAAAATGTTGCATTGCTAAAATAGTGGTTGGCACTAAAACAGCTACTTGCTTGCTTTCACAAACTGCCTTAAAAGCCGCTCTAATTGCCACTTCTGTTTTTCCAAAACCAACATCACCACAAACCAATCTATCCATTGGATTTTCTGCTTCCATATCTTTTTTTACCTCTGCAATCGCTTTGGCTTGGTCAGGTGTTTCTTCATACAAAAAAGATGATTCGAGTTCGTATTGCAAATAATTATCAACAGAAAAAGCAAAGCCTTTGGACGCTTTTCGTTCTGCATAGATTTTGATTAAATCTTCTGCAATGTCCATTACTTGTTTTTTTACTTTTTTCTTTTTATTGTCCCACTCCATAGAACCCAATTTACTGATGCTTGGCGGAGCATTATCTTTGCTCGAATATTTCGTTATTTTATGCAAAGAATGCACATTGACATACAACAAATCATTATCTCTATACACCAAACGCACTGCTTCTTGTATTTTTCCTTCAATTTCTCTTTTCTCTAAACCTGCAAAACGAGCAATACCAAAGTCTATATGTGTAACATAATCGCCTGCTTGTAAAGAATACAATTCTTTGATAGTCAATGCTTTAGATTTTGAATATTTTTCTTTGCTTTTGTATCTGTGATAACGTTCAAATAATTGATGTTCAGTATAACAAATGATTTTATTTTCATTATCAATAAAACCTTCTCTTAAATCTATCGGCAACATCAAATATTTTAAATTTCTATCAATTTCTTCGAATATATTTTCCAAACGATTGATTTGTTTGGCAGAATCAGAAGTAATAATATTAGTAAAATTTTTGTGTTGATTTTGTTGTAAGTTTTCGACAATCAAATTAAAATCTTTTCTAAAACTTGGTTGGGCAGTGCTATCAAAGGTAATTATTTCAGCCTTATTTTTAGGAAAAGAAATACCAAAATGAACTAAGGGGAATTGTGTGATTTGCGTATAAAAATTTTCTTTTGTTTCGAATAATAATTCAGGGTTATCTACAATTTGTGTGTTACTTTTATCAATTAATGTTTCAAAATAAATTTGAACTTTGTTAAAATATCTTTCTAAATAACTACCAATTCCTTGAAAATCTTTAAAAAAAATAGTTGTATTTTTAGGAATAAAATTCCAAAAACTTTCTCTTGATGCTTGTGTGAGTTTATTATGCACATTTGGAATCAAAGTAGCGAAATTAAGATTATCTACAGATAATTGAGAAATCGGTTCAAAACTTCTAATGCTTTCTATTTCATCTCCAAAAAATTCGATTCTATAAGGCAATTCGGCAGAAAAAGAATAAATATCCATAATTCCGCCACGTTGCGAGAATTGTCCTGCTTCATATACAAAATCTGTTTTCTCAAATTCATAGCTTGCCAATATTTCTGTGATAAAGTTAGGGCTAAATTTTTCACCTTTTTTGAGTACAAAAGTATTATCCAAAAGAGATTTTTTATTAATAACTTTTTCACCCAATGCCTCAGGATAAGTAACGATAATAAAATTTTTATTATTTTTGTTGATAGTTTGATTCACACTATTCAAAACCTCTCCACGTTGTAAAACACTTGCATTTTCGATGGTTTCAAATTGATAAGGACGTTTGTAAGAAGCAGGAAAAATTTGTATGTTTTCTTCAGGGAGCAAGTTTTGTAAATCATTTTGAAAATAATTAGCCTCATCAATATCATTCATCACAAATACAAAATTATCTAAAAAAGATTGATTTTTTTCTTTTATATTTTGATAAACTGCTGCAAAAATTACCGCATCAAAACTACCTGTTATATTTTTGAGAAATAAATGAGGTGTTTTTTTTTCTATTTGATGAGTTGTAATCTGTATTGAGCTTTCTTTTTGATAGATAGAAATTAAATCTGCTACTTTCATTTGATTTTTTTGCTTTTTTATTAGATTCTACAAAGATAATCAATAAATTGTTTGTTTGTGTAAAGTGTTTATGTTTTTGATTGAAAATGTTAAAAAAACTGCTATTGTATCATTTTAAAAATAGAAACTAATTTATCAACGCTTAAAAAAAGACTACTGAATCCACCAAAGCCAACCTGCGACCCAAGGTGTTGTTAATAAAAAACTATCAAATCTATCCAAAAAACCACCATGACCAGGTATGGATTCACCTGAATCTTTGATTTGAAGACTTCTTTTGATAGAAGACTCTACTAAATCTCCATACGCTCCCCAAATTACAACAATAATACCAATACCTATCCAACCTATCAAAGAAATATCTTGTAAATAGTAGGCTAAAAAAAACACTAAAATAGAACACGCAACAAAGCCACCTAACCAACCTTCCCAAGATTTTTTAGGCGATATTCGCTCAAAAAGTTTATGTTTTCCGTAACCTGAACCTATGAAATAAGCGGCAACATCATTCATCCAAATTAAAAAAAACAAACCTACTACAACTTGATAACTATAAGCACCCAAATTGAAAACCGCCAAATGTAAAGCAGTAAAAGGTAAAGAGATGTAAAAAACACCAAAAACACTCAAAGCAAGATTAACCAAAGGTTGTTTGTCGTCTTTATCGTATAATTTCCAAGCAAAGCCTAAACTTGTAACTGGCACAATGAAAGCAAATAATTTGACGGAAACCCAATGTTTTTCGACTGCAAAAGTTAGTAAATACAAATATACGCCTACCAACATTCCCAAAAAAGCCATCGGTTTGTAACCATGTTTTTCTAATAATCTATAAAACTCGTACAACGTAAGTGTATGAATGATAAAAAAAACGCCTGCATAGGTCCATTCATTGCCTAACATACCCACCATCATCAACACAAAGCCTATAAATCCAAAAATAATACGTTGTTTTAGATTATGATTTTGTTTATGAATGAGGTCAATTTTGGTAGCATTTTTGTTATTTTGCGTTATATTTTCTATATTTTTTTGATTTTGATTATACACTTTCTGAGTTTTTCTTTTCTTCTGTGGTTACAATAATATTTTTCACTTCATATAAAATATCTCCTTTATCAGTTACTCTTAAATCTGCACGTCCATTTTTTTGCATATTTCCTAATAATTTGGTGGCATCTTCGAGGCTTATTGCCATTTTGTTTGCCAATTCAAGAGGAGTAACTGTACCTCCTAATTTTGCAATTACGCTGATTGCGTCTAATTCTTGTGCTGCCAAATTATCTTTTTCATCTTTTTTTAAAGCAGACTTCAGCCAAAATGCACCTATAATCATAGGCAATCCACCACCTAATAAAAGCCATAATAAAGAAGATTCAAGGGAATTGTTATCATCTGCTAAACTAATGAATCCCATGATGAGCATCAAAAAACTAATAAAAATTAAGCCTGATGCCAAGAATACTGATGGAGAAAAAAACATATTTTTTATTTTTTATGATAATTAATTTATTTTGTATTTTTTAGAAGTATGTGTTATTAGTAATTTTTTGTTTGTGAATATGTTTGATTGATTGTGTTTTTTTATTTTTTGGCAAATATAACTAAATATTTATAATTGCAATCAATTCATCAAAAAAAAATGTTTTTTTTAATTGTTTTTGTAATTGTTATAAATAACCAATACCCCAATAAACAAAATATCCCAATATTTCGTGTGTGAGTACATACCATAAATATAAACTTTTTTCGCTTGGTATCAAAGAGCCTGTTCCCATTTCTGACAAATCCTGTGTGTAAAAGCCTGCACTAAAAGGCGTAACAGACACACCTGCTTTTTGAAAACAACCTTTTGCTCTCCTTAAATGAAAAGCAGAAGTAATGAGAATAGAAGTTGATTTTGGATAATTTTTTTCGATAATTTTTTTTGTATTCTTGGCATTTTCTTTTGTATTTCTGGCATTTATTTCGAGAATAATATCATTTTTTGGAACTCCTGCATCTGTCAAAAAATCCTTCAATCTTTCTGCTTCACTTTTTTTGATTTCTCCAAAAATATCAATATTTCCTCCTGTAATCAAAATCTTACTTATTTTTTTTTGTTGATACAAAACCAAAGCGTGATAAATTCTATCTGCTCCCGTATCAAAATAGGTTCTATCATTTGGGGTTTTGAAACGTGTAATACCTGTCAATACAATTCCAATATCGTGTTTTTTTACATCTTTCAAAGGTGTAGGCGGAATTTCCCACATCAATAACAAACTATTGATAATGAAAGGATTAGTCAATATAATTAGTAAAAGTAAAAATATTTTTATTGCTTTTTTTCGTTTATTTTCGTTTTTTGTCCAAAGTGCAAAAATTAAAATAGTGAGTAACCAAAAAATAGGCATCAATAAAGTACTGATTGTTTTTGAGAAGATAAAAAACATAAATATATGGTTTTTTGTGAGATAAAAAACTTTTTTCTTGATTTTGGTGGGCAAATATACACTAAAATATTGATAAATAAAAAATTGATGCTAAAAATCGGGAGATTGTTAGCAGTTTGACTATTTTTATGTCTTTTTTGTATTTTGCGATAGTGATAGAAGCAGACTTGCAGAGACAAAAAGAGAGAAAAACGAGGCTTCCGAAGTTTTCTCTCTCTTTTTTGGCTCTGTGCTTTGCACGATAGCACGTAATCGCCCAAAAATACTTTATTTTTTTTCTATATTTTTTTAGAAAAATACAAAAAAATAAATAATATAACGTACTTTTGAACTATCTTTTAAGAGATAATTATTTTTAAATCAAAATATACATTATAAAAATGTTACATATCGCAGTCGCAGGCAATATTGGTGCAGGCAAAACTACATTGGCTTCTCGTTTGGCAAAACATTATGCTTGGGAAGTAAGGTTCGAGTCAGTAGAAGACAATCCTTATTTGAGTGATTTTTATTCAGATATGATAAGATGGTCTTTTCATCTACAAATTTATTTTTTAAATAGCCGATTCAAACAGGTTTTGGAAGTGAAGCAAAATACAAAACCAACAATTCAAGACCGTACTATTTATGAAGATGCCTTTGTATTTGCCCATAATCTAAGAGAATCTAATTTGATGTCTGAAAGAGATTTTCAAAATTATCAAGATGTATTCAAAGCAATGATTCAATTTGTAAAAGCACCTGATTTATTGATTTATTTGAGAGCAGATTTACCAAAATTAAAATCTCAAATTACAAAAAGAGGACGCGATTTTGAAAAAAATATTCCTGATGAATACTTATTAAATTTGAATCAACATTATGAAAATTGGATTCAAAACCATTATCAACATCCACTTTTGATTGTTGATATCAATGAAAAAGATTTATTAAATCAACCGCAAGAATGGGATAATTTATTGGCACAAATTGATAAAAAATTAAAGCCTGTATAAATCTCAAAAAATAAAATCCGCGTTTGAAAATCAGCATTATCCGCGTTCCAAAAACCATAGAACGCTGATAAAACTGATGTAAACAACGCAGATTGAAGAAAAATTATTCAATCAATTTTAGCAATATTACATAAAAGGACTAAAAAGTAGAAAATCGTAGATTAATTTCTTTGTGTTTTATTTTTTTACCTTTTTTTTCTATGAATGACTTTTGTTTTTCAGTGTCTGACAACAAATTATCTACATAATTTTTGACAATTTCGGGTTCAATTGTGATGTTATGTCCATCTGTCATTGCTTCATTCACATAAGAAGTCAATAAACTTTCAAATTGTGATTGAAATAATTGTGGAGAGGCAAACATATCACAACCTACTACTTGATTGCCTGTAACGACTACTACGCCAATTATTTTTTTATCTTTTGGTAAAATATTTTTAAAATAATCAACATATTTTTGATGATTTTGTTGAAAGTCTTGTGTTTTGATTTGGGCAGTATAAGCCTGTGTTTCAGTTTTTGTGTTGTTTTCGTTGTTGGAGCGTGTTATTTCACTCCAAACAGATTGTTGATTGACTTCTTTTTCTACTTTTGACCTCAATTTTAGGCTGGCAGTACCATAGTATTTTTGAAATTTTTTGTTTTCTTTTGGATTTTTTTGGTCATATTCCCACCTACCTTGCTCCACACAAAAGACAGGCAATTCTATGGGTTGTGTCATTGGTGGCAAAACAATATCTTTTGCAATTACTCTGTCTTGTTTTCCACCTTGTATAATTTCACCTGCCATAATATAAATGGTATCTTTTGAAATATTTTGGACTGATAATGTGTTTACTTCTTCGTTGCGTTCTATGGGTGCAAGTGTATTATTTCGATTTATATTTTGTTGATTATTATTATTTTGATTGATATTTTGTCCATTTCTTCTATTTCGGATAATTCTTTGTCTTTGTGTTGTTGTTCTTCTTTGAGAAGTTGTAGAATCTTCAATTGCATTAATTTCAGCAATAATTATTTTTTTATCGGTCAATGCTTTTTGTAATGGAATATATTTTCCCATGTTTTCGCTATGTTTCAAAAAAGAATTATTAGCATAAATAGGATACAATCGCAGTTTTTCAAATTGATAAAAATCTGTATTTTTTGCTTTAAAACCAATAGAAAGGTTTTGATAATTATACTCTTGTGCGTTGATAAAAGGAATTATTGTTAATAAACAACAAAAGATAAATGTATTTTTCATGATGGGTTATTTTTTATTGAAAATTTTATAAACTATTAAGAATACTTATCAATTTCTCAAAAATTACATCAATTTTTTATTTTCTTTTGCTAATTTTATTCAATGTAATTGTTTTTTGTAAAGTACATTTATGCGTTCCAAGTGCAAAATTTCTTTTTTTTGCGTGTTTCGTGGCTCTGTTTTGTACTCTTTGCCTCCACATTTTGAAGCTTTTTGGTTGCATATTTTGCCTCATTATTTGAATTGTTTGGCTTTCAGAGATTTTAAATTGTGCTTCAATCGCATCAAAAGTTGTTCTATCTTCCCAAGCCATTTCTATGATTCTGTCTATTTCGATGCTTGTTAATTCAATTTTATTTTTCATTTTTTATTTATTTTGGTAATTTAAAATACAAATACAAACCTATCAAACTAAAAATAATATTAGGTAACCAAACCGCCAAAATAGGAGGGAAGCCTTCTTTTTGAGCAAAGTTTTTAAATACAATAATTAAAAAAACATATAAAATTGCCAAAGCAAAACCAATAGCAATTTGTTTTCCTGTGCCACCTCTTACTTTTCGGGCTGAAATAATTACACCAATAATAGTCAAAATAATGATTGAAAAAGGGTAAGCATACCGTAAATATCTTTCTACAATGAAATTTTCAACATTTGCTTCACCTCTTAATTTCATTTCATCAATAATTTCGCTGAGTTCGGTGATGGTTAATTGTTCGTTTTGCAAATGTTTTGATTCAAAATCTTTGGGTGTGATGGCTAAGGTTGTATCCAATGCAGCACCAAATTTCATTTGCTCTTCTCCTTTTTCAAACGTTCTTAATCGATAACTTTCCAATGACCATTTTTGTTTTTTTTCGTTCCAAATAATTCTTGGTGCTTCAATTTTTGCTACCAAATCTTTGCCTTTTATTTTTTCTAAAGTAAATCTATAACCTGTTTTAGTTGGGTTATCATAGGTTTCGATATAAGCAAACACATTGGGTGCTAATTGTTTATGAATATTTCTATCTTTAAAAATAAACTTTTCACGTACATATCTATTTTCAAAATCGTGTCTTTTTTTGTTGGTATGTGGCACCAAATAACCATACAAATAAAAAATCATCAATCCAATCAAAGCCGCACCAATAACATAGGGTTTTAAAATCCTCAAAAAACTAATTCCCGAACTCAAAATTGCTACAATTTCTGTATGTGAAGCCAATCTTGAGGTTACAAAAACAGCCGTAATAAAAATAATTAAAGGGCTTAATTGACTTGCAAAATGTGGAATCAAATAAATATAGTATTCAGAAAAAATACGCCAAGCGGTTAGTTCAGGTTTTCTAAAATTTTCAATTTTTTCAGCTAAATCAATAACAATTAAAATACCTGAAAAAACTAAAATAATAAAAATATAAGTAGAGAAAAATTTTTTTAGAATGTACCAATCTAAAATTTTCATTGTTTTTTATTAAATAATACCTATTAAAATCAAAAATAAAAACGAAAAAAAAAGCAAATTAGTTACAATTTGCTTTTTTTTTATTTTTCTAATTTTCGGTAGCCGTTTCAACCAATATTGTGATTTTATTATTGACTACTTCGATTACGCCTCCATCTACGGTAAAATTTTTTGTTCCGTTAATGGTATTGATACTCAAAACTCCATTGCCTAATGTACTTATCAAAGGAGCGTGGTCTTTTAAGATTTCCATTCCACCATCAGTGCCGGGTAATTTTACTTGAATACCATCTCCTTTAAAAATTTCTTTATCAGGAGTTAATACTTTTATTTCCATATTTTGAAAAGATTATTATCTATTTTTTCTTTCCTCTGCTTCTTTGCGTAGTTTTTCTGCTTTTTCGAATACATCTTCGATAGTTCCTACCAAGTTAAAAGCAGGTTCAGGCAATTCTAACAAAGAATCATCTTCTAACAACATTTTAAAACCTTTGATAGTATCTTTAATATCTACCAATACACCTTTCATACCTGTAAATTGTTCAGCCACGTGAAAAGGTTGTGATAAGAAACGTTGGATACGTCTTGCTCTGTTCACAGTTTTTCTGTCTTCTTCTGACAATTCATCAAGTCCTAAAATAGCAATAATATCTTGTAATTCATTATAACGTTGTAAAGTTTGTTTTACACGCATTGCAACATCATAATGTTCTTCACCTACTACATCTGCTTTCAAAATCGTAGAAGTTGAATCCAAAGGATCTACCGCAGGATAAATACCTAATGCGGCTAATTTACGAGAAAGTACAGTAGTAGCATCTAAGTGAGAGAAAGTAGTTGCGGGAGCAGGGTCAGTTAAATCATCAGCAGGTACATAAATTGCTTGTACTGATGTAATTGAACCATTTTTTGTAGAAGTGATACGCTCTTGCATTAAGCCCATTTCAGTTGCTAAAGTAGGTTGATAACCTACGGCAGATGGCATACGACCTAATAAGGCAGAAACTTCCGAACCTGCTTGTGTAAAACGGAAAATATTATCAATAAAAAATAAAATATCTTTTCCTTTTCCTTCGCCATCTCCATCTCTAAAATATTCAGCGACAGATAATCCTGATAAAGCTACCCTTGCACGCGCACCTGGTGGCTCGTTCATTTGTCCGAAGATAAATGTTGCTTGTGAATTTTTTAGTTCTTCTGTATCTACTTTTGATAAATCCCATTCACCAGCTTCCATTGAGTGTTTAAATTCATCACCATAACGAATAATATTTGCTTCAATCATCTCGCGCAACAAATCATTTCCCTCGCGTGTACGCTCGCCTACACCTGCAAATACAGAAAGACCTGCGTATGCTTTTGCAATATTATTAATCAATTCTTGAATTAATACAGTTTTTCCTACACCTGCACCACCAAAAAGACCAATTTTTCCACCTTTTACATAAGGCTCTAACAAGTCAATTACCTTGATACCTGTATAAAGTACTTCTGCTGAGGTAGTCAAGTCTTCAAATCTTGGTGCTTGACGGTGAATAGATGCGCGTTTTGAAGAATCTACGTTAGGTAATCCATCAATAGATTCACCTACAACATTGAACAAACGTCCTTTGATAGCTTCACCTGTTGGCATAGTAATCGTTTCGCCCAAATCCACTACGTCCATTCCTCGCTGCAAACCTTCAGTACCTTCCATAGCGATAGTTCTAACTCTATCTTCGCCCAAGTGTTGTTGACATTCTAATACAATTTTTTGTCCATTTGATTTAGTAACTACCAAAGCATTTAAGATTTTAGGTAATACAGTGCCTTCGCCTGAGAAACTAACATCAATAACAGGACCGATTATTTGCGTAATTTTACCAATATTCGCCATTACAAAAATATAATATATATGATGAGAAAACAGTCTTTATAATTGAAAGGGCAAAATTAAAGTATTTTTTTGATAGAATTATCATTTTTAGTATTTTTTTTTGATTTTTTTTTGATTTTTTTTAAAATCAATCCAAAAAGAAAGAAAACGAAGTAAATAAAATGAATTTTAAATTAAAAAAATAAAAGACATTTACCATTGATTAATATTTTTTTTGATAGAAGTTACAACAACTAATTGTGTCCAAAAAGTCAAGTAATTGTTATCTTTCCCACAATTTACGCCACTGATAAAAAAATTTGTCGATTAACCTATTTTTTTGCGTGATAATATCAGCAGTGGCGGTCATCTTAGATTGATACACTATTTTTTTATTATAATTGGTGGTTAATCCTTTTGGTAAAATAACTTTTGCCAAAAAAATACTGTCTTTGATGGGAATTTCTGCAATAAATTTAATTTTACCTTTTACCATACCAAACTCTTGAAATGGATACGCATTAAATTTTATATTGACTTCTTGCCCAATTTTTACTTTTCCAAAATTAAATTGCGGAATATAAAGTTCGCCATAAGTTTCTTGATTTTCGGTGCTTATCCAAAATAATTCTTGTCCTGTTTGAAGCATTTGTTTCTCTTGCAAAAATGTAGAAAAATGTAATTTTCCAACAATAGGTGCTATCAACACATATTTTTGTTGCCAAGCATAAAGATTACTTTGTAAGGTTTTGAGTGCCTCAAAAAAAATACTTTTCTGTTCAGAAATCGTTTTGTCTAATTCTAAAATCTCTTTTTGTTTTCCGATTTGATTTGTCAAATTATTGATAAGACTACTTTCTAATTGTTGTAGAGGCATTTTTTTGCTCATCATTTTGCTTTCTTCTCTTGTAAATTCTAAAGTAGGAATTACTTTATCAGCATATAATTTTTCTTGGATTTTAAATTCTTTTTCTGCTAATGTATAATCTTGTGTTTGAATTTTCTTTTGTGTTTGTAGGTTTTGCTCCAAAGATTTTAGATGTGTCAAGTCTTGTAACAACAACGCTTTTTTTTGTAAATAAAAACCACCTGAAAGAAAAGAAATATATTGCAAATAAGCAGCTTTAAAAGCCTGAAAAGAACTTTGTAATTCTCCTAATCGCTTAAAATCAAGCATTTTATTTTGCAAAAAAAGATTTTCGTTTTCCTCAAAAGTATCCAAAAAACGTAGCAACGAAAGTGCTTGTTCGTGGTCTGTGGTGCTTTCTATATAACCTAAAACTTGATTTTTGGTTATTTGCTCTTGGTTTTTGATGTGCAACTTTATCAAACGTCCTTCTATTTTGGCAAGAATAGATTTCGGACTTTGTTCGGAAGTCAAACGAAAAGAGGCTTTCAAAACATCAGGATATTGAATCCAATACATCAAAAAAATACACATCAAACACAATCCAAAAAACACAGTCAAGCCCCAACGAATGATGGCATTGGGTGGTCTGTTGATAATATCTTGCACTTCTTCGCTATAAAGTGTCGTATTTTTGAGATTTACTTCTTCTATTTCGGGCATTTTAATTTCCTAATTCTAATTGATTTTTCACTAATTCAAAATATTTTCCTTGCAAATCTACCAACTGTTGATGCTTGCCTTGTTCGATGATTTTTCCTTTTTCCAACACAACTATATTATCTGCATTTTTGACGGTGCTTAGTCTATGAGCAACAACAACTACCGTTCTATTTTTAAAAAATTGTTCCAAATTTTGCATAATAATACTTTCGTTATTGGCATCTAAGGCATTGGTGGCTTCATCAAAAAATATAAAATCAGGATTTTTATAAACGGCTCTTGCTATCAAAATACGTTGTTTCTGTCCTTGACTAATACCATTTCCTTCTGCTCCTATTTTTGTGTTGAGTCCCAAAGGTAATTCGTTGATAAAACTTTGAATATTGGCAATTTTGATGGCATTGATAATTTTATTAATATCAGGATTATCTTCACCTACCGCAATATTTTGAGCAATTGTATCTGAAAAAATAAATCCTTCTTGCATTACTACGCCACAGTGACCTCGCCAAATTTTATGACTGATATTTTTTAAATTTGCTTCCCCAATTTTTATCTCACCTTTCGTAACTTCATAAAAACGCAACAAAAGTTTTAATAAAGTGGTCTTTCCGCTCCCACTCATACCTACGATGGCAGTTGTTTTGCCCTCAGGAATCGATAAATTGATATTGTCTAATACCAAATTTTCGCCCGCGCCTTGATATTTAAAAGATACATTTTGAAGGGTAATGTCTTTATTTTCAGGTAAAATATAGGTTTTAATTTCGTTTTGAGGTTCTTCGTCTTGAAGTGTATGGATTTCGTTTAATCGTTCCAAACTCAACTTGGCATCTTGCAAACTTCTCAAAAAACTAATCATTTGTTCGATAGGCGAATTGAGTTGTCCGATGATATACTGCACCGAAAGCATCGCCCCCAAAGTCATTTGACCATCTAAAACGGCTTTGGCAGCAAAAAAAGTGATTAAAATATTTTTACCTTCATTGATAAAAAACGCGCCTAATTGTTGATATTGACTTAATGATAAATTTTGAATATTGATTTTGAATAATTTTGCTTGCAAATGCTCCCACTGCCAACGTTTTTGGGTTTCTGCGTTTGCCAATTTTATTTCCTGCATTCCTTGAATCAAAGCTATCAAACGACTATGTTCTTGAGCAGAAACATTGAAACGCTTAATATCTAAATTGCGTCTATAACGCAGAAAAAACACTATCCAACACGTATAAAAAATACTTGCCACCACAAACACAAAAAAAATAGTGAGATGATAAAATGCCAAAATAATGCTAAAAAGCAATAAATTGAACATTGAAAACAAAATATTGAGTGTGTTGTTGGTCAAAAAACTTTCTATTCTGCTATGGTCGCCCATACGTTGCATAATATCGCCCATCATCTTGACATCAAAAAATGACAAAGGCAATCGCATCAACTTAATCAAAAAATCGGATAAAATAGATACATTTATTCTTGTGCTGATATGTAACAATATCCAACTCCGAATAAAATCAACAGACAAACGACCTGTTAAAAGCATTATTTGTGCCAAAAGAACGATATAAATAAAACTTAAATCTTGGGTATAAATGCCAATATCGACAATAGATTGTGTCAGAAAAGGAAAAACCAACTGCAAAATACTACCAATCAACAAACCAAAACACAACTGCAATAATAAGTTTTTATAAGTAAAAAGATAAGAAAACAAGCGATTGAAATCATAACTTGATATAGGTTCATCTTCCTCTTTGTAAAAATCGGTCGTAGGTTCGAGTCCTAATGCTATTCCTTTCTTTTCGCCTTCGGGAGTGGTCGTATTGCACCAACCTTCACAAAACTCGGCTTTGGTATAAGTAATGAAGCCTAAAGATGGGTCAGCAACTTTGACTTTACGACCAGAAACTGCATAAACGACTATAAAATGACGCTGTTGCCAATAAGCTACAAAAGGTAGTGGCATATCTTTTTGTAACTGCTCATAAGTGGTAAGCGTGCCTAATGTCCTAAAACCTACACTTTCGGCTGCCTCCACAATGCCCAATAACGACACTCCCTCACGACTGATATTTGTTTTTTGTCTAAGTGTTTGGAGGGTATAAGATTTACCATAATGTTTGGCTATCATGCGTAAACAAGTGGGACCGCAGTCCATCATATCGGCTTGTTTGTAGAGGGGGAATTTAGACATAAGTTACTGACCGTACAAAGTATTATTAGTTGGATTTTCTACTCCCCAAGTGGCAGTATAAGGGTCATAACTACATTTAGCGGGCTTTGAGTATAAATCGTTTGGGTCTTGCAAATACGCTCTACAATCCGTACAAATATGTCTAAACTCGCAATCTTGACAAACTTTGATTTGGTCTTTTTTGATATGCCACATATCTTTGAAGCCCTCTTTTGCTAAGGCTTCAGCCAAAGTTGTGTCTTTGATATTGCCATAACTTTTGGTCATTGAGGGACAATTTTTTATTTCTCCATTGACATCTATGCTTATTTTACGGTTGAGGCAAGTGTTATGATGTTGAGATTCTGTAAAAGTGGAGATATTGATACTGAAATAATCAGGAGAGATAAATCCACAATGTGTGTGATTATCTATTTTTTGTTGAATTTGAACAATAAAGGCTTTACTTTCAATATCTTGCAACAAGACTTCATCAGTAGGGGCAGAGTGTAACACAACAGAATACAAACGTGGATATTTACACATCAAAACATATATATTTTCTTTAGTCAAATCCAATGAAAAATGCACAAAAATCTCAATAGAAAGTATTTTTTTATTCTCCAATAATACCATTATTTTTTCTAAATATTCTATATTTTTAATACTATAAATTCGTAAATGGATGTGTTTACACAGTAACTTATCCAAATCATCGATAATTTTTTCGATTTCGTAATTTGAATATTCATTAATATCAATGATGGCATTTGCGATATGTGCGGGCATATCCCAAGACAAATCTATATCAGGAAATAAATCAATTTCGTCTTTTTCACAAAAAAATATAAATTCATTTTCTATTAAAAACTCAAAATATTCATCTATAGTTGTATCATATTGATTATCAAACATAGATTTTATTTCTGAAATGCTATTATATTTATTTTCTACCAAAATATCCAACAAACCATTGGGTATAAACTTAAAACCCCCTCTTTGTGTATCACAAATAAGGCTACGTATTGCTCCTTTGATAGGCATACAATTAGCAAACAAGCGAAAATAATTAGACATCTTTTTTTTGTAAGGTGTAGTTAATTGTTTTTGAAATAGGTTTATAACTCAATTCTATTTTTTGATATGCTCTATACTCTTGAATATATACAAAATTATTTTTTATATCAAAATTATTTTGTATATCATTAATTTCTATTTTATCAACAACAGCCATCTTAAAACTAAGGGGCATACCTTTTATATTATCTATCATAACACATCAGATTTTAAAAATTCTACAACTTTTTTATCTAAAAAATAATTACACGATTTTGACATTTCCAAGAATTCTCCTGAAGGATTAACTTCCAAAAAATAGTATTTTTTATTCTTGGTAACAATCATATCAATAGACCCTGTATTTAACCCACTTAAATTAATAAATTTCAAAATATTTGTTTTAATTTCTGAAGGCAAAGTATAAGGTACAAATCTTATTACCTTAGATTTTTCTGTACTTTTTCGCCAATCAATAGATGTATTTTGATGCGATTGTGAAAAAATAGCACTTGCATACAAATCATTGTTGATAAAAAAAATACGCAATTCGTATAATTTTTGTAAATTTTCTTGTAATAATGAAGAAAAAAAATTTTCTTCTAAATTTTCAATATGAGTTGGTTCTACTTTTTCAGTGTAATTAAAATAATGATAAGGATTAATAACAAAATCAAAGTAATTTTGAATTGATTTATTTATAACGTTATTTTGATGATTATTTTGAAATTTTTGTAATGACTTTTTTTGTGTACTGACTAAACTATTAGGAATATCAATATCGCATTTTTTGGCTAAGAATAGTTGGTGGAGTTTGTTCATATCAACTTTTTCATAGTCACTGAAACACTTTTTTCGATGTAATTCTTGAAATAAAAAACTTTGTATAGTGAGCCATTCGGTCTGTAAATGTTTTAAGATATGTTTTTGTTTGTTTTCTGAAATACTTTCTAAATGATTAGTATTTAGTTTATAAGATATATTACCTTTACGACAATAAAAAGCAGTAATATTATTAAAATCTATATTTTCTTTTGAGTTCATATTATAGATTTTTACATCAATTTGATTGTTATTAATAATAATATTCTTTACTTCAACCGCATCCTCACGATTAATCCGTTGATATAGTAATCCCAAGTAATCAATTTGCTCAAGAATATGTATTGTTGTTTTTTCGTATTCTTTTGAAACTATCAAAATCATTTTTTATTAGGATTAGGAATAGGTATAAACTGTTTTGTTTTAATTTGTTGCTTAAAATCATATTGCTCATCTGGAGTATAAAGGATATATGAATGTACCCAAAAATAAAAAGGTTGAGTTTTATATATATCTTCTGATGACTCAAAAAAATTTTCTACCTTTTCATATAAAATAGGAGAATAATAAAATAATAATTTCTGTTCTACATCTTCCATACTACACAAACCTATCTCTTTTCGTTCTTTGTTTATTTCAAGTGTAGAACCAAAATTAATTCTATAAACCAAATTATTTACTTTTTTTATTGTATAATATGAATATTTTTCCCATTTAATAATAGGATGTATGTTATTAAAAATTGTTAATATATTTTCATTATGAATTTTTCCTTCTTTTAAAGCATTATTAAAAATATCATTTAAAAATATATGTTTTGTGGTGTCAGTTGGATTATTTTGATAATAGTGCCTTATTATGACATCTGTAATATGTTTTCCACCTATCATATCTTCAGTTGGATAACCATACTGATTAAATAAACTTACTAATCCAATATAATTAAGGCTATCTATTTCTTTTATTTCTTTATGATATTTACGATAACTTCCTTCCATTAGTCGATACTTTTGGTCTCTTTCTTTCATTTTTATTAAAGTATCACGAAGTTTAATATTTATATTTTTAAGATAATATTTATCATAATTTTCTTCAAAATCAATCCAATTGTTCGAAGCAGTTAATTTTTCAAAATGTTTAATTTTTTTAAAATATTCTAATTTAGAACCTTTGACTGCCATTTGTTTTGCATATTCTAAAGCAATATTTATTTTATCTATTTTCAAAGCACAATACAAAGCATTTTCATAATCTCTACGAAAACCAATTGTACTATTTTTAAATGCTTTTTGGTACATTTCCAAAGCATTTTCAAATTTACCTTTTGTGATGTATATTTCTGCTTTATTGATAAATGGATAATACTCAGTGATAAAATTGACTTTTGTTTGGGCATTCAAAAAATTAACCAAAAGAAAGAAAAATAAGGAGTATATTATGGATAATTTCATGTTTTATGGTTTAAAAACAAAATTAGATAGAATTATTTTTTTTATTACTAATATTATTATAACAGACTTCCTGCAAAAATTTAGATTGCTCTATATAATTTTAAATTTGGAAAATGAACCTTTTTAATCAATTCTCCTATATATTTAATATTTTAAGTATATGATAATCAATTACTTAACTTTAGCAGGAAGTTTAATACCTTAATATGATTTATTAAATTGCTTTAATAAATCCACCATCACTATCATAATACGATGTACCAATAAGATCTCCTGAAGTTTCTGAATAATGATCTGTATCAGATGCATATTGATAAATTAAACAAAAAATAGTTTTACTTGTTATAAAACCACTTCCCGTTGCTACATTTTTTCCCCCTCTCACCATTTTCATTTCCTCTTTACTCATTTGTGCATCTGCAAACGAACCAAACACATCATTTTTTACACTTTCTAATATTTTCATAAGAAATATAATTTTAATTGTTAATAAATATACAATAGAAGTTCTATTGATGATGCAAATTTTAAAAAAAAAAAAAAAAAAACAATTTCCTAATTTTTTAGTATTTTTAACAAATATTAACATATTAAATTACTTCATTGGATCGATTATTTTTGCTGGTAATGATGTAAAACATTCTATTTTGATAAGCATATCTTGATGTTTTAACTTTTCGTCAGTGTTAAGATATTGTTTTACTGCGCCTGCTGTTACTATACCTTTTTCATTTACAAACATATATCTATATGAAATAGTACCATATATTCTATAGTCTGACAAAATTGCTTCATTTGCGTCTTCATAGGTTTGAAAATATTGATGAAATTTAAATAAACTATCATCAGCAAATTTTCGCCAAGTTATCTTTTCTTTGTCTATTTTCTTTTTACTTTTTTCTTTATCATACTTTGAGTAACAAACAAATATTAAAATAAAATCTTTTTCAAAAATACTTTTATCAATAATTTTTTGATAACTTTCTAATTTTTTTAAAATTTCACCTCTTAACTCTATCGGATAGTGATATTGAATAATATATTTATTTTTAAAATCCGATAGCTTATAAGGTTTCTTTGTATTAAAATCAGTAAAATGTTTTTCAACCTTGTTTGTATCAGAGTCTAAGTATAGATTGAGTTGCATTGACTTATAAAAACTATCAGGAATATCTCTATAATTTTGAGAAAAAATATTATTTTGAGAAAATAATATAAACAAAAATAATAAATATTTCATTTATTTTAAGTGAATTTATAACAACAAACTTAGTATTATTACTTTTTTTTAATACTAAGTTTGTTGTAAAAGTAGTTTCTTTTTAATTAAAAACAAGTAGTTCTTCCAATAACATCAGAATAAAAGCTATCATAAGGAATTGTGTTGCCACCTCCAACAGGTGTAAAATAAATTTTATATCTACCATTGTCCATCCTTGTAACACCTGTTACTTTATATTGTGTACATGGTGCTCCATCTTCCGCCCCACCTTTGACCATTTTCATCTCCTCTTTACTCATTTGTGCATCTGCAAACGAACCAAATACATCATTTTTTACACTTTCTAATATTTTCATAAGAAATATAATTTTAATTGTTAATAAATATACAATAGAACCGTTCTATTGATGATGCAAATTTGCAAAAAAAAAAAAAACAATTTCCTAATTTTTTAGTATTTTTAACAAATAATTAACATTTTTATTTTCTATATTTTTCATTCTTTCAAAACTTTCTCTATTGCTTCACTTATTTCTGTTTCGATAGTATCTCTATATCCTACACTTGCCAAAGTAATTCGCCCTGTTTTATCTATCACGATATTAGTAGGATATGCTTTTACGCCTTGTTT
>RDZP01000044.1 GCA_004294005.1 Cytophagia bacterium
CAAATTCAAAACAATATCATTTTCGTACAAAGCAGGAATACTTGCTTCTTCTAAAATGATATTTTTGTTTTTTGGATACATAATAAATTCCCAAGTATCGCCAACCGAATAATTATCATTATTGATTCTAAAACTACATTCTGTTACATTTACTAAAACGCCAAAAACATAATTACTGACAAAAACATCATTTCTAAATAATTGATAATTGACAGAAGATTGTACTAATATTTTGAATTTAGTAACAATGATTGAATTGATAGGTGTTATTGTCCAATCTAACATTTTATTATTAGGAGCAATAGGGAGTGGATACGGAATTGCTTGTATTTCTGCAATATCAGAACTCGATACACCTACAATATTTTCGATGTTTTGTGTGATGTCTGATAAATAAACGCTGCCTTTTATTTTTTGTTTTTCAGTGGCAAACAAATCTAATAATGTTTGTTTTATTTCTATTTCTTTTTGTGTTCTTGAATAAATGCTTAGTAATCTAATTGTGATATTGAGTTGTAATTTTATCTCACCAGCAGGATAGGCTTCAACTAATGTAGTAATCATTTTTTTATCTTCAAAAAACAATACTACTTCGTTGAGCAATGAATTTGAAGCCAAACCGCCGCCTTTTGGCACGACAATTTTAATGACTATTTTTAAAAAGTATCACTAAAATTGTCAGTGTGTCATTTTTTTATTGATTTCTATTTATATCTTTATTCCAAAAGTCAAATAAAAACTACGTCCATCTGAAGGCAATAAGCCTGGTCCTGGATAACCTCCTGCACGCCTTGTAAAATACATTCGGTCAGTAAGATTATTGATACTTACTTTCAAAGAATAGTTTGTCAAAAAACGATAAGAAGCAGAAATATCCATCACTTCATAAGCAGGAATTTTACCATTATTAGCATTAGCAGTAGGAATTTCTGTATTGTTAGCATCAGAAAAAACTTCTGCAACTTTTGAATATTGATAAGTAAATGAAAAAGTTTTATACAAATAACTTATTCCAATTCTTTGAATCGATTGTGGTGCATTCTCTACACGATTACCTGCTAAATTAGTTTCTACAAATTGATTATTACTAAATGTTCGTAATTGTAAACGATTGTATTTTGCATTCATAAAAGATAAAGAAGTAAAAATTTGAATATCACCCCAATTATTTTGTGTTTTTTGGAGTTTGGTAGGTGTAAATTCAAGGTAACTTTCTATTCCTTCATTAGTACTATTGCCAACATTGGTTCGGAATTGATAACGTGAATTATCAGGTCTTGCCATTGTCAAAGTGCCAATTCTATCATTGTATTCTAATCTAAAATAATTAACATCAAAACGAAAAACCTCGTTGATTTGTCCTTTGTAACCTATATCAAAATTGAAACCATTGGCATCTTTCATATTTTGGTCTATTATATCAGTGGTAGCAGGCGGCGTAAGTTCGGCATAATAAACAGGTCTAAAGCTTTGAGATAAATTACTATAAAACGAAGTATTTTCTGTGATTTTAAATTCTGTACCAATACCCAATAAAGCAATTTTTCGAGCCGTAAATTCTGGATTGACTAAATTTTCTGTTCCATTTGTATTAAAACTCAAACGTCCTTCGCTTGTACTTTCGATATAATCAAACCTAAAACCGGGTGTAATTGTCCATTTTTTTGTAACTTGAAACAT
Source organism: Cytophagia bacterium (assembly GCA_004294005.1). GTDB lineage: Bacteria > Bacteroidota > Bacteroidia > Cytophagales > Microscillaceae > RDXZ01. The sequence continues at coordinate 1,681 of RDZP01000044.1, forward strand.
ATTTTCTGCAAAAAAAGCAAGATTTTTAGTATGAAATTGAAGTTCTCTTCCAAAATCAGTGTTATCTATCAATGCCAAATTATAATCAATTCCGTTTGTTCCAATACCATTTTGTTTGCGAACAGTGCGACTTATTGAGGCTCTTACTCCTGTCGAAAGATGATGTTTTTTTCCAAATAACTGATAGGTTGTTAGAAGGCGTGTTTCTGTTCCAATATTATCATAAAAATCTCTGTCAATTTGTCTATTTCCATTATTATCTGCTATTGTAATTCCAGCCGAATTAACAAAACCAACACTATTTCTTTCGCCTATCAATCCAAAAACTTTTGTGTTCAATTTTGTATTTTCGCTGATTTGATAATCAAAATTGAGTGCTAACAAATGCCAAGGCGTTCCAAACCAATTTCTTGCTCTTGTGCTTTGTCTTGCATTTTGTGCAAATTGTGCATCAGTCAATCCACCTGCTTGTTGTGATTGATAACCCATTTGTGAATATTCTAAACCAATTTTCATTTTTTTATTGATTTCATAATTCACTTGTGCGTGATAATTTTGAATATTATAACGACTATTTTGTCGCCAGCCATCTGCAGACCTATGTTGAACATACGCATAATAATTCCATTTTCCTTTTGTGCCTCCCGCAGCCAAATACAAACCATACAAACCAAAACTTCCTGCTGTATTTTGTGCTTCTACACTGAAGGACTTATTTTTATCACCTGTTTTCAAAACATAATTCAACAAACCCCCAAATTGCGCCCCAAATTGCAAAGAAGCGGCACCACGAATCATCTGAATTTCTTTTACTGCTTCCATTGGCGGATTATAATAGGCTTCAGGATAACCAAATACATCAGAAGAAATATCATAGCCATTTTGACGTACATTAAATTCCCAACTTCGATTTGGACTTAAACCTCTCACAGCAACGCCAACTTGTATGCCTGAGCCGTCATTTTCCCATACGCTCACCCCTGCAGTACGTGCAAAAACCTCTCTTGCATTATTGGTAATAAGGTTGGCATCTATTGAAGTAAGATTGATAATGTCTGTTTTTTTTCCTGCTAATAATTGTGTTCCTTCTACCTCACCTGCTTTTCGGAGTGGAGAGATTTCTCTTTTTCCTACAATGACTACACCTGCTAAATTTTTTATTTTTTCTTTTACAACGATATTTTTCAAATCTAAAGGTTCATTTGAAATAGTAATTTCTGTACTGACATTATCAATATTAATCCCTGAAACAATCAATTTATATGTTCCATTAGGAATATTCACCAATTCAAAATCACCGTTTTCATTAGTAACGGTTTGCCAACTTGTGTTATCAAGGACTACCAAAACAGAAGGTAATCCTTGTTGTTTTACATCTGTAATACGTCCTTTGACAGTATTTTGGGCGATAATAAAAGATATTTGAAATAAAAATAAAAAAGAAATAAAAATATTTTTGAACATAATTGAGATAATTTTTATTTAGACTAATTATAAATAACACTGCAAAGTAAAAACATAAAATCGACAAATGCAAATATTATTTAGAATAATTATAAATAATTTTATTTTTAAAAACAAAAAACGTTTGAAAAGTATTTTTTTCAAACGTTTTTATTTATTTTTAGAAGCTTAATATGCAAAAAAAACTATTTTTTCTTTTTCTTTTCGTTATGAACAATTCGGACAACATCGCCTTCATTATCATAAACAATCAAAAATTTTTTACCAACCATCGCTGGATTAGCACCGGGCAAACCTTCTATATCTTTAGTATCTTCGAGCATACCTTTTGGTACTTTAATTTTCTTTTTCATTTCAGCATCAAACGGTTTATTGGTTACACCCACCGAAAGTTCTTCTTTATTATCTACTCTTTTAAAAAAGTAAACAACTTGTCCGACGTAAAATGTAGCACTTTCATAAGTTACCTCTACACTTTTAGTTTTTTCTTTTTTTTGTGCCAATAACACATTCAAAGACAAAATTATGAAAGCAGCAATTAAAAATATTTTTTTCATTGTTATTTATTTAATTATTTATTTGACCTTAGCAACCTGCCTCTATTTCCAAAAATTCTCCATAAGCATAGCCTTCAAATTTACCATAGCGAACTTTGTACCAAAGATGCCCTTGTCCATCATCTATAACATCAGTATTTTCTTCGCCTTCAGGCGTTACAATCAAATATACATCTGCTCCTGACGGAATAACAGTGATTTGGTCTGAGTCTTTGCTTGGTTCTTTTCTAAGTTTTAAGCCAGATTTTGCACTTACTTTCGCCATAGAAAAGTTGATATATCCACTAAACAAATAGCCTTCTTTTTTGCCATATCTCACTTGGCACCAAGACCCGTACACTCCCTTAATCTCTACAGATTCGTCCAAAAAATTCAATATACCTACTTCTTGGTTGCGTGCAATGACCGTAATACTTTTACTTTTCGCATTCGGTTGTTCTCTCAAAGTTAAACCTGATTTAGCAATCACTAATCCTTTTTGAATTACATCACCAAAGTTAGTTGCTTCAGTATTTGTGTTGGCAGTTTTGGCATCAGCATTATTGCTTCCTTCTATTTTTCCCCCCATTTTAAGATAAGCACCAAAAACATACCCTTCATATTTTGAGTATTTTACTTTGTGAAAAGGTGCTTTTTTGCTACCTATTTTCACATCTTCTGTTCCTTTTTCTACTATTTCAACTACTGCATTAGTAGGCAAAACGGTAATAAGTTTTGATTTTCTATCAGAAGTTTCTCTTAGCGATAAGCCTGATTTTGCAATCACTACCGCTTTTTCTTCTTCTGATGATTTTTTTTCTGATTGTTCCTCCGATTTTTCCTCTGTCGAACTACTTGAATTTTCTGATTTTTCTGATTTTTCTTCTGATTTGGTTTCAGATTTTTTGTCTTTTCCTTTTTCTTCAGATTTACCACCACAATTACTCAAAAGCATTGAAGTAATAATGAGTGTAGAGAGATATTTTAATTTCATTTTAAAAAAAATTATTAATTATAGATTGTTTAAACTAATACTAAGAACGAATTTGATAAAAAAAAGTTTATATTTCAATAAGAAATGAGAAAGAATTTATATTATTCTTTGTTATAATTATGAAAAACCAACTAATTTTTGAGGGAAAATTTTTGTCCAGGAACTGATTTTATTAGATTCAATAATTCTAAATTCAATAATAAAGCATTTAATTCGTGAATTGGTTTTTGGAGTTGATATGCCAAAATATCAATTTGAGTTTCTCCTTTTTCTTTGAGATATTGTAAGATTTTTTTTTCAAATTCATTCAAATCTAACTCATCTAAATTCATTCGTATTTGTTTGTTAATTCTCTGCGAATTGTCCCACTCTAAAAATTGTGCAATTTCAATTCCTGAGTTGACCAACATTGCTTTATTTTGTTGAATAAGCATATTGCAACCCAAAGAATCAGTATTTTTGATAGAACTCGGCACTGCAAAAACATCTTTATTATAATCATTGGCAATATCAGCAGTAATAATTGCACCACCTGTTTGTTGTGCTTCAGCAACTATCAAGGCATCTACCATACCTGCAATAATTCTATTGCGTGCAGGGAATCGTCTTGGGTCAGGAGTTGTACCAAAAGGATTTTCGGTTAGTAATCCACCGTTTTCTATCATTTCAAAAGCAATTTTTCGATGTTCTGCGGGATAGATAATATCCAAACCGCTTGCCATCACCCCAACAGTTTCTAAACCTAATTTTAAGGCAGTTTTATGAGCAGCAATGTCTATTCCATAAGCCAAACCACTTATAACCAACGGTCTATAAGGTGCTAAATCTATCAATATTTTTTCTACTGCATCTCTACCATAATCAGTGGCTTGTCTTGTTCCAACAATTCCAATGATTTTTTTATCATTTAATTTTGCATTTCCTTTATAATACATCAAAAGTGGCGCATCATCATAATTTCTTAATGCATCAGGAAAATCAGTATTTTTTTCAAATAAGCTTAAAATTTGGACATCATTTTTTTCGCATCTCTCGATAATTTCCTCTGCTTTTTTAAGTACCTCTTTTTTATTTTTTGTTATTTTTTCAGCGGTTTTTAGTCCTATTCCGGGTATTTTTTTATGAAAATCATCTGTTGTCCATTTTTGAAAAATGTTTTGAGCAGAGCCGCAATACATATATAAATAGCGTGCATTTTTGCCTCCAATTCCTTCTAAAAGACTTAAAGCAACTTGATAAAAAAGGTCATTTTTTTTCATATCTTAATAATAAATAGTGTCGCAAAAATAATAATAAATTTTGATAAAAACAAAAAAGAAGTAAAACAGATAGGCTTAACAAAAAAAATACCAAATAATTTTTCTTTTCATTCTTTTTTTCAAACGTATAAAAACACAAAATATGATAAATAAAACAACAAAATAATATTGATTTTATATAAAATGTAATTTTTTTAGTCAATTATATAAAAATTTAAAAAAAAAATTAAAAATTCTTTCAATAATTATACCATAATTCAATTTTTTTATGAAAATTTGTAGTGTAAAAAATAATTACAAAAATCCCAAATCAAAAAATGTTATGCAAAAATTAGTTCAAAATCAGATTATTACACAAAAACTATCGCCTCAACAGATACAATTTATAAAACTTCTGCAAATTCCAACTGCTGAATTACAAGCACGTATCGAAGAAGAACTTGAAAGCAATCCTGCTCTCGAAGACAATCGTGATAATGATTTTGAAAGAGATAAAGAAAAAGAAAGAGAAAGAGATAAAGAAAGTAAGGAAAATGAAGATTTTGACAATGATTTTAAGGAAGATTATAACGAAGATAACACAAATTTTGATGATTTTGATGATTATAATGATGATACAAACGATTATGAAAGCGATATTCAAACCGAAGCCATTAGTATTGATGAATATTTAAGACAAGATGATAACGGCTATCAATATCAAGACAATAATTATAGAGAAGAAGAAAAAGAAATGCCTATAATGATGCTCTCAACGCTCAATGATACTTTGATGGGGCAACTTGGATTTTTAAAACTTTCTCCAATTGATGAAAAAATTGGTGAACAAATTATCGGTAGTTTGGATAACGATGGTTATTTAAGAAGACCTATTCCTGCAATTGTGAATGATTTAGCATTTTCTCAAAATATTGAGGTAGATGAAAAAAGAGTTGAGGAAATTTTAAGAGAAATTCAATCTTTTGAACCCGCAGGCATTGCCGCAAGAGATTTGAAAGAGTGTTTGATTCTGCAATTAGAAAGAAAAGTAAGCGAAAGTATGGTAGCAGAATTGGCAATAAGATTGTTAGATGAGTGTTTCGAAGAATTTACGAAAAAACATTATGACAAAATCGCCAAAAAATTAGATTTTGAAGATGATGAGTTGAAAGAAGTAATACAAATTATTTTAAAATTAAATCCAAAACCCGGTGAAAATTCTACAAGTTTCACCAGTACATCACAATATCTTATTCCTGATTTCATTCTTAAAAATGATAACGGAAAGTTAGATGTAATCCTTAATTCTAAAAATGCACCTGAATTGCGTGTTAATAATTCTTATGCAGATATGCTTGATACTTATAGCAAAAGTAATAAAAAAGACAAAAATATCAGAGAAACAGTATCATTTGTGAAACAAAAATTGGATTCTGCAAAATGGTTTATTGATGCTATAAAACAAAGACAACAAACTTTGTTACGTACTATGAATGCTATTATTGAATATCAATATGAGTTTTTTCAAGATGGTGATGAAAGTAAATTTAGACCTATGATTCTCAAAGATATTGCTGATAAAATCAGTATGGATATTTCTACCATCTCCAGAGTTGCTAATAGTAAATCAATTCAAACTGATTTTGGTATTTTTCCGCTAAAATATTTCTTTTCTGAAGGAATTTCAACTGACGCAGGTGAAGATGTTAGTAGTAGAGAAGTTAAATTTGTTTTGAAAGAAATGGTGGATAATGAACATAAAAAGAAACCATTGTCTGACGATAAATTAGAAAAAATGCTCAAAGCAAAAGGTTATCAAATTGCGAGAAGAACAGTTGCCAAATACCGTGAACAACTTAATATTCCTGTGGCAAGATTAAGAAAAAAATTATAGTTTTTTGGTTCTACTAAATTTTATACGGAAATTTATCGCAGAAGGCACGCGGATAACACGGATTTTACGGATTTGAACGGATTTTATTTTTCTAAATTTTATCCATACATATAAATGTTAGAAGAACCATAAATTTCTATTTTTATCCATTGTTATGAATAAAATCTGCGTTTGAAAATCAGTTTCATCAGCGTTCTTGCCATTGTTTGTGTCCCCACAAGCAATGATTTGATACAATATCCGCTTGTGGGGACAAGTCTTTTTAACTCTGCAAAAGTTTAAAACTTTTGCAGAGTTCGACAAATCGCATAGTAGCCTATAACAAAATATCAAAATATCAAAATGAAAAAGTTATTACACCAAAAATGTCTTGAAATTATAGAAAGTAAATTGTTGGTCATACAACAAAATATAGATGCTGCACAACAAACCGCTAACGAAGATACCAAAAGTAGTGCAGGTGATAAATACGAAACGACAAGAGCAATGATGCAAATTGAAATCGAAAATAATACAAAAAGATTGATCGAAGTCAGAGAATTAAAAAAAATATTAACCCAAATAATTTTTCAAAATAATTATCAGTTTGTAGTAGTTGGGAGTTTAGTAATGACCAATCAAGGCAAATTTTTTATAAGTATTGGATTAGGACAAGTTTTTTTAGAGAACGATAAATATTTTGTTGTTTCTATTAATTCTCCGATAGGTGCTTTATTATTGGGCAAAAAAATCAATGATACAATTATCTTTCATCAAAAAGAATATCAAATTTTAGATATTTTATGATAAAAAAATTTCAAAAAAATATTTTTATAAAAATTTCAATATTAAATTATTATTAAGAATGAATGAAATAATAGTTTAAGTGAAATAAAAAAACGATATTTGCGAAATTTTTTTTTTCATTTCCATTCAAAAAACATTTAGGAATGTATATAAAACCTATAAAATCCGCACTTATTTCTGTTTATCACAAAGAAAATTTAGACGTTATTACAGATTTATTAAAAAAATTTGACGTACATATTTATTCTACAGGCGGAACGCAACAATTTTTAGAAAGTCAAGGAGCAAAAGTTACAAGCATAGAAAGTTTGACAGGTTACCCTTCTATTTTAGGTGGTAGAGTAAAAACATTACACCCAAAAGTATTTGGCGGAATTTTGGCACGCCTGAGTAATCCTGAAGATATACAACAAACAGCACAATACGAAATTCCTGCTTTTGATTTAGTAATTGTAGATTTATATCCTTTTGAAAAAACGGTAGCAACAGGTGCAAGCGAAACAGATATTATCGAAAAAATAGACATTGGTGGTATTTCTTTGATTCGTGCTGCTGCCAAAAATTTTCAAGAAGTGGCTATTATTGCTTCTCAAAACCAATATCAATTATTGATAGAAATGTTAGAAAATAACAATGGTGCAACAAGTATAGAAGATAGAAAACTATTAGCAACACACGCTTTTGCTACAAGTTCTGATTATGATGCACATATTTTCAATTATTTTAATAAAACAGCACAACTTCCACAATTAAGAGCAAGTTTTAAACAAAGTAAAACTTTGAGATATGGCGAAAACCCACATCAAAAAGGAATATTTTTTGGTAATCTGTATGATATGTTCGAACAATTAAACGGAAAAGAACTTTCTTATAATAATTTAGTAGATGTAGAGGCTGCAGTGGCGTTGGTCGAAGAATTTGAAGAAACGGCTTATGTGATAATCAAACATACAAACGCTTGTGGCGTAGCGATTGCAGAAACGCCTTTGGAGGCGTATCAAAAGGCATTGGCTTGTGATAATATTTCTGCTTTTGGTGGCGTAATTGCAACCAATAAACCTGTAGATTTGGCAACCGCATTGGAATTAAATAAATTATTTTTTGAAGTTTTGATTGCTCCTTCTTTCGACGCTGAAGCATTGGGAACATTGAACAGCAAAAAAAATCGTATTATTTTACAACAATTACAACCACTCAAAAACACTGCACAATACAAAACTTTATTGAATGGTGTGCTTTGGCAAGAAAAAGACAATGTAATAGAAAATGAAACACAATTTCAAAAAGTTACAGAAAAAATACCTACACAAAACGAGGAAAAAGCATTAGCATTTGCACTCAAAATTTGCAAACACACAAAATCAAATACAATTATTTTAGCAAAAGAAGATGTTTTGATTGCCAGTGGAGTAGGTCAAACTTCAAGAGTTGATGCGTTGGAGCAAGCCATCGAAAAGGCAAATCATTTTGGATTTTCGTTAAAAGGTGCTGTAATGGCTTCTGATGCCTTTTTTCCTTTTCCTGATTGTGTCGAAATCGCTCATAAGGCAGGCATTACTGCGGTTGTGCAGCCAGGTGGCTCCGTCAAAGATGTTGATTCTATTGAGTATTGTAATAAAAACAATGTAGCAATGGTCTTTACAGGGGTAAGACATTTCAAACACTAATTATTGTATAATCAATCTTTTATAAAACCAGAAAGCCACTCACTTTTTTGAAAAAATGAATGGCTTTCTGGTTTTATTTATCAATGAGAGAAATTCTCTGCTTCTTGAATATCAACAAAAAAAGAAACTTAAAAATCAATCATAATTTTAGTGCTTTTTTTAGGTATTTTGTAAAAATATTGATACTTTTGCAAGGTATTTGAAGTAATCAAAAAAAACTATTATCAGTTCACAAAAATCACAATCATCTATTATGTCTAAAAATATTTCAAATCTATATATTATAATGCTTTTTTTAGCGTTTTTTTCATTTACAAATTGCTCAACCGACAAAGGAACAAAAGGTGAAACCATAAAAAAAGAAGAAAAAAAAGAAGCTATACCAGAAAACACAAAAATTGATACAACAAAAGAAAAGGTTGCTGACAATAATAATGAAGAAAACATTGTTGGTAATACAAAAAAAGAAACAACACCCTTGAAAAAAGAAGAAAAAAAAGAAATTAAAAAAGAGGAAAAAAAAGAAATTAAAAAGGAGGAAGAACCTACTACAATCGAACCACCCAAAAATAAATATGATAAAGTTTCTCCTTATTATAATGGTAGAGCAGTTGCCCAAAGTGGGAAAAAATATTGTCTTCTCAATCAAAAAGGTGAAGAAGTTACAGCACTCAAATACGATTTTTTAGAAGGATTTGATGTAGGTGGCGATATGATAAGAGCAAGAATACGCGATAAAGTTGGTTATTTAGATAAAAATGGCAACGAAATCATACCACTTTCTTTTAGATACATCGAGAGATTTAACAAAGGTTTGGCACAAGCGAAACTCATTGACGGTGAAACTTTTTATATCAATAAACAAGGACAAAAAGTCTGTGATATTTTGGATAAATATTACGAAGGTGTAGCAAGAATAAAAGTAGGAAAAAATATAGGTTATATCAATGAGCAAGGCGTTATTATCATTCAACCACAATATGTTTATGGTACAAATTTTAATAATGGCACTGCAGAAGTCAAAAAAGCAGGAAGTGATGATATTTTCACTATTAACAAACAAGGAAATTGTATCAAAGATTGTAAATAAATATATATCTTTTTGAAATCTCTAAAAATAGCACTTGTCCCAAATTTGACGCTATTTTTAGAGATTTTTGTTATTTTCATCACTCAAAAAAATAAAATAATCGCTAATATTGCCAATATTGCCAATATTTTTATTACTTTTGCACTTTCAAATTTGAATAAATTAATTTTTTTTAAGTGATACTTCAAAATTATGTGGACACAAATCGCTACATTGATTCTCAAATATAAACATATTGTATTATTATTTTTATTAAGCATTACTACTTTTTTTGCATTTCAAGCCAGAAAAGCAGAATTGAGTTATGATTATATTTCGGCTGTTCCTAAAACTGATAAAGATTTTATTTTTTTTCAGCAATTTAGAAAAACTTTTGGTGATGACGGCAATATTTTAGTGATTGGCTTGCAGGATAAAAAAGTAAAAGATGTCAAAAATTTTTCACGAATGATGTATTTTATTCAAGAATTAGAAAAATTAGAAGGTGTCAAACAAATTTTATCTATCTCAAAAATTCAAATTCTTCAAAAAGATTCTATTCAAAAAAAGTTTATTGCTAAAAAATTATTCAAATCCATTCCACACGCTCAAAAAGAATTGGATAGCCTTTTAAAAATTGCAAAATCACAAGTTTTTTATGATAATTTATTATGGAATAATAAAAATGAAGCAATGCTTATTTTGATTACGATTGATAAAAAAGTATTAGATTCTTATAAAAGACAAAATTTACTCAAAAGTATTATAGAATTGTCCGAAGATTTTTCTGAAAAAACAAAAATAAAACATTATTTGGGCGGACTTCCTTATATTCGTGCAGTGGTTGCCAAACAAGTATCAGCCGAATTAGGAAAGTTATTGATTTATTCTGCCATTGTTACAGTCATTGTTTTAGGAATATTTTTTACCACTTGGACAGCATTGGTTGTGCCTATTTTAGTGATTGGTATCTCAATTATTTGGTGTGTAGGCTTTTTGGGCGTATTAGGTTACAAAATGAATCTTTTAACAGGATTGCTTCCGCCTATTTTGGTAGTGATTGGCGTGCCTAATTGCGTTTATTTGTTGAATAAATACCATCAAGAATTTAGAAAATGTGGTAATAAATTAGAAGCATTGGCACACGTCATCGATAGAATTGGAATGGTTACTTTGCTTACCAATATGACAACTGCGGTGGGTTTTGGCGTTTTTGTCTTTACTCCTAATCAAATGTTAGAGCAATTTGGTGTCATTGCTTTTTTAGGTGTGATGTCCACTTTTGTAGTGAGTTTGTTATTATTGCCTATTTTTTATGCTTATTTGCCTGCACCAACACAATCAGAATTAAAACATTTAGATAGAAAACCTATCGATAAATTATTGGTCTTCTTAGATAATGCTGTTTTTTATCATAAGAAGTGGATTTACATTGTCTGTATTAGTGTAGGTTTCATTTCAATTTTTGGTGTTTTTTTGATTAGACCTTTGGCTTTTATGTTGGATAATGTACCTCATAATAGCAAAGCAAAAGAAGATTTATCATTTTTTGAAACCAATTTTAAAGGATTAATGCCGTTAGAAATAGAAGTTGATACAAAAAGAAAAAAAGGAGTAATGAGTTTACCCGTTTTACGCTTAGTAGAACAACTACAAGATAGCCTTAAAAAAAGAAAAGAAATTGGAGAACCTTTGTCTTTGGTAAATTTTTTGAAAGCGACCAAACAAGCCTATTATAATCAAAATCCTGATTTTTTTGAATTGCCTTCTAATCAAGATAAAGTTTTTATTCTTAATTATCTCACAAACGGAGGAAAACAAGACTCCGCTGCCAATGTAGTTTTGAGAACAATGGTCGATAGTACAGGTCAAAAAATGCGTATTTCTTTGAAATTAGCAGATATTGGCTCTCAAAAATTAGAACTACTATTAAAAAATGATATAGAACCTTTGCTTAAATCTATTTTCAAGAACCCAAAAATTGCAGAAGCAAAAGTTACAGGAACAACCAAAATTTTTATTAAGGGAAATGTATATTTGATAAATAGTTTACAAAGTAGTTTGCTACTGGCAATTATTTTGATTGGCTTAATGATGGCAGGTTTGTTTGGTTCGTTTCGTATGATTTTAATTTCAATTGTTACTAATATTTTACCTTTATTGATTACTGCAGGATTGATGGGGTATTTTGGAATACCACTCAAACCAAGTACAGCTTTAATTTTTAGTATTGCCTTCGGAATTGCCGTTGATGACTCAATACATTACTTAGCAAGGTATAGACAAGAATTAAAAATTCATAATTTTGTGGTTGCTGACGCAGTCCGTATTGCATTACGTGAAACAGGTGCAAGTATGTTTTATACTTCTATCGTTTTATTTTTTGGATTTATTGTTTTTGCTTATTCCGATTTCGAAGGTACAATCGTCTTAGGAATTTTAACTTCTACTACGCTTTTATGTGCAATGTTTGGTAATTTATTATTATTACCAAGTTTATTATTGACTTTTGAAAAGTATAAAAAAAATAAATAATAAAGTTATTGAAAGTTATAAAAATCGATTTTAAGTAATTTGCAAAAAGCACACGGATTTTACGGATTTAAACGGATTTTTTTTAAGTTATTTTTTAACTTTTATTTCTTTAGTGTCACTCTGTTTTTGAAAACAGCAGGCTAACAATTTTAACAAAAAAAACACGCCATCAAAGCGTGTTTTTTTATTATTTTTTATTTGACTAATTTTTTAAGTTCAACTTCGTTGATTGTGATTGGATATTTTGCTTTGAGTTCTTTTATCCATTCTTGCTCCAAATAATTTTGATAATCAGTAATAGCATTTCCTCTTGCCTCATCAAAATCTTTCAAACGTGCTTCTTTTATATCTGCAATATCAATATAAAAAATTTTGTTATTTTTATTAATTGTATAAGTTCCTGCTTTCCAGTCTGTTTCGTCAAGATAAGCATTGTCTATTTTTTGAAACAATCCTTGTGTTATTTTCAAATTATTGGGGTTGTTTTTATTCAAAATTGCTTCTAATTGCATTTTTTGTGTAGAATATAAATACAATTCAACTCTTTGATTTCTTTTTTTATCTGTTTTTGATAATGGTTGTGAACTTCCAAAGTTTTTAGAGGTAATTTTTTTTGCCTCTATTTTTTTAAAAGTCAGTTGTTTAATAATGGGTTCTATGCGTTCTTGGGCGATTGTTTTTCGCTCTGTGACATCTCCATGTCCAATTACTTCCAATCTTAAATTTTGGTCTTTTTTCATCAATTCAATTACTTGATTCAAAATAGCCATCGATTCTTCATCTATTGACACATCATTTTTATCATATCCTATATTTGGAATTTCAATTTGAACCATTGGGTACAAATTTTTATTCAAATAGGTTTTCAATTCACTCAAAACATTTTGATTAGCAACTTGATAAATTGTTGCATTTGCTCTTTGCCCCCATTTATAATTGACACGATTTTGGTTAAAGAAGTTTTTAGCACCTGTGGTATCATCTAAGGCTTTTTTCCAAACTCTTTCATTCATCAACTCATAAATCATTGTTCCTTCTTTGTATTCATTGACCAAAAAACGATAGTCTTCTCTTGTTTCAGAAAGATTTTCTTTTTCAAATTCAAGGACTGCATATTTTTTGAAACGTTCATACAACAAATAAAAATAGTGTTTTTCATCTTTGAGAACAGGTTGCATGACTTGTTTTTCATACACAAAATTAAAAAAATCTTTGACAGAATATTTTTTACTTTTTTTGATGTGTTTTGATTCCATAGACAACAAATTTTCTTTGATAATTGGTTCTGTACTATTATAACTCCAACTTCCTTGCAAAATTCGAGCATCTATTTTTGTCAAAAGTATATTCCAAATTTTTTGATTTTCTTTGAATTGATATTCTTTTTTACGTTTATCTATCAATAAGTTTTGTAAATAATCAAACCTTGTTTCTTTTGGAACTTGTTGTTTGAGATAAGTTTGTTGCTCTCTAAATGTAGGAATTGGTTTTTTTTGAAGCAACTGAATAATATGCCAACCAAAAATAGTTTGAAAAGGAGCAGAATAATCACCAGTATTTTTGAGTTGCATTGTTTGTGTTTCCATTTCAGGCAATACTTTTCCAACCGTAAATTCAGGCAAAGCACCCTTTTGCATACGAGAAGTGGCATCATCAGAATATTTACAAAGTGAATCCCATACTTCTCCTTTTTGTAATTTTTGATAAATTTCATCAATTTTTTCTTTTGCTTTTTTCTTATCTTCTTCTGTTGATTTTTTACCAATATGTTTCATAATGTGCGCAATTTTAAAAGTTCCTGACGCATTTCTTCTGTCATTTACTTTCAAAAAATGATATCCTTTTGAAGTTTTAAAAATACCAGAAATTTGCCCTTTGGGTGTTTTATAAGCAATATCTTCAAATGTTTTCTCAGTTTGTAATCCTGTAATATATCCTAAATTACCTTTATTTTGTTCTACAGAATAGTCCTCTGAATATTTGGCAGCAACGTTTTCAAATGATTGCCCCGTAGCAGATTGTGCCAATGCTTCTCCTATGCGTTTGAAAGCATTGAGCGTATCAGTAGGCGTTGCATCTTGTGACAAACGCACCATTACATGCGATACATTTATCTCTTCAGTTGTTCTACGATAAGTAAGTTGTACTAACGAATCGAGAGCCACATTATCAATCAAAAAAGGTTGTGCTAATTGTTCTTGATATGTAAAAAACTCTTTTTTAAAAGCATCAGTAGTATCCAAACCTTTACTTAAAGCATCTGTTACTTTGAGTTTGTAATTTTTGAAAGGCTCAATATAATTTCTTAGATTTTTTTCATTATAAAGACTATCAATATTCAATGTACTTTTTTCGTACATATACTTAAATTCTTTGACAGCAACTACATTTTTCCCAACTGTCATTAGTGGAATATCTTTGCCTTTATTGTTAGGGGCTTTAGAGCCATTGCAAGCTACTAAACTAAAAAGTATGATAATACTTATAGAATATATATAATTACGAGAAGAATAGAAAGACATTTTGATTAATTTATTATATGAAAAAACGTGCAATTTTAATGATTTTTTTATTAAAATCAAAAAAAAATGATAATTTATTTTTTTTCAAAATTTAGAAATGCTATATCATTAAAATAATTTTTTAATGATATATACATCTGAAAGTGGTTTTGGGATTTTTGAGTAATTTATCTTATGATTGTGGCAATGATTATAAAATTGTATTTTAAAACTACAAAATTTAATTTTTTTTTATTTTAAGAATACTAACAAAAACTTCTTTTTTTAGTTTATAAATTAGAAAGTTTCAACTTCTGAGTTGTAAAGCTACTTTTTAATACCATATTCATCACAATTTTTAAAATAAAAAAGTAATTATGAAATCAAATGAAGTAGAAAAAATAATTTTTTTAGATATTGACGGCGTTTTAGATTATCAATATTCCCTCGATCATTCTCCCGAAAAAGCAACAGCATTAAAAAAAGAACTTTTACAAAAAAATCCAAAATTAGAAAATATATCTATTTTTGATTTGTCTATTGCTTATAATGATTGGCAAAATAGTGCCATAGAATATCTCCATAATTTATGTCAAAAAACGGGTGCATTTATAGTGATTTGCTCATCTTGGCGTTTGATTTATTCTGTAGAGGATTTAAAAAATTTGTTTGATTTATATGATTTAGGTAAATATGTGATAGATAAAACAGAGGATTTAGACATAAAAAACGGTAGAGCAACTGAAATTAGAACCTATTTAGCAAAAAATAAACATATCAAAAATTATGTTATTCTTGATGATGATGAGGGATTTTATGTGAATGATAATTTTGGAAATAGATTTATTTCGACAAATGAATATGAAATTTTTACAGAAAAACAATATGAAATTGCGCTCAAAATATTAAGTGTATAATTTTTTTGTCTGCCAACTGAGGCAAACATTTCGTTTGTATGGGCTGGAAAATTTCAAACTATTTTTTTTCAAAATTCACAAAATACATATCAACATCACCTTTATTTTTTGCATGTACTTTTCCTCTATAAGTACAGTCAAAAAAATCCTTGACATATTCATAAGTATTTCCTGAAATATTGACTGTGCCTACTTCGCCGCTACTTTCCATTCGTGAGGCAGTATTGACAGCATCACCCCAAATATCATACGCAAATTTTTTGTTTCCAACCACACCTGCAATCACCTCTCCTGTATGAATACCCAAACGCACTTCCCACGTTTCTAAACCTTTTGATTTTTTATCATCTATCCAAGCTTGCATAAATTTTTGAATTTCTAAACCTGCTCTAATCGCATCAAAAGGATTAGTGTCATTAGCGGTTGGTATTCCACCTGCACACATGTAGGCATCACCAATGGTTTTTATTTTTTCGAGGTTATACTTTCCAATAATATTATCAAAATTCAAAAAACAATAATCTAATTCTTTAATCACTTCAACAGGAGTCATTTTTGAAGCAATATTTGTAAAACCTCTAAAATCTGTAAACAAGACTGTTACTTTGTTATAAAACTGTGGCGTTGCACTCCCAACTGTTTTAAGTTCTTTTGCAACACTAAAAGGTAAAATATTCAATAATAAATCATCAGATTTTTGTCTTTCTATATCGATGGCTTCTTTTTGTGTTTCGATTTCTTCTTTTTGTTGGTTAATTTCCTCGTTTTTAATATGTAACTCGTTATTTATTTTTTGTAGTAATTTATTTTTTTCTCTATTTTTATAAAAGAAAAATAAAATAAATGCTATAATCAATGTCAAAAAACCTGCAATCGCTGAAAAGAAATAAAATTGATTTTCCTTTGCTCTGTCTGATTTAAGTTTTTCTTGTTCATTCAAAGCTTGTTTTGCTTTTGCCTCAGAAAGTTGTCTTTTTTGTTCTGCGTCTTCTCTTTTTATTTTTTCAGCAATGGCTTGTGCTTTAGCATTTTCACTTTCAGCAATGGCTCTTTGGCTTTCTGCTTTATTTCTATCACTTTCAGCAATGGCTCTCTGGGCATTTGCTTGTGCCAATTCTGCTTCTTTTTGTGCTTGGCTTGCTTTTGACCTTGCTAATTCCGCTTCTTTTTGTGCTTTTTCGGTGCGTTCTTGCTCTAATGCTCTTTCTTTTTTAATGTTTTCTAACTCCAACGCTTTTTTCTTTATTTCCAATGCTTGTTTTTCATCTTCGGAATTTGCCAATTTTAATCGTCCTTCTAATGCCTCAATAGATGCCTTACGTGCTAAAATTTCTTGATTTTTTTTATTTAATTCTGTATTGATTTGGTCATCATATTGATTGAATTCTTTGTTAGCAATTTCATATTGTTTTAAATTTCCTTCTGCTTTATAAATATCAGATAAAATTCTATAACTATTTTTGAGTTGTTCCAATGAATTGACTTTTTTAGCTACATCAATGGCTTTATTGACTTTCAAAAATGCTTTTTCCATTTCTCCTTCGAGATAATAATTAGCGGCAATACAATTCATTGATTCTGCCAATTCTTCTTTTTGATTGTTTTTTTGTCTAATTTCTTCTGCTTTCAAATAATAAAGTAAGGCTTCAGAGTACTGACGCATATTGGTATGAATAACACCTAAATTATTGTTTAAAGCTGCTTCTTGTGCTTCATTAGGCAAAAAACTCAATAAAGTTTTATTGGTTTGAATCGCAGTTGTAAAGTAAGCCAGCGATTTTTTCCTATCATTTATTTTTTGGTGTAAAACACCTAAGTTATTATAATCTTGTGCTACACTTTCAAATTGATTGGTAGATTGATGTAAATTGAGGGCTTTTTCACTGTATTCTATTGCTTGCTTAAATTCTTTACTCATCTCAGCTATTACTGATAACTGATTATAAGTATCTGCTTGTGCCAATTCAGCGTTTTTAAGTATTTTTTGTAACTCTAATACTTTTTGATAGCTTTGAGAAGCATCTGGATATTTTTTGAGTCTAAAATTTGCCCAAGCAATTCTCTGATTTAATTGTACTCTTTTCTGTAAATTGTGTTGACGAACATAGATTTCTAAAGCATCTTTAAAATAAGCAATTGATTTTTCGTAACCATTCCAATTTTGATACAAAATACCCAACTCTTCATATATATTTGCTAATTCTTTTTGAGCATTGATTTTTTCAGCAATAGATTGGGTTCTAAAGTAATATTCTACTGATTTTTCATAATTATTACTTTGAGCATAAATTCTTGATAATTGTAAACCATATTTCAATTTTTCATTATCATTTGATTCATTATTGAATTTAGATAATAACTCAGTTACATTGTTTTGTCCAACAATGAAAGTTATATTAAAAAACAAAACAATCAATAATTTGAATGAAAGTACACAAAAACCACTTGATAGTTGATTTAAAATCAATATCTTACTATTTTTCATATTTATAATTAAAAATACTTTTTACATTGAAGGCGTGAAATTACAACTTTATTTTGAATAATCAAAAAATAAATATACCTTTTGGTAAATTTATAGTAAAAGATAAGACAATTTTATCTTTTTTAACATTAAATTTACAATAAAAATAATAAAGATTTATCAAACGCCTGCTACATCTTTAAGCTGTTCTATCAATTCCTCCCAAAGGGCTTTCAAATCTCCTTCATTATTCATTTCAGAATAATCAGTAACTTTTAAAAAAGTTGCCATTGTTAGAGGACTTTGCAACAAACGAAATTCTAAAAAAGAAGCATCACTATTTATTACTTGCTTTTTATCATCTAAAAATTCATAACGAACATATTTATTGAGTTGTGAGTGTGTAACACGTGCAAAATGATTGTCATCATCCCACATAAAGTTAATCACTTGATTATTATCTACTTCTATTTTTGGAGAAAACCATTCTTTTAAATTTGCAATGTTTTGCAAATAAGGATAAATAGATTTAGGATTTCCACCTAATTCAAATTCTTCTGTATATTTATACTTTGCCATAATTTTTCACTAAGTTAATTGAGTTATCTTTAAAAATATCGTAATATTAGATATTATTTTTGTAAAATAAAAAAAAAATAAAAAAAAAATCAATTTTTTTTTTTATTTTGATTTTTTTCTCTACCTTTG
>RDZP01000136.1 GCA_004294005.1 Cytophagia bacterium
TGATTTTTTATAATATTCAATTTTAAATAACTTTCAACAGCTGACGGACTAAAAAATAATATTCCGTCTAATTTATTTGTTATCTTTTTTGAAGTTATGTTGGTTTCATAAACTTCTATTTCATACTCGTGTATTACCTTCCCTCCACGAGTATATGCAGCACTTCCAAATCCTCCCTCAGTTGATTTACACCAATTATAATCTATTCTTGAATGTACATCAACTTGAACAGAACAAGTACACTCTTCATCTTGAGAGGATAAATTATTACATAGCAATAGCAATGCAATAAACAAAAAAAACTTTTTCATGTTTAAAAAAATTATTAGGTAAAAAAATTACTACTTTAATCAAAAAATATTAAAAAATAAATCTGATTGTATTGTACAAAAAATTTTATGAGCAAATGTAAAATAATTTCAAAATAATTTCAAAATAATTTCAAAATAATTTCAAAAATATAATTATTTTTATTTTTATTTGTATTATTTTAATATTTTTATAGAAATAATCAACCATAAAAATAAAAAATATTGAAATATTACCATTATTTCAAATTCATTAAAAAAAATATAATTTAAAAACCTCATTTAGAAAAAATCCTTTTTTTACAAAGCCTCTTCAGGAATTTCCTCATCAAGTTTATCCAAAAAAATAGATTTAAACCGCTATGTTGGAAAAACATTAAAACAAACAAATAAAAGAATAATTTATTTTATGCTACTTTCTTAAAAAAATATACTTATTTTTGCATACTTTTATTTCTAAATAAAACAAAAAAGAGATTCTCTTATTTGCAAATTTTTCTACAAAAAGTTTCAGAATAGGCGATTAAATATATTATGCATCATTTATACACAAAAAAATAAAACGCTATAACCAAAATAAACATTCATCAAAAAATAAAAAATCACAGAATATTTTAAAAAAACCGTTTATGCAAACATTTATTAGTGATTTATCACAGTTAGAATTTCCAATTCAACAAAAAACGCAAGCAAAATTAATTCAAAGTTCTATATTACAATTAGTTCAAAAAGATTGCCCTACCTTTAATAAAGATAGCTGTTTATCCGCCTCTGAACTCAATATGTATAAAAGCAAATACATTGCTAATTATTTAATGAAAGAAATTGGAGAATTATCAAATTTAGAAAATATTGTCTTAGATTCTTTTGAAAAAAAATCTACTCTTTCAGACAAAGTAGAGGAAGAAACAATCACAAAAATTACTTTTGGACAAAAATTAGCAGACAAAGTGACTACTTTTGGCGGGAGTTGGACTTTTATCATTACTTTTATGTCTTTTTTGACAATTTGGATTCTGATTAATATTTTTTGGTTCAATAACAAAGGCTATGACCCTTATCCATTTATTTTATTAAATTTAATCCTTTCTTGTATTGCTGCCTTACAAGCACCTGTAATTATGATGAGCCAAAATAGACAAGAAGAAAAAGACAGAGAAAGAGCAAAAAAAGATTATATGATTAACCTAAAATCAGAATTAGAAATCAGAATTTTGCACGAAAAAATTGACCACCTTATCATCAATCAACAACAAGAACTAATAGAAATTCAAAAAAATCAGATGCAAATGATGAAAGATATTTTTGAAGAACTCGCACAAATACCAAAAAAATAATAAAAGTATAATGGATAATTTTGCCACAAAAACACTACAAAATTTGTTTAATTGTATTGATATTGCTGTTAAACATCATATCAAACATTGGATAGTTTCACCCGGTTCACGCGTTGCACCGCTTACGTTAGGTATTGTAAGACACCATAACACAGAAAAAATAACGGTTACAGATGAAAGAAGCGCAGGTTTTATTGCATTAGGAAAGGCGATGGCTTTACTTAATGATAAAAATTGGCACAGAGAAAATGATTTTGTAGGTTTGGCTTGTACTTCAGGTTCGGCAGTTTATAATTATGCACCTGCGATAGCAGAGGCTTTTTATCAACAAATTCCGTTATTAATTTTGACCGCTGATAGACCTCCTGAATGGGTAGGACAACAAGATGGACAAACAATTCAACAAAAAAATATTTTTGGAAGCCACGTAAAAGCATTCTTTGAAATTCCTGTTGATTTTTTGCATCAGAATTCAATTTGGTACGCAGAAAGAATAATGAATGAAGCGTGTTTGGCACTCAAAACTGAGCCTTATGCACCTATTCATATCAATATTCCAATCAGAGAGCCTTTTTATCCTGAAAAAGAAGAAAAAATTGTACCTAATACAACAAGAATTTGGAAAGAATTTTCAGCCAATTTACAACTTTCTCCTCAACAATGGCACGAAATGTTTATTTTATGGGAAGAATGTGAAAATAAATTAATTGTAGCGGGACAGAATTTTTCAAACTTACCATTACAACAAAATTTACAAAAATTATATCAAGATTTTCAAATTCCTATTGTAGCAGATAGTTTGGCAAATTTACATCATTCAGATTTTATTCATCACCATGATATTTTTTTACAAAATTTATCAACTGAACAAAAAAAACAAATTCAACCTGAAATTTTAATTACATTTGGTAAATCATTGATTTCTAAATCTTTAAAATTATTTTTGAAACAATTTCCACCAAAATATCATTTACATATCCAAGCAAAAGGGGAAGTTGCTGATACTTTTCAAAGCATTACGCATATCATAAGAATTGAACCTAATGAATTTTGGAAAAAATTATATGAAGATTGGGATTTAAAAACGATGCTCGAAAGAGATGAAGAAGGTGAAAAAGATGAATATATTTTGGCTTGGGAACATTACGAACATTTAGCAGCACAAAAAATAAATCGTTTTTTTGTCAATGAAAACCATCATTTTTCTGAATTTGAGGCGGTTGGTGAAATTTTAGAAAATTTACCTAAAAATATCAATTTACATATTGGTAATAGTATGCCTATTCGTTATGTTAATTTTTGGGGGATACAACATCAAGAAATAAGCGTTTTTTGTAATCGTGGCACAAGTGGTATCGATGGTTGTGTGAGTACGGCGGTAGGAACGGCATTAATGAATCCTGAAAAAATAACAGTTTTGGTGGTAGGTGATTTGTCCTTTTTGTATGATAAAAATGGACTTTGGCATCATCATTTACCAAAAAATTTAAAAATAATTGTGTTAAATAATTTTGGTGGAAATATTTTTAGTATGATTGATGGAGCAAAAAATCAACCTGAATTAATGACTTATTTTCATACACCACACACACAAACGATGGAAAAATTTGCTGAAATATTTGGTTTAGCTTATCAAGTAGCACACGATAAACATACTTTACAAGCATCTCTAAGTATTTTATTTGAAAACAATGAACTGCCTCAATTATTAGAAATTTTGACAGATAGAGAAAATAATACAAAGATATGGGAAAAATTTAAAGCGTTAGCAATATAATTTTTTGTGTTGGTATTATTATTAAAATATTTATGCAAGATTTTATAAATATATATATATTGTCTAAATTTGCTTCAATTATTAACTAATTTTTTTTTATGATTATCAATATTAATACACCTTCTTTGCTTTTTCCTGCTATTTCTTTGCTTTTATTAGCATATACTAATCGTTTTTTGGCGATAGCGAGTTTAGTCAGAAGTTTACACCGTAATTACCAAGAAAACCCTGATATTCACTTATTAATACAAATTCGTTCTTTGAGAAGGAGACTTTTGTTGATACGCAATATGCAATTATTAGGTACTTTGAGTATGTTGTTGTGTATGGTATCAATGACTGCTATTTTTTGGAAGCAAGATACAGTTGCAGGTTATTTATTTATATTGAGTTTAATTTTGATGGTTTTTTCTTTGCTTTTTTCTTTGTGGGAATTATTGGTATCTATCAAAGCATTAGATATTGAATTACAAGATTTAGCAAGAAAAAAATAAAACAATAACCAATTTCTGTTGTTCAGACAAACGTGAGTTCGGGATAATAATTGTTCAAAAAAGTGTGTAATTTTTCATAAAATGCGGTCAGACCTCCGTAAACTATGGTACAGACCGCGTTTTATGAAAAATGTTTAAAATATTTTTTTTAATTTGAAATAATAGTCTGTACCATAGTTTACGGAGGTCTGACTATTATTTCAAATTACCACCAAAAATATCTTAATCCCTAACTTTTCCAAATGTTAGGTAATTTGTTTTTATGTTATAGTATTGATTATCAATGAGTTGTATGATAAAGATTAGATTTGTTTTGGTCAT
>RDZP01000045.1 GCA_004294005.1 Cytophagia bacterium
TTTTTCTATTGAGCAATTGTAGTACACACTTTTAGTGTGTCGACACACTAAAAGTGTGTACTACAGTTTTTATTTTCCGTATAAATCTTAGTAGAACCCCATTTATTTTATACTCAATTTTAAAATAACGAACCAATCAATTATAAATTGCAGATAAAAAATAATTAAATCTGTTCTGTTTTTATTTTAAAAATAGATTTATTAAATTGATAATCAATAGTTTAATTATTATTTTTAAAAATTTTTATTTTTTTAATATAACAAAATTAATAGGTTTGAATTGATTATTTTCCTATCCAGCTGGCATACATCGGATAAGCATTGGCAATTCGCTCAATTTCTGTATCAGCTAAATCTCCTGTTTTTTTAATAAATTTCGCGGGATTTCCTGCCCAAATTTCTCCTGATTCTATAATTTTATTTTGTGTAATAATTGCACCCGCACCGATAATCGCACCACTTTTGATAACACAATTGTCCATAATGATAGCACCCATTCCTATTAACACATTATCTTCAATCGTACAACCATGCACAATTGCATTGTGTGCAATCGAAACATTATTACCAATTGTAGTCTGATTACGTTGATAGGTAGCATGAATAATTGCTCCATCTTGAATATTGACCTGATTGCCCATTATGATAGGACTTACATCACCTCTCACCACTGCATTGAACCATACACTGCAACGATTTCCCATTGTAACTTGCCCAATAATACTTGCATTTTGAGCAAAAAAACATTCTTCTCCATAATTAGGCAGAATACCGTTTACTGATAGAAAAAGAGCCATTTTTTTTTGATTTTTTTGTATTTTTGCAAAGATATAAAAAAAAAATATTGTTTTTATTTATTTGTCATTATTTTTTATTATTTTTGTACCATAAATTTGTACATCAATTTTTATTGATATATTTTTTGATGACTGATTGTTATAAATATATTTTTTCAAAGTTTCACTTGTTTTATTTTTACTTATTTTATTGGTTAATAATTTAAAAAAATAAATCAAATAATTTGCTTCGTCTTTAACTTTGTTGGCAAGATTTTAGTGCAAATTATGAAATAAAATAACTCAAAAACACCAATTATAAAAATGCTTTCTTTTCAATTATGGAAAAAAAAGAAAGTACTTGTTGAAAAAGAATTAGAAAACACTCCATCTACTAAAAACAACAAGACTTTTTTAGAACGAAACATTATGATTATCTCTACTATTACTTTAATAGCAGGGGTCGTTTTGTTGTTTTTGATGCCTTTATTCATGTCCTTTTTTCATTATTATGATAAAAAACTAACTCCTAATGAAGTAGGTGATGCCTTTGGTGGTGTGGCAAACCCTGTGGTTACGTTGGTGGGTGTATTCTTGACTTTTATGGCGTTTTATATTCAATACAAAGCCAATGAAAGACAGACGGGTGAGTTAGAAAGTCAAAAAGCAAAAGAAGAACAACGATTTATCAAAGAATCTATTTCAAATCTTAAAAGTGATATTATGTTGATGCGTTATACCAAAAATGGCGTAACTTATTCACATTCAGAGGCAATTTGGGAGTTTATGTTGGATAATATTTCACAAAAAGAAAACATAGAATCAGGTTTTGGGCTTTCTGCACAACAATATTTTCAAATTGCTTATTTATTGACTTTGTTTGAGCCTCTGATTGAAGAAATTGATACCTCTAAATTAGAAGATAAAGAGAAGGAACAAATTTTACAGAACCTTGATGGCTTGTTTGAAGCCTCTTTTGCTTTCATTGTGAGATTAGAAGATAAAATAAAAAAGGAAAAAAGACAGGCAATTAATAGTTATGTGAGACGAAAAATTATTGTACCTGTAAAAAGAGTAAAAATTTTATTAACTGAAACTTTGAATAAATACAAAGAGTCTGAAAAAGAAATTTTCTTAGTGGCTGTCAATAAAATAAAAGCGTTTAAATTTATGAAACAAATAAGATATGTCAATCAACAAGGAACTCTTATTTTTTATAAAGATTATAGAGAGTATGTAAAACATAATGAAATGCATTTGGATTATACAGAAGAAGAATTATTACAATATTTTAAAAATGAAGAGCAATTAGATAAAATATTAGTAACAGAACCTGTACGTTTGTTAATGAAATTGCCATTTTTACAAAAAATAACTTTAGAAATCTATACCGAAAATAGAAGTATGACTTTAATGATTGATAGAGATGAAGTTGAAGACTATTTGGATATTGATTTAGAAGAAATGAACATTGATAAGGAAATTTGGAGAGATTCTTTTCAAGGTATGCACGTATTTGATGCAAAAGGCAGAGAAGCATTTTTAGATAAATTCACAAAAAGAAAAAAAACAAAAACAGAATGATAACACTTATTGCTGGCACTAATCGCCCCAATTCTTTGACTTTGAACATTACAAAATATTATCAAAGTCTTTTAAATATTCGTGAAATGCCCACACAAATTATGGATTTGAGTACATTGCCGCAAGATTTTGTTTTTTCTGCTCTATATCAAAATGCAGGAAAAAATGCAGATTTTAATGTTTTTCAAAAAATAATTGATGACAATGAAAAATTTGTTTTCATTATTCCTGAATACAATGGTTCATTGCCCGGTGTGGTAAAGGCTTTTATTGATGGATTGCGTTATCCTGACTCTTGGGAAAATAAAAAAATTGCTTTGGTAGGTGTTTCTGCAGGTATGCAAGGAGCAGCTTTAGGCTTAAGTCATTTACAAGATATTTTATCTTATTGTGGTGCAAATGTATTGGGAATGA
Organism: Cytophagia bacterium; assembly: GCA_004294005.1. Lineage (GTDB taxonomy): Bacteria > Bacteroidota > Bacteroidia > Cytophagales > Microscillaceae > RDXZ01. Next base: position 2,775 of record RDZP01000045.1, read on the forward strand.
GAGTTAAAATGCCTTACATTCATCAGTATTTTAGAGAAAATTTAATTACCTATGAGCCTTATAATCAATATTTAGATAAACAAATCGAAAAGTTTTTGAATTTCTAATGGCTATTTTTTAATGCTACATGAGTTCGGAATAATAATTGTTAAAAAAAGTGTGTAATTTTTCATAAAATGCGGTCAGACCTCCGTAAACTTCGGTACAGACCGCGTTTTATGAAAAATGTTTAAAATATTTTTTTTAATTTAAAAGAATAGTCTGTACCGTAGTTTACAAAGGTCTGACTATTCTTTCAAATTACCACTAAAAATATCTTAATCCACACAGATTTTATTTATAAGTAATTGAAAATAAATTGTTTATAAATAAAAATTATCCTGAACTGACGTTAATGCTTCAAAAAATTTTTAAAATTTTGAAGCGTTTTTTATTATATTGACTATCAAAGTTTTAAAATCAATCTAACTTTCTATTATTATAATATTTACTCAAACTTGTAATAACATAATCATAAATTTTATATCTTAAAAAAGTTGGTAATATTTTAAAAAAAAGAGAATTATTATCTATCAAATCAACAAAAAAATGATTTCCAAAAAAACTATAGACAATTTTTTTTTTCCAATTTAATTCAGCAGGTATATAAATAGGATATTTTTTTAATAATTCTGGTTTGAGTTTTGATAAATATTCGTGAGATTGATTGTATTGTCTTAATCTTTGAATGTATTTTTTGCAACTCACAAAATCATCATGCCAAGCAATGTTATCAATATCAAAATAAAGTGGAATATTGAGTTCGAAAGCACGCATTGCCATATCAAAATCTTCTGCATCAGTAAGATTTTCATCAAATCCTCGTAATTTTTTGAATATTGACACAGGAATAGAGCAATTAGCCGCTGTAAAAAAAGGGGTTTGGATACGAAAAGGTGATGGGCTTAAATCCTTGACCCAAATATAATTCAAATAACATCTGTATTTATCAAAATAAGAAATTGTTTTTTCCTTTTGAATAGGTGGATTACCCACTAAGATTGTTTTTTGAAATTTTTGATAATGATTTTTATGTCTTTCTATACTATCTTTTTGTGGTCTTGTATCATCATCAAAAAAAATCAGTAATTCACCTTTTGCATTTTTTGCACCAAAATTTCTTACTTTTGAACGCCCACCATTTTCTTGAAAAATAAACTTAAAATCTTTAAGATTCCAATGATTTTCTTTTTCCAACATTTCTATTGTATTATCAGTAGAACCATCTATTACCACAATCGTTTCAAAATCTTGATAAGTTTGTTGTGTCAATGCATTGAGTATATTTGGTAATTTTTTAGCACCATTATAAGTAGGAATGATTACAGAAATTGTCATTTTATTTTATTTTTTTTGATTGTATTATTTTTTTGCAAATATAGTCATTTTTATTGAAACAAAAAACCTTGCCAGCATCAAGTCCGACAAGGTTTTCAAACCATATAACCATGAAAAATCTAATTTTCTTTCTTGTTTTTCAAAAAGATAGATAAACTAAATTTATTTGATTATGCAAATTAAATAATTTTTTATTGGATTTATTTTAATATTGCATAATTTTTTTTTATTTTTCTAATAGTTTCAACATAAAAGCAAAATTAAAAGCAGTTTCTTTCAATTTTTTGAAGCGACCTGTTGTCCCTCCATGCCCTGCTTCCATATCGGTTTTGAGCAATAACAAATTATTATCTATTTTTTTATCTCTCAATCTTGCTACCCATTTTGCAGGTTCAAAGTATTGTACTTGTGAATCGTGTAAACCTGTGGTTACTAAAATATTAGGATATGATTTTTTTTCTACTTGGTCATAAGGAGAATAAGAAAGCATATAAATGTAATAGTTAATATCGTTTGGATTACCCCATTCGTCATATTCACCTGTTGTCAATGGAATTGAATCATCTAACATAGTCGTAACCACATCTACAAAAGGTACAGCAGCAATTACTCCTTTGTATAAATCAGGTCTAAGATTAGCAATGGCACCCATCAACAAACCGCCTGCACTTCCACCATAAGCAAATAATTTTTCTTTTGAAGTAAATTTTTCATTGATTAAATATTCAGAACAATCGATAAAATCATAAAAAGTATTCTTTTTATTAAAGAATTTTCCATCTTCATACCAATTTCTTCCCATTTCTTGACCGCCTCTAATGTGAGCAATGGCATACACAAATCCACGATTCAATAAGCTTAAATTACCTGTACTAAAATAAACATCACTACTAATACCATAAGAACCATAAGAATATAATAAAAGTGGATTGCTACCGTCTTTTTTAATTCCTTTTTTATAGACAAGCGAAATAGGCACTAACTTTCCATCTCTTGCTTTAGCATAATGTCTTTCTTGTACATAATCATTTGGATTATGTCCGCCTACTACTTCTTGTTGTTTTAATACTTTTTTTTGTTTTGTTTTCAAATCAAATTCGAAAGTAGTAGAAGGAGTAATCAAGGAAGCAAAGGTAAATCTAAATTTTGTAGTATTAAATTCAGGATTTCCACCACCATTAGCAGAATAAACCGCTTCACCAAAATCAATATAATATTCTTCTTTTGTTTTAAAATTGATAACTTTCATTGTTTCCAAGCCTTTTTGTCTTTCAAAAACAATCATATATTCTTTAAAAATTTCGATACCTTCCAAAAAAACATCAGGTCTATGTGGTATTACTTCTTTCCAATTTTTTTCATCAAATTGATTGATAGAAGTTTGCATTAGTTTAAAATTGATAGCATTTCGGTTGGTTGTAATATAAAATTTATCTTCAAAATGTTGCAAAGAATATTCGTGACCTCTTTCTCTTTTTCCAAATAGTTGGAATTTGTCATTGGGTTTGTTTGCTTCTAATAATTGATATTCGTTTGCCAAAGTAGTCGAAGAGCTAATCATTATATATTTTTTTGATTTTGTGCGACCTACTCCTGCGTTGTAAGTTTCATCTTTTTCTTCAAAAATCATTTCATCTGTTTTGACATCTGCACCCAAAATATGTTTATATACTTTATTTGCTCTCAAAGTTTGCGTATCTTTTGTAACATAATACACGGTTTTGTTATCAGCACACCAAGCCATATTTCCCCAAGTATTTTTGAGTTCTTCTTTTAATATTTTACCCGTACTAAGTTCTTTGAAATAGATTGTAAAGTCATTTCTACCAACATAATCAGCAGCAAATGCCAATATTTTGTTATCATCACTGACTTCTATTGGAAATACACTTGCAAAAGGTTTTCCTTCTGCCAATTCATTTACATTCAAATAAATTTCTTCTTTTGCTTCTAATTTACCTTTTTTTCGGCAATAAATTGGATATTCTTTTTTTTCTTCATATCTTGAATAATACCAATACCCATTTTCAAAAGTAGGCACAGATAAATCAGTTTCTTTAATCCTGCCTTTCATTTCTTCGTAGAGCGTATTTTGCAACGCCTCCGTAGATTTCATTTGTTCAGAGGTATATTTATTTTCGTTTTCAAGATATTTGATAACCTCTTTATCTTCTCTTTGATTCAGCCAATAATATTCGTCAAGCCGTTTGTGTCCGTGTTTTTCTAAATACTTTTCGACTTTTTTCGCTTTTGGCGGTGTAGTATTTTGTGCTGTGATATTTTTTTTAGCCATAATAAATAAAATGAATAGGCACAAAATTAGTGTTTTTTTTGAATTTTTATACATTTTTTTTGAATTTTTATTTCATTACAATGATATGTATTATTTTTGAATTTTATTTACAAATATTGAAAAAAAATTTAATTATTTGATTATTTTTTGCATTTTATTTTTATTTTTTATAATTTTGCGTAAAATAATAATGATAATAAGTAAAAAATTAAATGAGTAGTAAAAATTTTAATCTAATTTACTATGGTACAAAAACAAATACTATCGAATTAGAGCAATTTGTAAAACATATCATAACCACGAATCAAATCTTAGAAGAGCAAAATTTACGTAAAAATGCGATTTGTATTTGGGGAGAACATGGTATCGGAAAAACACAAACAATTGAAAAATTTGCACAAGATAATCAATTTCAATTTGCTTATATCGCTCCCGCACAATTTGAAGAAATGGGTGATTTATTAGGAATGCCTCAAATCAATACACAAAATGATAAAAATGTAACTACTTTTATAGTGCCTGATTGGGTGCCAAAACAAGAAGGACCAGGTATTTTATTAATTGATGATGCCAATAGAGCAGATGACCGTATTTTGAGAGGAATTATGCAATTATTACAAAATTATGAATTAGTGAGTTGGAAATTACCAAAAAAATGGCATATTATACTAACCGCTAATCCTGATGGAGGTGATTATTCGGTTACACCGATGGACTTTGCAATGCTGACAAGAATGTTGCATATTACACTTACTTTTGATGTAAAGGCATGGGCAAAGTGGGCTGAAAATAATAACATAGATACAAGAGGAATTAATTTTGTATTATCTTATCCTGAGATTATTACAGGTGAAAGAACAACTCCAAGAACTTTAGTACAATTTTTAGATAATATAAGACGTATTCCAGACCTCAAAAAAGAACTTTCCTTAGTCAAAATGCTAGGAGATGCTTGCTTAGATAATAATACAGTAAGTGCTTTTATTGCTTTTATCAATCAAGATTTAAACAAATTAATTTCTCCTGAAGAGATATTATCTTCTAAAGAAAAAAAAGATTTTGACAATAATATATATGAGAAAATAAAAAAAATCGTAGATAAAGAAACAAAAAGACTCGATATTCTTTCTGTTATCTGCACACGTTTATCCAATTATGTTACGGTAAAAGGTCGTAAACTCAAAAAAAGTGAATTAGAAAATTTAAAACATTTTTTATTGATGGATTTTATGCCTAATGATATGAGATTGGTGATGGCACAAGAGTTTTCAGCCTATGAAAATACAAAAGAAATTATGTCAGACCCTAACATAGGTAAATTATTATTAGGAAAAATGTAAATTATAATTTTTTATTCATTATGAAATAATAACAATAATGGAAGTTATAGAAGATAAAAATATCAATAGTATCGAAGAAAATCAAACTATCTCTACTCCAATAGATAATAGAAAATATTTTATTGATTACGAACATGATAAAAATTCAACGATTGATTACCCTGATTCTGACGGAGAACTTATGGCAGATAGTACTACACAATTTAATTGGATAATCACTATTCAAGGTGGTTTAGATTCAATGTTTAAAAAAAGAACAGATGTTTTTGTTGCAGGAAATTTATTATGGTATCCCGAAGAAGGACAGAATAATATTTGTATCGCCCCTGATGTAATGGTCGCTTTTGGAAGACCAAAAGGTAATCGCGGTTCTTATAAACAATGGGTAGAAGATGATATCGCACCACAAGTCGTTTTTGAAATATTTTCAAAAAGTAATAGTGCTGATGAAATGTTGGATAAATTAAAATTTTGCTACCAATATGGCGTACAAGAATTTTATGTTTATAATCCACTTAAAAATACTTTGTATGGTTGGTATCGTGATAGCAATACAAACAAAGGCTTTGTTAATGTTTTGTTTATGCAAGGATTTGTAAGTCCTTTGTTAGGTATCCGTTTTGAAATTGGAACGGATACTATCAAAATTTATACCCCTGAAAATCAAGAGTTTTTAACTTTTATAGAGCAATCTGACGCATTAGAAAATGCCATCGAAAAACAAAAAGAAGCATTAGAAGCAGAAAAAATAGCAATTAAAATTGCTCAAAAAGAAAGGACAGAAAAAGAAAAAGCCCTTGAAATTGCTGAAGAAGAAAGGACAGAAAAAGAAAAGTTAATGGCTGAAATTGAAGCCCTTAAAACTTTGCTGCAAAATAAATTTTCATAAAAATATTTATAAATAAATATCCCAACAATTAAAAATATGTCTTGGTTTAATCGAGAAGAAAAAAATATTAAAACACAAACCACCGAAAAAAAAGAAACTCCTGATGGTTTGTGGTATCAATGTCCCTCTTGTAAATACGTAATGACTACAAGAGAACACAAAATCAATCGTTCTGTATGTAGCGCATGCGGACATCACGAAAGAATTAACGCAGCAGAATATTTTTCTATTTTGTTTGATGAAAATACATTTACAGAATTAGATGAAAATATGTCATCAGGGGACCCACTTACATTCACAGACTCAAAAGCATATCCTAAAAGAATCATAACCACACAAGCCAATACCAATCTCAAAGACGCACTAAGAACGGCTTATGGCAAAATGAACGGCATTGAAATTACTGTTTCTTGTATGGATTTTGCGTTTATTGGTGGTTCAATGGGTTCGGTAGTAGGCGAAAAAATAGCACGTGGTATTGATAATGCTATTAAAATGAAAACCCCTTTTATTATGATTTCCCGTTCAGGTGGTGCGCGTATGCAAGAGGCAGGCTATTCGTTGATGCAAATGGCAAAAACTTCTGCAAGATTAGCACTTTTAGCAGAAGCAAAATTACCTTATATTTCTTTAATGACAGACCCAACCACAGGTGGCGTTTCTGCTTCTTATGCAATGTTAGGAGATTTTAACGTGGCAGAGCCTAATGCTTTAATAGGTTTTGCAGGTCCAAGAGTTGTCAGAGAAACAATAGGAAAAGATTTACCAAAAGGTTTTCAAACTTCTGAATATTTGTTAGAACACGGGTTTTTAGATTTTATTGTCAAAAGAACAGAGGTAAAAGATAAGTTTACTCAATTATTGAGAATGTTGGCATAGTAACTTTTATTGTTTTAAGAACAAATAAGTTTTGATTTCAATTTTTTAAATAAAAAAAGGTGTTCATTTTGATTGTTATTGCAAACTTGGGAAATCTTTGAAAAAAGAGGATTTGAGGTGGCATAAATGCCACTTTTTCACATAAAAAGACGCTACATTGTGTATAGTGATTGTGTGGCATTTATGATGTTACTTTCGGAAAAGTATTTTAGAGATTATCTAAGTTTGTAGTTATTATTTAATTTGTTAAAAATTAAAAAAAAATATGTATTTATTTGTAAAAAAAAAAATATGTATATATATTTGCAGCCATTAAACTTTAAACTCGTAATAAAATATGAAAAGTATTTATTCTCTATTGTTAGTTGTTTTTTTAACAACATTATTCATTGGTTGTGCTGCAAAGAAAGATGAACCTGGTTCTCCGGGTGAGCTTCTTCTGGTAGGTAAAAATTGGAAGATTACCTCTCTAAAACGAGATGGTAATGAAGGTATTAGTAGTTTCGCTTCTTGTGATACAGATGATATATATGTATTTGGTAGGTATGGAACTCTAGCTCGGCAAGAAGGTGCAACTAAGTGTACTCCAACTGCCCCTGATTTAAAAGTACAAAATATTTGGTATTTGACTAATGGTGACAAAAACATTTTATTTGGTAACGCTAGTACCCCACCTATTACTAGATTCCCTCGTTTTTATACTCTTCCTCCTCTTGTAAACACTACTAGTCCCGCCCAAAATCCAAGTCCTACAGTTAGAATTGTTACACAAATAGCAGAAATAGTTCCAATTGAAAACTGGAGTATAAGTACTCTCACGAGTTCTCAGATAACAATGACGTATTTGCATGATGTAACAAGGACCACAACAGTTACTACTACTAACCCACAACAACCAAACTTACCAGCTCAAGTTGTAACTACTGTTACAAAGCCATTTACTACAAGTCTTGAAGTAACATTTACCGCTCAATAGTAACAGGTAAATTATTTATTTATAAAAACCTTGCTTAAAATAAAAAAGCAAGGTTTTTTTATTAAATTATTTTTAAATAATTTACTTAATAGCAATATTTTTTACTTTCATCAAGAAAAATTACTCAGTCTTTCAACTTAAAACGAATTATTTTGATTGTTTCTTATCATTTATTCATTATAATTCAGAAAAAAAATACAATAAAATTGCAGTTTTGTTCTATTTTTTATATTTTTGCACCAAAATAAATCATTTACACTATATGAAAAATTATTGGCTTGGAGTAATATCCATCTTTTTTTTACTTTCTTTTTCGAGTTGTTACATTGAGAATGATAATACTGAACAAGATTCACGTGCTTTGAACGACCAACAAATTCAACAATATATCAGAACGAACAATTTGACAGCACAAGGCACAGGAAGTGGGCTTTTTTATGTTAAAACACTCTCAAACCCTGCAGGTGCATCTCCTCAAACAGGTGATTCTTTAAAAATTCACTTTACAGTAAGATTGTTAAGTGGTAAAATAGTCGATAGTACTTCTATTTATTATAATAAACCTGATGGAGTAATTTTAGGCATTGGTAGTTTACTTGCAGGGGTAGACGAAGGAGTAAGATTGATGAAAGTAAGTGAAAAAATAACATTACTAATACCTTCTTATTTAGGAATTGCTGGAAGAGCAAGTACTTATATTCCTCCTTATTCTGTTTTGATTTATGATATAAATTTAGTATCTATCAAAACAGAAGAACAACAAATTGCAGCATTTATTGCTCGAAAAGGATATACAGTTACTTCTACAAACACAGACAAATTAAGATATATAAGGGTAACTCCTGGCTCGACAGGTGCAAATATTTATGATGGTAATGTTATCAATGTCAATTATAAAGGTAGTTTATTAAATGATGTAGTTTTTGATAGTAAAGCAGATTCAAGTTTCTTTTTTGTAGCAGGACAAAATCAAGTAATAAAAGGTTGGGAGCAAGGCATAAAACTTACCACAGAAGGTGAAAAATGTTATTGGATTATACCTTCTTCATTAGGATATGGTGGTGCAGGTGCAGGAGGAGGCAGAATTCCACCTTACGCTCCTCTATTTTTTGAGGTTACCCATATAAAAAGCCAAAGAAGAAGAATTATTGAATATGTTGCTACACAATCTTGGAATGATACAACACGTACTTCATCAGGACTTTATACACGCAAAATTGTAACTAATTCAAGTGGTAGAACGCCTACATTAAATTCTACTGTAAGATTTAATTACACAATCACTTTGTTTAATGGTAGTGTAGCAAAAGCAGTAACTAATATTTCTTTACCTGTTAATTCAAGCACTGATGTAATGATTCCGGGCATTAGAGAAGGCTTGCAACTAATGAAACAAGGCGAAAGATGGATATTTTTAATTCCTTCATTCTTAGGTTATGGAAATTCATCTTCAGGCATTATTCCTGGTAGAACACCCGTCATTGCAGAGGTTGATTTAATAGAAGTGAATTAAAATAAAAATATTTTCTCATTAAGATTATCAATTTATAATTCAAAAAATAATGGCAAAATTCAGAATATTATCTTTAGATGGTGGTGGAATTAGAGGGATTATTCCTGCACAAGTCTTAGTCGAATTAGAACGAAAACTCCAAATAAAAACCAACAATTCTACCGCAAGGCTTGCAGATTTTTTTGATATGATTACAGGAACAAGTACGGGTGGTATTTTGACTTGTATGTACCTTGCTCCAAGAAAAGATGATATATCAAGGGCTTTGTATTCTGCTACTGATGTGGTTAATTTTTATATGAAATATGGTGGTGAAATATTTAGTATTCCTACTTATCATAAGATTAGAACAATGACAGGAATTTTAGACGAGAAATATCCTGCCCATAATTTAGAAAGAATTTTAGATTTATATTTTGGAAAATTAGAACTTAAAGATTTAATAAAACCTTGTTTAATTACAGCGTATGATGTTTTTGAAAGTAAAGCACATTTTTTCAGACAACATCAAGCAAAAGAAAGTGAGGGACGGAATTTTTATGTCAAAGATGTAGCAAGAGCAACTTCAGCAGCACCTACTTATTTTGAAGCACCTCTTATTACTTCAAAGTCAGGTGTTCAATATCCTTTAATTGATGGTGGTGTCTTTGCTAATAACCCTGCTTTGTGTGCTTATGCAGAGGCAAGACAAGTTTTTAAGGCAGAAACAGGCACGACAAGTGCAAGAGAGTTAATTATGTTTTCTTTGGGCAATGGTGGGCTTACAAAAATGGGCTTAGAACATAAAAAAGTAAAAGACTTTGGTTTGATAGAATGGATAAGACCTCTGATTGATATTATGATGTCAGGCGTAAGTCAAACAGTTGATTATCAACTTAGGCAAATTTACAAAACTGAAGAGGTGCCTTTTCAATATATTCGTATTGAGCCTGAATTAGGACACGCAAAGTCTGATATGGGAGATGCAAGTCCGCGTAATTTAGCAGCATTACAAGAGGCAGGTGTAAAATCAGCAGAAAAGGACGAAAATAATGATAAATTAGATAAATTGGTGGAAATGTTAATCAATAGATAAAAAAATGTTTGGAGAAAATTCTGTTTCTATCCTCGAATTGGCACTCAAAGGAGGGGTAATTATGATTCCGCTTGCCTTTTTGTTTGTTTTAGGTATTTATATATTTTTAGAACGCGTATTTACATTAGGACGTGCTACCAAAAATCCAACTTCTTTTATGGATAAAGTAAAAAATGCAGTAATCAATGAAGATATTTTAGAAGCAAAAAAACTTTGTAAAGACCAGAACTCCCCTATCAGCCGAATGATTGATAAAGGACTTTCACGCTTGGGTTCTCCTCTCAAAAATATTGAAACTTCTATCGAATATGTAGCAAAAATTGAATTATACAGATTAGAAAAAAATTTAGCAATTTTAGCAACAATTGGTGGTGCAGCACCTATGGTAGGTTTTTTAGGAACAGTAATTGGCATGATTGATTCTTTTATGACCATTGCAAGACTCAAAGGTGCTGTTGATCCACAAGTATTATCAAGTGGCATTTATACTGCTTTGATTACAACTGTGGCAGGTTTGATTATAGGTATTCTGATAAATATTGCTTATAATTATTTAGTAACAAGAGTACAAAAAGTTGTTTATAATATGGAATATACCGTAATGGAATTTATGGATTTGTTACAAGAAAAAAGATAAATGTCAAAAAATAAAATCCGCATTTGTAAATCAGTTTTATCAGCGTTCCAAAACCATTAGAATAATGATAAAACCAATAAAAACGCAAACTTCTTGTCATCACTTATTAAAAATAACTACTTAATAAACTATCATTTTTAAGAATAGGTTTGAGTTGTTTATAAGTAAGAAACAAAGAAGTTTCCCCTACTGCATAAGGTGCAATTTCATAGACATTATAATGAAAACCAATGCCTTCACGCGTGATAAAAAAATTACTATTGATAGGCAGTTGATTATTTTTGAGAACAAATCCAAATTCTGCTAAAGATTGTTTAGGTTTGATACCAAATTTTGCTCTCAAATCTTGCTCTATGAGTTGATTGAGTGTTTGTGTATAATTTTTTTGAAATATATCATTAAGCTGAATAATTTCACCTGTTTTTAGATTAAAATTAATGTATTTTTTTTGGTAAATACTATGTGTGGTACCCGTTTCTGATGAGGTTGAAAAATTAAGTCCTACTATATTTTTATCATTTTGTAAGATATAAATAATGTTGGAGCTTTCAAAAACTTCTACTATACCACCTAAATCTCTTTCTTGTTGATATAAGTGCATAAAAACAGTCATTTTTTTGGTCATATCTCCTAACAAACTATCTTTTATAAATTTATTAATTTTATTAGCAGAAGCTATATTTTTGAAATGAGGATAATGAAATCTAATCAAAGCATCTTCATAATTCAAGTCATTATAAATAATATTGGCAGGTGCAGCACCATTATCATAGTTTTCTACCCAAATGAAAGGTTGTGTTTGCTTTCCGTTATTCCAAAATCCTTCAATTTTCCCTTTATTAGCAAAATAAGTACCTGTAAAAGAGCCTGTTTTAGTAAATATTTGAGGTTGATTAGGTATTTTTTTATAAAATCCTTCTTCTATATAAAAATGTCCTGCTTTGTCTACGTTTCCATTGGCAAAAGAAATACTTTTATTATCCTCTTCAAAAAAATATTGTCCTCTTAGATTGTTATCTGCACTTTCTCTGCTTGGTGCCTTAATCAATTCTATTCTAATATTCTTATCATTCAATTTTCCTTGAAATTGTTTGTAAAAGTGATTTTCTTTTTCGTTTTGTTTATTTTGAGAAAACACATAATTTCCTTCAAATTGATATAATAGTATAAACAATATTACAAAATATGATTTATTCATAAATAATTTTATTTTTTATTTTTATTCTTTCGATAGAGAGCAATAATCCAAATGATGATTACAAATAAAAAGCTAATTCCCATCATTATATTAAACATAGTGATAGGATGAATAGTGCTTTTAGGTCTTGCTGCTATTAAAATAGGAGACAAAATCAACAAATAATTGATAATGTAGATTTTTTTTATCATTTTGTTTAATTATTTCTGCAAAGATATAACTTTTTTTTAAAAATAATGTTATTAAATTATGAATATTTCAAAAAAATGTTTATATTTGCACATTCAAAATAAAGTATAGTTATTTAATGTTTATTACCAAATAATATTTTGCTTTTATAATTTTATGTAATTTATTTTACAAACAAAACAAAATTATTTTTGTGAATTTATCTTAAAAATCTTATTTTATTACAGAATTATCTTAAAAAAATTATATTTTAATTATTTTTCATTTCAAAAAAACAAAAAAAAAGTTATGATGAAAAGATTACTTTTCACGCTCTTATTTGGTCTTGGTTTGTACGGGTTTGCACTCGCACAAGGCAGAGATGTAAGTGGTCGTGTAACAGATGCAAAAGGAGAAGGAATTCCGGGCGCATCTGTGCTTATTAAAGGTACCACAACTGGTACCAGCACTGATTTAGATGGGAACTTCAAACTTAAAGTAGGTTCTGATTTAGATGTTTTAGTTTTTTCAAGTGTAGGTCTCACTACTAAGGAAATAGTTGTAGGTTCACAGAGTTCGTTTAATCTTACTTTAGAAGATGAAGCAAAAATATTAGATGGTAACGTTGTTATTACAGGATATCGTGAAATAGACAGAACAAGGGTTACAGGACAAGCATCTTCTATAGATAGGAAGTTAATAGAAAATGTACCTGTTTCTTCTTTTGACCAGATTTTACAAGGAAGATCACCAGGTGTTTTAGTTTTGGCTTCGAGTGGTCAACCAGGTGCTCCTGCTGCTGTTAGAATAAGAGGTCTTGGTACTATTTCTGGAAGTAATGCACCCTTGTACATACTAGACGGTATCGCTATTACAGCGGGCGATTTTGCTACTCTCAATTCGAATGATTTTGAAAGGATGGATGTTCTTAAAGATGCAACTGCTACTTCTATATATGGTTCTCGTGGAGCAAATGGTGTTATTGTTATTACATCAAAAAGAGGAACATCTGGAAAACCTGTTGTTACTTATAATGTGCAACAAGGTTGGACAACACGAACTAATACACGTTTTAATATGATGAATACTGCAGAGAAAATTCAATTTGAAAGATTATCGGCAACACAAGGAGTGGTAAGAGGAAGGGCTGGTTCTATTTTGGCGGGTCCTGGTACTCCACAACAAAAAGAAAATCAAATTGCAGATTTGGCTAAAACCGATATCTTTTGGCCTGATTATATGTTTAGGGTTGGTCAAATGCAAATGCATGAGCTTTCCGTTGCTGGTGGAACAGAGAAAACCAAATATTTTATTTCCGGTTCTTACAGAAAAGAAGACGGAATTTTAATAAAATCTAATTTGGAAAGGTATAATTTAAGAATGAATATCGACCAAGAAATAACGAAAGACCTAAAATTTGGTATATCATCATCTTTTGGTTATTCATCACAGTCATCTCTTCCTGATGAAGGCAATGGTGCCTCAACAGCTGCTTCACCAGTTAATCCAACTGCTACTGCTTTTTATAATAATCCATACTTTTCTCCCTTTAATGCTGATGGTACATTTAGCACCCCTGCACCAATTAATCAAGGGGGACCTTTTGGTAATGCCAATATGATACAAACTTATGACTATCTCAATAACAAAAGTTCACAACTAAAAATAGTGGGTAATATATTTGCAGAATATATGATTCCCAAAGTTTCAGGTTTATCTTTAAGAGCAAGTGTGGGTATGGATTATTCTAATGATGAGGGCACAAATATGCTTGCTGGTAATACTCCTTATCCGGTTTATGGTAGTCAGGCTGGTAACAATGGGTATTTAGGCAGAGCATTTTCTAAGGTACAAGTTGGAACAAGTAACTTACTATTTAAGTACAATAGGACATTTAACAAGGATCATTTTGTTTCTGCTGTTTTAGGAGGCGAAATAATAGAAAGAAGATTGTATAGTGCTGGATTTGAGAGATATGGATTAAGTACTCAAGTACCTTTTCCTCAAATAATTAATGACCCTATTACTGGAAGTCCAGATGCTAATTTCCCTGTACAAAGTTTAACAAATACTGAGGCAAGAAATAATATTGTTTCTGCATTTATTGATGCAAATTATAGTTATCAGTCAAAATATAATGTTAGTTTTGGTGGTAGAAGAGATGGATCATCTCGTTTTGGTTCCAATAGAAGATTTGCTTACTTTTATGCAATAGGTGCTTCTTGGAACGTTCATGAGGAGAATTTTTTTGAGAGTATCAAAAAACTAACAAAAATTACCACATTAACTTTAAGAACAAGTTATGGCACAGTTGGAAACCAAGAATTTGCTAGCGGCTCATCAGATGCAGGAAATTTTAGATATGTTTCCACTTATTCACAACAAGGAAATTATAATGGTATTACAGGTATTGCACCAACAAGCATTCCTAATCCTAATTTAGGTTGGGAAAAATCTGAAAATTGGGGTATAGGTGGTGATATAGCATTTTTAAGTAATAGATTTGTTTTAACTGTTGATTATTATGACCGTAAAACATCTGATTTATTAGTTCCAAGATTATTGCCTTTATCAACAAGTTTTGCATCACAAACAGTAAACGCAGGTCAAATATCTAATAAAGGTTGGGAATTTAGATTACAAGGTGATATTTTAAGACTTGGAAGTAACAATGCTTTTGTTTGGAACTTTGATGCAAACATTACTTATAACAAAAATGTAGTTACTAACTTGGGAGGAAACACAAGATTATTCTTTGATGATGGTACTGCCTTTTTAGAGGGACAGCCTGCACGTACTCAATATGATGTAAGATGGGCGGGCGTTAATCCACAAACAGGTAACAATCAGTTTTACGATTTAGAGGGGAATATAGCACCTTTTGTGGCAGCTAATTCGGGTTATGATCCAGCAAATAGAGTTCCTTTAGGTACGTCACAACCGCCAATATTTGGTGGCTTTACAAACACTTTCACATTTAATCAACGTTTATCTTTGAGTATTTTTTGTTCTTATGCATCAGGTCATACTTTGGAGAATAACGGTGTCTTCACTTTCAATACTGCAGGTGCTTCACAATCGGGTTTTGGTAATAAAGATAGAAGAGCTTTAAACATGTGGACAACCCCAGGACAAATAACTGATGTTCCAAGAGCAGCAGCAGGTACAAATGGTTTGATTGTTGGAAGTCGCTTCATGCAACCAGGTGATTTTATAAGGATTAGAAATGTTCAATTAAGTTATAACTTCCCTGATGCTGCATTCAAATCAGTTCGCTTGTCAGGTTTAAGGGTATACATACAGGCACAAAATTTATTTACCTTTACTAATTATGATGGATTGGATCCTGAAAATAGTTTAGGAAGTGAATTTTATAATTTTCCAGTACCTCGTGTATTTAATATTGGTGCAACTGTGAAATTTTAAACATAAATGGCATTCAATAATGCTTAAATAAATATTATGAAAATAATTATAAAACTAAAAATAATTTCGTTGCTTTTTTTAACCACAATGTTTGGTTGTCAGCAATTAAATGATGTAGTAGACATTCAACCTACTACCCTAATATCAGAAGAAACAGCGCTTGTTTCTTTAGATAATTATGAGTCGCTTTTAATGGCTTCTTATGCTTCTGCAAGAGGTTATTATAATACTTTTATGTTTGTAGATGAACTATTAGGCCCTAATTTTAAAACTGGAACTTCTCCAAGTGGTCCGCAAGTAAGTATTTATGAATATGCTATATTAGCAAATAATGGAACAACACAAGGAATATGGTCGGGTGCTTATACTGCCATTAACAGAGCAAATATCATCATAAAGAGATTACCATCTACGACTTTTACAGGAGATAGAAGGAATAGAATTTTGGGTGAGGCTTATGCCATACGTGCTATGGCACATTTTGATTTATTAAGATGTTTTGCAAAAGCATATTCTCCATCAAATGGAGGGGACTTGGGTGTTCCTTATTATACAGAACCTGCTGTAGCTACTGATAGCAAAGCTCGTAATACAATCAATGAGGTTTATAGTGGAATTTTTTCTGACCTTGCACAAGCACAAAATTTGATAAATAATTCATTTAACTCTGAAATCGCAAGAATCTCAAAATTAGCACTTACGGCACTAAAGGCACGTATTCACCTCTATAGGGGTGAATGGGCAAGCGCAGTTACAGAATCTACAAGTGTTATAAATACTTCAGGTTTATCTTTACAAACAGGAACAAGTTATTCTACTATGTGGACTAGTGCAGAGAGCGCCGGTGAAATTATATTCAAGTTTAGATATGCTCAAGGAGAGGGATCTTTTGGTTCTAATTTTTGGGTAGAAGCAAATGATTTAATAAGATTTGGAGCAGTAGGTTCATTCACAGGTGGTTATACAACAAATGATGTAAGAGGTACAACGTTTTTCGCTACAAGTGCATCATCTCAACCAGGAACGAGAAATTTAGTTAAATACAGAGGTAGTGCAGCTGATTTTGGACGTGCAGACTTAAAGGTTATTAGGTTATCTGAAATGTATTTGATAAGAGCAGAAGCAAATGCAAGATTAAATCAAATAGCAACAGCATCTACAGATTATAATTTAATTAGGAATAGTAGAATTACGCCTAATTTACCTGTTGATGATTTGGCATTAGTTTCGCAAAATACAGCTATTATTAAAATATTGGCTGAGAAAAATCGCGAGTTAGTAGCAGAGGGTCATACTTGGATGGACTTGAAAAGACTAAATTTAGGTTTGTTACGAACTGACCATAATGTAACTGGTATTACAGATCCAACGTTTAGTGTTCCAGCAACTTCTCCGATATTTATGCATCTACCTATTCCACAACGTGAATTAGATGCTAATCCAAATATGCGACAAAATCCTGGCTATTAAATTTCTAATATTTTTAAAATAAAAAAATAAGATTACTGAGAAGTAATCTTATTTTTTTTATCTACTATAAACTTGGGAAAAGTCATAAATGATACAATTTTTCAAGCCTTATCTACAAATTTAGGGATTATCAAAGATTTAAAAGCCTATAAGTAGTTCATAATGGCTTTGAAGCTAACGTGATTTATGAAATTTGGTTCTTCTAACATTTATACGGATAAAATTTACAAAAATAAAAAATCCGTTTAAATCCGTAAAATCCGCGTTATCCGCGTGCCTCCTGCTATAAATTT
>RDZP01000137.1 GCA_004294005.1 Cytophagia bacterium
GATAGAAGCAGACTTGCAGAGACAAAAAGAGAGAAAAACGAGGCTCTGCGAGTTTTTTCTCTCTTTTTTGGCTCTGTGCTTTGCACGATAGCCCGTAATTGCCCAAATTCATTATTATTGATTTTTTAATTATTATTGAGGTTCATAATTGATAGTTGAAGGTCTATTTTTAGGATAAAAAATGATTTCATAAAATATTTTTAAAAAAATATTCATTTTCATTTTGATAATTCAATATTTTTTATCACTTTTGAGCAAAATTTTTAGAACTATCATTTTATTACATATTTTTATATGAATATTCCTCAAAATCTTTATTATACAAAAGAACACGAATGGCTGCGTTTGGAAGCAGACAACACTGCATTTATCGGAATTACTGATTATGCACAAAAAGAATTAGGTGATATTGTATATATCGAAATTGAAACAGTAGGACAAACACTCGCCCAGAATGAAGTTTTTGGAACAGTAGAAGCCGTAAAAACCGTTTCTGATTTATATTTGCCTGTTTCGGCTGAAATTTTATCTTTCAATACAGAATTAAATTCAACTCCTGATAAGGTCAATAATGACGCTTATGGAGAAGGTTGGTTGGTAAAAGTAAGAGTTACAAACACTGATGAACTAAATGCTTTGATGAAGTCAGAACAATATTCAGCATTGGTAGGATAATTTTAGATTAAAAAAATGTATTCACGTTACAATTTATTTGCCTTTTTATTAGGAATTATTTTGTTTTTTTTGAATTTGTATCGTAACCAATCTTTGCCTGACTTACAAATGGCGGGTTGGCTGCCTTTTGATAAGTTTGCACACTGTGTTCAATTTATTGTTCTAAGTTTTATAACAACAGTTGGATTTGCAAAACAATCAAAATCAAAAATGATACAATACAATCCAATGCAATATAGTATAATAATTTGTGGTATTTTTGCAATAATTCTTGAACTTTGGCAATTTTATTTTTTATATCAATATTTTCAAATCTTAGATAGCCTTGCCAATTTTATTGGAATTTCAATCGGAATTTTAATTTTTTTATTAATATACAAAAAAATAAATTTATTTTCGAAAATAAATTGAAAAAAATTTGGAAATAACTAAAATATTAGTTATTTTTGCATTACTAATTTAGATTTAAAGTAACAAAGCAAAATTTACCAAATTACTAAATGAGATAAAATGGTAAATAAAAAATAATAATAATTAAAATAATTATAAAACATTAAATAAAAACTAATTACAATGGAAGAAAAAAAAGACCCCAAAGTAAATCTTAACCGACAAGTAGGTTTGTTTTTTGGAATTGGTTTGATAACAAGTATGGTTTTGGTATTGACTGCATTCGAATTGAGCTTCGTTCAGTCATTGTCTGCTGATGCTTTATCGCTCAAAAAAGCGGTAGATACAACAGATAATTCAATTGTAGAGCCACCACCAACAGACCAACCACCACCACCACCGCCACAAGCAATTCAAGCACCTGAAATCAAAGAGGTGCCTGATGAGAAAAAAGTGGAAAAATTCATCGAGGAAACAACTGAAGAAAAACCTACTGAACAAGTAAAAGTAGAAAAACCTGCTGAAGAAACATCTGTTGCTCCACCAAAAAAAGAAGAAGTAGAAGATGATAATAAACTCTTTGACCCTCACGAATTGCAAGAACAAGCAGAGTTTATTGGAGGTCAAAAAGAATTCTATAAATTTTTGTCTGAAAATATTAAATATCCAAAAATGGCACGCAGACAAGGTATTGAAGGAACTGTTTACTTAGAGTTTGTCATCGAAAAAAGCGGTGAATTGACTGGTGTAAAAGTAAAAAAACCAATCGTTAACGATGGAGGTTGTAATGACGAGGCAGTGAGAGTTTTGAAAACCTCGCCAAAATGGAAAGCAGCCAAACAAAGAGGTAAAAATGTAAGACAAAAAATGGTTATTCCTGTAAAATTCAAATTAGGATAATTTTATTTTGTATAAAGATATAAAAAAAACAACACTTATTCAAAAAATAAGTGTTGTTTTTTTATATCTACTTTTTATTTTTGATAAAGTTTGTCTTTTGATTTTAATAAATTTTCAATTCCTTTTTCTAATGTTTCATATTTTTTTGCAAAACAAAAGCGAATTACTTTTCTGTCTGTTTGATTACGATAAAAAACAGAAATAGGAATTGTTGCTACTTTTGCTTCTTTAGTCAGTCTTACTGTATAATCTGTATCTTTTTCATCAGATAAATGTGCATAACTCACCAATTGAAAATAAGTACCTTCACAAGGTAAAATTTTGAAAGGTGTTGCTTCTAACATTTTTTTGAATTTATCACGTCTTTCTTGATAAAAATCAGGTAAATGCAAATATTCTTCTTTTGACTTCAAAAATTCAGCCATTGCATACTGCATAGGTGTATTGGTAGAAAAAGTATTGAATTGATGTACTTTTCTCAATTCCTTTGTCAATGCTGGCGGAGCGATACAATAGCCTAATTTCCAACCTGTTGTATGATATGTTTTTCCAAATGAAGAAACTACAAAACTTCTTTCTCTTAACTTTGGGTATTTCATCACGCTTTCATGGCTTTGTCCATCAAAAATAATATGTTCATATACTTCATCACTTATCAAAACTATATCTGTATTTTCCAACAATTTTTCTAATTGTTCTAAATCATTTTTTTTCAAAATTGCACCTGTTGGATTATGAGGCGAGTTAATCAATAATGCTTTTGTTTTTGGGTTAATAGCATTTTTGAGTAATTCAAAAGGAATTTGATAATTACTATCTAAACTAATAGGAATTACCTTCCCACCAAAAAGCGTAATAATAGGCAAATATAAATCATAAGCAGGTTCTAAAATAATTACTTCATCATTAGGACTAATAATACAAGCCAAAGCATCAAAAATAGCCTCACTTGCTCCTGAAACTACTGTGATTTCAGTATCAGCATCACAAGAAGCACCATACAAAAAACGAGTTTTTTCTGCAATTGTCTCTCGTAATGTTGCCACACCAATCATTGGTGCATATTGATTGAGTCCTTTTTTCATAGATTCATTTACTAAATCTATCATTTTTGGATTGGCTTCGAAATCAGGAAATCCTTGTGAAAGATTAACAGCACCCACTTCGTTGGCTAAGGCAGACATTACCGAAAAAATAGTCGTGCCGACTGCAGGCAATTTAGATTTTAAAGATAACATAACAAATTATTTATAAATAATGAATTAATAAATGAAAATAAAAAACGTAAAAAATATCCTGCAAATCTTGAAATCCTGTCTAAAAAGAAGGAAAATCTTACAAATTCTGAAATCCTGTCTAAAAAGAAGGAAAATCTTGCAAATCCTGAAATCCTGTCTAAAAAAAGAAATAAATTTGGGCGATTACGGGCTATCGTGCAAGCACAGAGCCAAAAAAGAGAGAAAAAACTTCGGAAACCTTCGTTTTTCTCTCTTTTTGTCTCTGCAATACTGCTTCTATCCCTATCGCGAATACAAAAATGTAAAAATAAATTAATATTTATTCAACTATTTTAAGAGATACTTCGATATTACCACGAGTTGCCACTGAATATGGACAAACTTGATGAGCAGTTTCTACTAATTTATGCGCTTCTTCGTGGCTTAAATGAGGTAATTTAACTTCTAAAACAACAGCCAATCCATAACCGCCTTCTTCTGATTTTCCAAAAGTAACTTTAGCAGTAACTTCTGAACCCTCCACACTACGACCTTGAGCCACCGCAGCAATAGCACCATTAAAACAAGAAGCATATCCTGCCGCAAAAAGTTGCTCAGGGTTTGTATATTTGCTGCCAACTGCAGGCATTCTTACGTCCATATCCAATACGCCATCAGAGGTATTGACATGTCCTTTTCTACCACCTGTATTAATAGCATCAGTAGTATAAAGGATTTGAGAGATTTTAAACATAAAACTAAAATTAAAAAGATGTATTTGTTCTGCAATTTTAATCTAAAAAAATGAAAAAAACAAACAAATGATAATAATTAAATTTTCTACTTACTTATACTTAGTATATATATTATATATATGATTAGTCTTTATTTTTCTATTTCCTTGATAATGATTAGTTTACAATTTATTTTAAAAAATAGTTGGTAAAAAGTTTGGATATATAAAATATTATCCAGACCTTTGCACACTC
>RDZP01000046.1 GCA_004294005.1 Cytophagia bacterium
GTAGGAACATTAGTTAATGTCGGATTACACAAGATTACAATTGCTGATTTTTCAGCAATGAGCGATGCAGAGCTGTTTAATTATTTTAAAATATGTATTACTCCAAAATTATTTTATTCGTTCTTTTTTTTTCAATTTCTCGTCTACTTTCACAATCTTTAATCGTTGGTATTCCCTCAGCAGACATTGCTGAAAAAGGAAACATAGAAATAACCCACGAAAGTCAAGTCAATTTTTTTCAAAAACCTAACACTTGGAATAGCTTTAATTTTCTATGTTATGGTATCAATCCAAGAACAGAACTAACTCTTGCATTCAATAACATGAATAATGAAGGTTCTACTAATTTGTCGTTGGGACTTGGTGGAAAACACGTTATTCCTCTCAAAAAAAATGACTGGGAAACAAAAATCACAGCAGGCGGAAATTTACTTTATTCTATTCCAAGAAAAGATGTGGGCTATTGGTTATATAGTCATTTCAGTTTTAGAGTACCAAAATTAAAAACACGCATTACATCAGGGTTGAGTTATGGTACAGAACAATCTTTTGGATTTAGAAGACAAACCACAGAACAAGGCATCATTACACAAACGCCTATCAGACCTTTGAGTGTTATGCTTGGTTTTGAACAACATTTATTTGGAAATGTGAGTTTAGTGGCTGATTGGTATTCAGGTAATCATGATTTAGCGGCTTTGATTGCGGCAGTTCAATTCGATATCAAACATCATGTTTTGATTTTTGGTTATAAATTTCCTAATAATATGAAACGAGAAAACGAAGCGATTGTATTAGAGTTTATGATTTCTTTGCCAACACGCAAAAAATAATTAGAAGCGGTAGGTAATTTATTTTAAAAGATTTTTTTTTCTTTGATAAAAAAATTACCTTTGCACTTCATATAATTTTTTTGAAATAAATATTTATTAAAAATGATAGTAGTTACAGGAGCCGCAGGTTTTATTGGAAGTTGTTTGATAAGTTATTTGAATCAAAACAATTTTAAAGCCATTATTGCTGTTGATGATTTTTCAAAATTAGACAAAAAAAATAATTATCAAAACAAAAATATCCAAGAATTTGTAGAAAGAAATGTTTTTTTTGAATGGCTGGATAAAAATTATAAACAAGTCGAATTTATTTTTCATATTGGAGCCAGAACTGACACCACTGAATTTAATATCGAGATTTTTAACGAACTAAATTTAGATTATACCAAAAAAGTTTGGAAATCTTGTATCGATTATCAAATACCTCTGGTATATGCTTCGTCAGCGGCTACTTATGGCAATGGTGAAAATGGTTATGATGATGACGAAAGTAAAATCAATCAATTAGTGCCTTTAAATCCTTATGGAGATTCAAAAAATGATTTTGATAAATGGGCATTGGCACAAAAAGAACAACCTTTTTTTTGGGCAGGTTTAAAATTTTTTAATGTGTATGGTCCAAATGAATTTCATAAAAATAGAATGGCATCTGTGATTTGGCACGCTTTTCAACAAATTCAGAAAACAGGAAAAATGAATCTTTTTCGTTCTCATCACCCCGATTTTAGAGATGGAGAACAAATGAGAGATTTTGTATATGTAAAAGATGTCATCAAGGTATGTTATTTTTTGATGCACCACCGCAAAAATTCAGGTATTTATAATTTAGGAAGTGGAAAAGCACGTACTTTTTTGGATTTAGTCAAAAATACTTTTAAGGCTATGAATATCGAAGAAAGCATTAGTTTTATAGATACGCCTTTGGATATTCGTGATAAATATCAATATTTTACAGAAGCAAATATGCAGAAATTAACTGATATTGGCTACAAAGAAGGATTTTATTCTTTAGAAGAAGGCATTGATGATTATGTAAAAAATTATTTATTACCTTATCAATATTTTTAATTTTTGAGTGAGTTTTTGAGTAAAAACAATTCAAAAACATTTATTTTTACAATTTATTCTTTAAATTATACTATTTTTTTGGAAACGTTTGCATAATATCAAAAAAATAATATATCTTTGCAAAACAATTTTTTTTTGAAATTCTAAAATTCATAATTTTTTGATATATGTCATATTTAGAACCCGCACCTATCAAGGATAAAGAAAATCCTTTGCTCTCAATGATGTCTCGTTTTGATGAAGCTGTCAAACACTTAGGCATTAGCAATGAAATGTACGATATTTTAAAAGTTCCTTATCGTCAAGTAGTAGTTGGTTTGCCAATCACTATGGACAATGGAAAAGTAAAAGTATTTGAAGGCTATCGTGTATTGCACTCAAATATTTTAGGTCCTTCAAAAGGTGGAATTAGATTTGCCCCAGATGTGCATCTCGATGAAGTAAGAGCGTTAGCCGCGTGGATGACTTGGAAATGTGCCGTTGTTGATATTCCTTATGGTGGTGCAAAAGGTGGCGTAACTTGCAATCCAAGAGAAATGTCTGTTGGTGAGTTAGAAAGACTAATGCGCGCTTATACGCAATCTATGTTAGATGTTTTTGGACCTGATAAAGATATTCCTGCACCTGATATGGGAACAAGCCCAAGAGAAATGGCTTGGTTGATGGACGAATACTCAAAGGCAAAAGGAATGACTGTGCAAGCAGTTGTAACAGGAAAACCATTGGTTTTAGGAGGTTCATTAGGAAGAACAGAAGCAACAGGACGTGGCGTAATGGTTTGTGCATTGGCGGGTATGGAAAAATTAAAATTAAATCCATTCAAATCTACAGCAGCCGTACAAGGTTTTGGAAATGTAGGCTCACATGCCGCAAGATTATTGCACGAAAGAGGAGTAAAAATAGTGGCGATTAGCGACCATACAGGTGGTTATTATAATGAAAAAGGAATTGATATTGCTGATGCAATGAAATTCGTAGAAGGAAACAACAGAGTTTTAGAAGGTTATAAAGGTGGTGAAAAAATCACTAATGATGCCTTATTAGAACTAAAAGTTGATGTATTAGTTCCTGCAGCCAAAGAAGATGTTATTACTGATGAAAACGCATCAAGAATTCAAGCAAAACTTATCGTAGAAGGTGCAAATGGACCTACTTCGGCAGGTGCAGATAAAACTATCAATGAAAAAGGTATTTTAGCAATTCCTGATATTTTGGCAAATGCAGGTGGTGTAACTGTTTCTTATTTTGAGTGGGTACAAAATCGCTTGGGTTATAAATGGACACAAGAAAGAGTGGAACGCCGTAGCGACCGTATTATGAAAGATGCTTTTGAAAAGGTATATGAAGCTTCTCTTAAATACAATACCTCTATGCGTATTGCTGCTTATATTGTTGCCATTGATAAAGTTGCTCAAACATATCAGTTTAGAGGTGGTTATTAGCATTGTGTAGTTGATAAAATCAATATACTTTTTTATTAATGAATAAAAAAAATTGCATATAATTTTATTTTTATATGTAATTTTTTATTTCTTATAAAAAAACAAAAGTAAAATTAAATTACTAATTATTTTTCTTATCTTTATCTTTTTGTTCCGCAGGGATTTTAATTTTATCTTTTTCTGTAACTCCTGATAAAATTTCGATATTTAATCCATCAGAAATACCTGTTTTAATCAATTTTTTTGCAAATTTATTCTTAGAAGTTTCTATTTCTACAAAAACACTGTCTTTGCCTTTTTCACCTTTTCCAAATTGCAACATACTTTCCTTGATAGCTAATATTTTCTTTTTATTGTCCAAAACAATATCAGCACTTGCACTATAGCCTGCACGTAATTTATCACCTGACTCTAATTGTAATTTGGCACGAATATCAAACTTAATCGCTCCTTCCTTTTCAATTCCTTTAGGAGAAATATACTCGAGTTGAGCAGGAAAAGATTTATCAGCAATTGCACCAATATTAAGTTTTAAATTCATACCTTCTTTGAGTTTTCCAACTTCTGATTCGTCAATTTTCCCTTCAAAAACCAAAGAATTCATATCAGCAACAATGGCTATGGTTGTTCCTTCATTAAAATTATTACGTTCTACAACTGAACTTCCTACTTTTACAGGCACATCTAAAATTGTTCCTTCTACTGTAGAATAAATTTCATTGGCAATACCGCCCGAATTTTGTAATATTCCGCGATTGATTAACAACATATTTTCTTCAGCAGTTCTTACGCCTTCTTTTCTTAGGTTTAAGTCCACAAGATTACGATTGTATTCTTGTTCAGAAATTACTTTTTCATCAAATAGTTTTTTTTGTCTATCATGTTCAATTTGGGCATTTTTTAGGTTAATTGTAGCATTGTCCAACATATTTTTAGAATTATTGGAGTTAATCATATCATTGTTTTTCCCTGAAATACTTTGCACTAAACGTACTTTTGCAATCAACTGTCCTGCTTTCACAGGCTCGCCTGCTTGCACATACAAAGCCTCTACAATTCCTGATGCTTGTGGTTTGATTTGCACTTCTCTGCGTGGCACAATTGAGCCTGTTGCTACTGTTTTCTTGACAATATCTGTATAAAATGCTTTTTCAGTTTTATGAATAATTGGGTCTGAAACACTTTTATTATAAAAATAAGCACTTAACCAAAAGGATAATAATATAAAACCTGTTATTATCAATCCGATGAAAATTTTCCTTACCATAAATATTTTTGTTAGAGGATATATGATTTCTTTTGAAGTAATATGTATAACAAGCTATTGAAATATTACATTTATTTTATAAAAAAATTATTGTTTTTAAAGAGTATAAATAAATTAGACTTTGGACTAAATGAAAATTATTCAATAAAACATACTACTTTTGTCATGCTGAACGAAGTGAAGCATCTTCACCATTGAATAGCGTTCTGTGAACGAAAAGTTAGATTTTTCGCTTCGCTCAAAATGACAAATCTCCCAAAAACACTTTCCGATGTGTATATCTTTGAAATTTTAAGAAAAATATGTATTTATACAACCAATTGCCCCTGCTTGTGTCCCACAAGCAGTCGAGGTTAGTATAAGACTCGTTTGTTACAACATTCCCTTGTGGGACACAAGCGAGGGCGTGGAAATAAGCCAAGTAAACTTTATGTTTTCTTAACTCTCCAAAAGTTTTAAACTTTTGGAGAGTTCTAAGGTTATTAAAAGCAGTGATTTCATTTTCCCTCCACCATTTCATTCTCTTTTATATTCTCAAACAAACTTTCAGTTTCTATCGTAAAACCTTCTAAAACTTTGGAATAAAGTGTACCTTTTTTGGTAGCTTTTGAAAAAATTTTATACTCTCCGTTTTCATTCATTGTTTCGATGATTACTTTTTGTTTTTTGGGAAAAATTTGCCAATATTCTGTAATTTGATTTTTTTCGTATAAATCGTGTTTGGCATCTCGTTCTTTTTTCTTATTGGCGGGCGACCATATTTCAACCACTATATCAGGCGAGCCTTTGATTTTTCCACTTTCGATAATTGTATAACGTTTTACGGCAATGAATAAAATATCAGGCTGTACCAAATTATCTTCGTCTAAAATAGTATCTATGGGTGCATACAATAATTTTCCTAATTGATGAGTGCGAATAAAAGAACCCATTTGAAAACCTAATTCTTCAGAAATAACTTGATGAGTAAAATTTGGAGAAGCCATAATAAATAATTGATTTTGAATGATTTGTACGCTAATTTTTAAATCTTTTGGGAAATAAGTATCTATATCTTGGGCTTTCCAAAGATAGTTTGTGGGAAATTGCGAAGCAAAGTTTGTTATTTCCTCTACAGAATAGTCGTTATTTTTTGGGGCATCAATAGGTTCAATCAATTCAATTTCAAAATTTTGTTCTGTAATTGTCAAATCTTCATTTTCTATTTTTTCAATATTTTCAATAAAATCCAAATGTTCAATAAATGCTAAAAAAACATTCATTTTTTTTGTATCATTGAAAGTAAGTAATAATTGATTGTTCATAGTATAATAAATAAGTTTGCAAATATACAAAAAATACCAAATAATAAAAATTTATTGATAAAAAAATAGGGAGATGCCATAAAAGTATTATATTTTAATGGCTTTAAAGAAATAAGCCGAGTAAATTTTATGTTTTCTTAACTCTCCAAAAGTTTTAAACTTTTGGAGAGTTGATATAAAATTTTTACTCTAATCAAAATATAGACTTTGTTACACTTTTTGACGATACAATAATGAAATAATTAACAAAAAAATATGTTGAATTTTTGTTAATTACTTTAAAAAATTTGTATTCTATTTTTTTTTCTTTGCACGCTTTTAAAATCTTGCAAGACAAAAGGCATTTTCTTTAACTTAAAAACAATTCATTTCTAAGAAGTGTTGTTACATTATATTAAAAATCAATAATCATGAAAAAGAAAACTATACTTTTTATTGTTTTTATTTTATGCTACAACTTTACAATAGCACAAAATAAACAAAAACAAATCGAAGAAATCATAAATAAAACAGAAAATAATTACTTAAAAATTAAGAACTGCAGCATAAAGTATGATTTTTATCAAAAAGAAATGTCTAAATCGGATACGCTTGTTTATAATGTAGATTTGAAACATCATAAACAAACAGGTAAACTTTTCTACAAAGTAGAACGAGTAGATGTACCTCTTGACCATTGTAAAAAAATAAAACTATACGAATTAAAAAAAAAGAATGATAAAAATTTATATAACTTATTCAAAACACCAACAAATGATATGGCTTATGGTACTTTGCGAGCAAAGGAAGCAGGAGCAGGAAGGCAATACAAGCATTTGCCACACGTGAATACCCAATCTTTTTTTAAAAAAATCAGAAAAAATATTAAAGAAATAACACAAAACAAAAGTCATTATATCATTTCTTGTAAAAATTATACTTTGTATGTCAATATAGAAACTTTTTGGATAGAAAAATTGATATACAACAACGAAGAAAAAGAACTTGATAATATTTATGAGTTGATAGTTTTTAAACAAGCAGAATATAATCTTGATGCCTTAGAAAATTTGAGTGTTTATAATATACCATTGCCAAAAATTTATAATAGATTTATAAACGAAAATTTAACGCTCAAAGATACACTTGCACCTCATTGGGAATTACCCAATATTCTCAATGATGAAATGGTCAAATTATCAGATTTCAAAAATAAAATAGTAGTAATTGATTTTTGGAATACATCTTGCCCTCCCTGCGTAGCATTTTTACCAAGTCTAAAAAAATTACAAAAAGAATTTGAGAGTAAAGAAGTAGTTTTTATAGGTATTGCCCTTGACAAATCAAAAGAAAACATAGTCAAACATCTCAAAAGGTTTGCGGGAGGAGTATTTTATACAAATGTAATTTGTGATGATGATTTAGTTCTTTTGTATAAAATAATGAATGGATTTCCTGCCTTTTTTGTTTTAGATAAAAATCATAAAATTGTTTATTCACAAGAAGGAACAAGAAATGCTTATAAAAATCTAAAAAATAATATTTTAATGGCTTTAAAGAAATAAGGCAAGTAAATTTTATGTTTTCTTAACTCTCCAAAAGTTTTAAACTTTTGGAGAGTTGGATAAATTGTATAGTAGTCTATATTTCTTATAAAAAATATTTTTTGTACCAATATTGAAAGACAATAATTCCCCAAACGCTTGCGTGTGCATCAGCAGGATTATTTGAAAATAATTGTTGTTTGAGTTGTTGAATTGCTTTTACAGAAAATATATTTTGTTCTTTGATAAATTCATCATTCAACCATTCATTTTCTATTTTGCTTTTCAAATCTGTTCTAAACCATTTTAACAAAGGCACTTCAAAACCATGTTTAGGACGTTTGTATAATTCAGGTGGCAAATCATTTCTAAAAGTATCTTGTAATATTTTTTTGCGAATACTTTTATCAATTTTCATACTAACAGGTAATTGACTCACAAAATCCATCAAACGATAATCTAAAAAAGGACATCTTACTTCCAAAGCATTTGCCATTGACATCAAATCTACTTTTGTAAGCATATCCGAAGGCAAAACTAAACCCAAATCAGCCCTCAAAACTTCGTTAAAAGCGTTTTCATCTTTATTTTCATTGTTAATAAATTGTAATATTGCTTCTTTATCTCTTTGATAATCATTGATTTCAGGTTGAAAATCATTGCTTAATAAATCAAGTGCATTTTTTTCAGAGGCAAAAGTTGCCCATTGCCAATATCTTTCTTTTGCTGTTAATTTTCTCCCTTCTGCAAATCGTTTAAATTGACGAATTTTATTGCTCAAAAAACCATTTCTTGATTGTGGCAAGGCTTTCCAAAGTGGTAATAATTTTTCGACAATACTGGCTTTCCAATCAGTAGACCTCGCCAAAAACTCCCCCGAATGTTTTTGATAACCTGAAAATAATTCATCAGCACCATCTCCCGAAAGTGCTACTGTAACTTTTCTTCTCGTATATTTACTCAAAATATTAACTGCCAAAGCCGAAGAATCTGCAAAAGGTTCATCAATATAATCTAAAGCACTGTATAAATCTTCATATAAATCTTGATTAGTGAGCGAAAAAACAGTGTGTTCAGTTTTATATTTATTTGCCACTAATTGTGCGTATTTTGTTTCATCAAAAAATGGTTCATCTTTATAGCCAATAGAAAAAGTGAGTAATTTTTTGGTATGTTGGGAAGCCAATGCCGTAATCACTGACGAATCAATTCCTCCACTCAAAAAACAACCCAACGGAACATCAGCCACCATTCGCAGTTGAATAGCGTCATCTAATAATTCTCGCAATTTTTTTTGAGCATCTTTGTATGAAATCGTTAAATTGAGTGCATTAGTATTTGGTAATTGATAATAACATTTTTTTTGGTGTTCCCTTTTTTTAATTTTGAGATAATGCCCTGCTTCCAACTTTTTTACACCTTCAAAAATACTTCTATTTTGAGGAATATAATTCAATTGCAAATATTGATACAAAGCCACTTTATCTATTTTTTTAGGAATACGATATTTTAAAAGGGCTTTCATTTCTGAAGCAAAAACTATTTTATCATCATCTTCAAAATACAAAAGTGGTTTAATGCCATATCTATCTCTGACCAAAATCATTTCATTGGTTTCATTATCGTAGATAGCAAAAGCAAAAAAACCATTTAATTTTTGAAAACTATCTGTTCCCCATTGCATATAGGCTTTTAAAAGTACTTCAGTATCTGATTCAGTTCTAAATTGATGTCCTAAATTTTGTAATTCTTGTTTGATTTGTTTGTAATTATAAATTTCACCATTAAATATAATTGTAAATCTTTTGTTTTCATCTTGAAAAGGTTGATTAGAAGCAGCATTGAGGTCAATAATGGCTAATCGTGCGTGTCCTAAATTCACAAAATAATCTAAATGAGAATTTTGATAATCAGGTCCTCTTTGTTTGAGTTCGTCTAAAGAAGCTTGTAAAAAAATGCTGGAAATACGTCCAACTTCGTTGTATGAATAAATACCTGTGATACCACACATAATTTTTTAGTTAATGAAAATAGATATTTTTTTAGAATATAAAAACGTTTATTTTTTTACAAATAAACGTTTTAAATTTTTTTTTATTGATTTTTAATAATTTTTTCTACTTCTTCTTTGCTTATATTCAAACTATCAGCAATATCAAGCAAAGATATTTTTTTTTGATACATTTTTAAAATAGATTTTTGACGTTCAATATTGTATTTTTGAATTTCTGCTTCATATTTTTGGCGTTCCTCTTGTTGTCCAATTTCACGTCCTTCCTTAAAACGAATATCGTTTTTTAAATCATATACAAAAGCCATATTATTTATTTTTTGTTTAATTGTTGCTTGTAAATCTCTCAAATCAAAAATAAATAGTTTCAAACTTTTTTATTGATTTTTAATAATTTTTTCTACTTCTTCTTTGCTGATATTCAAAATATCACCAATATCAAACAAAGATATTTTTTTTTGATACATTTTTAAAATAGATTTTTGACGTTCCGCCTCATTTTTCTGACGCTCTGCCTCATTTTTCTGACGCTCCTCCTGTTGTCCTTCCTTAAAACGAATATCGTTTTTTAAATCATATACAAAAGCCATATTATTTATTTTTTGTTTAATTGTTGCTTGTAAATCTCTCAAATTAGATAATATTTCTAATTGTTGCACATATTTTTGTTGGTTAGTTACGTCTATTTCAGTAGCGGTTATTCTTTGAAGAATTTTATCAACAATTTTGTCAGTATTTTCACCTTTATAATTTGCCAATATACCTAAAATAACTACTTCTGGAATGTTGGATTCAATAAAATAATTAATATCAAAATCTTGAAAATTAATCAAATTATATTCAAAATCTAAAAGTTTATCTTTGATAAAAGATTTCATTTTTGATTTTCCTTTTCCTAAATAAATAACGTATTGCTGAATTGGAATAGTATATTTTAATCTCAAAAAACCTTGATAAAATAACATTCTATTTTCCATTTTTAAATTATCTTGTGATTGAAACTCAAGATGCAAAATAAAATCATCTTTTTTATTTTGATGAATTATTTTACCTAAAAAATCCGCTTCTACTTCTAATGTTTTTTGTAAACTTGTTGGAATATACTCTATTTTTTTGTTTTCAATATCTATTCCAAGCATTTGTTTCAAAAACGGTTTGATAGTTTCAAAAATATTTTCTTTCAAAATTTTATCATACGCATTGGCATATTCTTGTTTTTTATTTGCCATTTTTTTAGTAATATTTATGTTTTAACTTGAATGGTCTGCGATTATTTTCCAAAATTTATCAATTTTTCTCCACACCAAAGTAAAATGTCCTTGCAAAATAGAATTATCTTGCCTTTGTATTGTCCATTTTCCAATCATAAACGCATTTTTTTTGTTAATAAATTGAAAATGTAAAATTGAAAATGTCAGTTTTCCTCTTGCTTCAGGTGTCGCATAATTTTTTTGGTAATTTTGTAAAGTATTTTTCCAACCATACGTAATCCCATTCTTGCCAATAAATTGTAAACTATCATTTTTCCAATATCCGTCCATAAATTTTTCTAAATTTCCATTGTTCCAAGCCTTTTCTTGTTCGCTCATAATTTGAAAAATAGCATTTTTCTCTTTATTTTGACCAAAAACAGAGGAGTAATTCATCAAAAAAATTAAAATAAAAATATATTTGTTCATCTGCATTATTTTATTATCGTTTAAAATATTTGCAAATATAACATAAAAAACAGAGAGATAATATTTTTTTTCATTTTTAAGAAAAAATAAACTAAATTTGCAACAAATTTTTTTTTACCCATTTATGAATTTAGATTTTAACAAAAATAAAGATGGTTTATTGCCTGTAATTGTCCAAGATAGCGATACAAAAGTAGTTTTGATGCAGGCATATATGAATCAAGAAGCACTACAAAAAACCATTGATACTCATCAAGTAACTTTTTTTAGTCGCTCTAAAAATAGACTTTGGACAAAGGGAGAAACATCAGGCAATTTTCTAATCCTTCAAAAAATATTACCTGATTGTGATAATGACGCACTTTTAATTTATGCAAAACCAAAAGGTGTGGTTTGTCATACAGGCAACGAAACTTGTTTTAACGAAAAAAATGAAACTAATTTTTTAGATAAATTACAAGCAATTATTAAGGAAAGGAAAAATTCAACAGATGAAAATTCTTATACCAAAAAATTATTCGAAAAAGGTATCAATAAAATTGCACAAAAAGTAGGAGAAGAAGCCATCGAGGTAGTGATAGAGGCAAAAGATGATAATGCTGATTTATTCAAAAATGAATGTGCTGATTTATTGTTTCATTTTTTGATATTATTGGAAGCAAAAAATACAAAATTAGACGAAATTATTGATATTTTGAAGGAAAGACACAAATAAAATGCTCACAGATTATTGGGTTATTGCACAATTTACAACGCAAATTGGTAGCTGGATTTTATTATCTTATTCTACAATTATAAGCATTGCTATTATAAGAAATTGGAATATAAATAGCAATGCTTCTTTGCAAATCAATCTTGAAAGAAAAACCTATTTAGTAGGTACGATTGCGTATATGATTTTGATAATGCAATTATTTGTACTACTCTTTTTTTTACAAACTGTCAATCAACATTTTCCTACGCTTATACGTGGCGCAATGTGTGCAACAGGCACGCTCAATGCAAATGCGTATGGCAATGTAACTTTATGGATTAAATTATCAAGTATAATTATTTACGCAATTTTCATTACTTTTGAATATTTAGACAATAAAAGCCCTAATTTTCCACTTACTTCTTTCAAATATTACTTTTTATTGCCTGCTTGGGTTTTTTTGAGTGCTGATATTATTCTTAGTTTTTTATACTTTTATAATCTTACGCCTAATATAATTACGACTTGTTGCAGTGTAGTTTTTTTAGGAAATGAACAAAACTTTGAGCATACACACGAGTTTTCTTCTTTTAATTTAATGATATTCTTGTTTGTTTTTTGTCTTTTTGTTTGGAATATAATGTATTTTTTTATAAAAAATAAAATAGTAATAAAAACAATAAGCAGTTTTGCAATTATTTATTTTAGTCTTTTTTTTCTTCAAAACTTCTTTGTAAAATACATTTATGGTTTACCTAATCATTTATGTTTGTTTGATATGTTTTTTTGGGAATACAATGGAATTGGTTTTGTTTGGTTTGGTATGTGGATTGCGTTTGCTTGGACAAATATTGCAGAATTTGCAAGTGTTTTAGTACAAAAAAAATTAGATTTTTCGATACAATTTTATCTACAATACCTCAAAAAAGTTCAGTTAGTCAGTTTTCTATGTATTATTTTTATTCCAATATTGTATTATTTTGCTTGGCAAGGTGAATTATAAAAATTGAGTTCTACTAAATTTTATACGTTTCTTCTATTGAGTAATTGTAGTACACATTTTTAGTGTGTCGACACACTAAAAGTGTGTACTACAATTTTTATTTTCGGTATAAATCTTAGTAGAACCAAAATTGCTAATCATAAGACAAATAAGGGGCTATTTTTTCTAAAAATTCGGGAGTAACGATTTTGATAGGTTTAAAATCAGCAATATTTTTATATTTTCCATGCTGTTTTCTATAGTTGATAATAATTTTTGCCATTCCGCCTTTAAAATGAATATTTTTGCTTAATTCTTCTTCTGAAATGCTA
Organism: Cytophagia bacterium; assembly: GCA_004294005.1. GTDB lineage: Bacteria > Bacteroidota > Bacteroidia > Cytophagales > Microscillaceae > RDXZ01. The sequence continues at coordinate 13,136 of RDZP01000046.1, forward strand.
TTAATCAGAATTTTTTGAATAGAATTTTGGTTAATTTCTGCATATTTTTTGATTTCTTCTATTACTTCAGGTCTTTTTTTCAAGATATAAACATCATTTAATTGGTCTAATGAAGTAAATCCACCCAATTTTTCTCTGTATTTTATGATATTGAGTGCAGTTTTTAATCCAACACCACTAATTTGCATCAAAGTAGTAGTATCAGCCAAATTCAAATCAAAATTAGCAATTATTTTTTCTTTTTTGTTTGGATTTTCTGCATAATTTTCTTTCTTTTCTTCCTTTGGAATGTTGATATAAGGCTCTAATTCTTCATACAATTCTTCAGGAAATCCATATACTTTTTTAAGTGCTTCTTTGTTTCTAAATTTACCGCCTTTTTCGATATATTTTCGGATATTTTGTGCGATTTTATTACGTAAACCTAATTTTTCCCACTGTTCAATACTAATTTCATTAGGATTAAATTCAAATAATTCTTTTGGAACATTTTTATTTATTTTTTCTTTTTTTGTATATTTTTTCTTTTGATATTTTGGATAAGTTACATAAGGCGTGTATTGCTCGTCTGTGGTGTCAATTTGAGTGAGTTGTGCAACGATTTCATCTAATTTTTCAGAATTGGGTGTTTTTTTAGGGCTATTCCAAAGAAAATCAACTAAAAAAGGTAAAAGAAGAAAAAAAATCATCAATAATAATAAAACAAAAAAGCCTTTGATTTCTCTATTATCAAAACCAAAATTTTCTTGTAAGAATAAAGTAATTTTTTTAGTAATTTTTTTCACAATCAGCATATTATTTTCAAAAACTAACTATGATTTTCTAAAAATGTTTTTAAAAATAGTATAATTTTTAAAAAAATAATGGTATTTTTGCAAATATTTTTAATTTTAAATGGTTATAAAAAAATGATTTATCATCTCACAACATTATCTCATTGGGAATCTGCGCAAGAAAAAGGGTTTTATACGACTGAATCTTTGGAAATCGAAGGATTTATTCACGCCTCTAAAAGAAATCAAGTAAACCGCAGTGCCAATATATTTTTTAAAGATTTTGAAAAAATTTTACTTCTTTTGATTGATGAAAAATTATTGACTGCACCGCTCAAATATGAATTAGCAACGGATACTAATGATGAATTTCCACATATTTATGGAGAATTAAACCTTGATGCTATCATAAAAGTAGAAATTTTAGAAAAAAAAGAAGATAATTTGTTTCAGTATCAATAATAAAAGTTGTATCACAATAACAATGTAACAATGGGCTTTAGCTTGTTGATTTGTTTTTACAGACTTTAATATAATTCCTTAAATAAAAACAATAAAAAACAATAAAAAACAATGTTTCCAAAAATAAATCCTACAACAACAGAGGCTTGGATAGCACTCGAAGAAGAAGCAAAGTTACTCAAAAAAATAAATCTTAGAAATTTATTTGAAGAAGATAAAGAAAGATTTAGCCAATTTTCACTTTTGTTTGAAGATATTTTAATTGATTATTCAAAAAATATTATTACACAAAAAACAATGAATCTTCTTTTTGATTTGGCAAAACAAACCCATTTGAAAGAAGCAATCAAGGCAATGTTTGATGGTGAAAAAATCAATGCAACTGAAAATCGTGCTGTTTTACATACTGCTTTACGAAATCGTGGTAATACTCCAGTTTTTGAAAGTGGAAAAGATATTATGCCTGATATTAATGATGTATTACAAAAAATGAAAGTTTTTTCTACTCAAATTAACACAGGCGAATGGAAAGGATTTACCAACGAAGCCATCACAGATATTGTCAATATTGGTATTGGAGGTTCTGATTTAGGACCTGTAATGGTTACAGAGGCATTAAAACCTTATCAAAAATCAACTATCAAAGTACATTTTGTTTCGAATATAGATGGCACACATCTTGTCGAAACGCTCAAAAAAGTAAATCCTGCTACTACTTTGTTTATTGTTGCATCTAAAACATTTACTACACAAGAAACAATGACCAATGCTAATTCTGCAAAAAATTGGTTTTTATCTGTTGCAAAAGACAATGAACACATCAAAAAACATTTTATTGCACTTTCTACTAATAAAACTGAAGTCGAAAAATTTGGAATAGACACACAAAATATGTTTGGTTTTTGGGATTGGGTAGGCGGAAGATACTCGCTTTGGTCTGCGATAGGTATGCCGATTGCGTGTGCGATAGGTTTTGAGAATTTTGAACAATTATTGGAAGGTGCTTTTGAAATGGATAAACACTTGGCGGAGAAAGATTTTCACGAAAATATCCCTGTTATTTTGGCTTTATTAGGTATTTGGTACAATAATTTTTTTGATGCACACAGCCACGCTTTATTGCCTTATGACCAATATTTACACCGATTTGCTGCTTATTTTCAACAAGGTGATATGGAAAGCAACGGAAAAACAGTAGATAGAAATGGAAATGTTGTTAATTATCAAACGGGAGCAATTATCTGGGGTGAGCCGGGTACTAATGGGCAACACGCTTTTTATCAACTTATTCATCAAGGTTCAAAACTTATTCCTTCTGATTTTTTGGCTCCTGCTATCAGCCAAAATCCATTAGCAGACCATCATGATAAACTTTTATCTAACTTTTTTGCACAAACAGAAGCATTGATGAAAGGAAAAAATGAAGCAGAAGTTGTGGCAGAATTAGAAAAAACAGGAAAATCAAAACAAGAAATTGATTTTTTAAAATCTTTTAAAGTGTTTGAAGGCAATAAACCAACCAACTCAATTTTATACAAAAAACTCACTCCGCGTGCATTAGGAAGTCTTATCGCGATGTATGAACATAAAATCTTTGTGCAAGGTGTGATTTGGAATGTGTTTAGTTTTGACCAATGGGGCGTAGAATTGGGTAAACAACTTGCCAACCAAATTTTACCTGAATTGACCAATGAAAATAAAATCGAAACACATGATAGTTCTACTAATGGATTGATAAATGCGTATAAAAATATGAGAAAATTATAAATGCTTATTTTTTTGAGTGGTTATATTCGATAAGAAATAAGTTTTTTGAGTATAAAATCTAAAAATAGAATTGCATCAATTTATATAAAAAATAATCTATTTCATACAATATATACAACGCTTCATACAATCATCTGTTATTTTTGCAACAATTCAATTATTTTTGCAGTATAAAGATATAATTATTTAAAATAAAAAAAATGAAAAAACTAATTTTCGCTTTTTTGTGCAGTATTGTTATATTTACAAATGCACAAGCACAAGAAGGTATGCCTGCTAAACAAAGATTTGTTTGTCGTACTAATACTTCTTTTGAACAAATTTTAGTACAATCCAACAATATTGGAGAAGTGTTAGAATTGAGTTACCAAAGTCCAAAAGACAAAAAATTTGTTAAACTAAAAATCCTAAAAAACGATAAGGAAACTATGCGTATCATTGCACAACGCCCCGATACGAAGCAGCAACTTATTTTTAGTAATGATTTTATTATGAGTGGTAGTTTGTATTTGGCTGATGGGAGTGTCAAAGAATTTATGCCTGAATACATTTTACAAGCCAACACAGGTGAACAAATGACTACTTCAGGTGGTCCTGTGCTTTTGCCCTATTTTTATAAAAGCAATCAAAAAGGGGCTACTTTTATAGAATTAATCGTTCCACAAGAGCAACTTGGTAATAGTCAAACATTGCCTACAGGTGAAAATTATTATGAGGTAACAATTCCTAATAAAAAAGGAAAATACAAAATTGCAAGTGTGAATGGTGAAAAACAAAAAATTAAATTGGTTGCACCTGATGGAAAAATAACTGTATTTGATGAGAAATAAAATATTTTTTAGATGATATACACGTAGGCAAGTGGTTTTGGGATAAGCCTTGTCATTCCGACTGAAAGGAGGAATCTTATTTTGGTTTAGAGATAATCATTTAAAAGTAACATTTTTCGCTTTGCTCAAAATGACAAATCTCCCAAAAACATTTTCCAATGTGTATAATATTCAAAACTCAAGCTATTTTTTAATTATTTTAATTTAGAATTTGTATATATTACTAAAAATAAAGTCTTTTTTTGAACTAAATTTGACTACAAATAGTAATATCATTGTAAAATAAAAAAAATACATAAATTTATGAGAAATGATTTGGTAAGAATGAAAACTGCCCTTTCACAAGAAGTAATTACTGCTTTGAATGAGCAGGTAAAAATGGAAAGCCGCTCGTCAGCAAAATACTTAGCAATGGCTTCGTGGTGTGGTGAACATGGATTTTCAAACAGCGAAAATTTCTTTATGCTTCAAGCAGACGAAGAACGCGCTCACATGCTCAAAATATTCAAATATTTAGGTGATTCAGGTGCAAAAGCACTTTCTCCTGAAGTTACAGATATTCAACAAGATTATGCAAGTTTGAGAGATATTTTTGAAACAAGTTTAGAACAAGAAATTGCTGTTACTCATTCTATTCATAGAATTGTAGATGCTTGTCGTAAAAATCGTGATTATACAACTGAATTATTTATGCAGTGGTTTATTCGTGAACAAATGGAAGAAGAATTTATCGCAAGAAGAATTTTAGATTTATTTGAAATGATTGGTGAAGAAGGACAAGGCTTGTATTGGATAGACCAACATATTGCAAAAGTACGCGCAGAAGGTGCGCCAGAATCAGGTGCGGCAACAGCAGCAAAAGCGGAATAAATAATTAAAAATACTTACCAATTTTTTTGGTAAGTATTTTTTAGTATTTAATTTATCTATTTTTTGAATATTCAACCAAAAAAACAAAAATTGAATAATTTTATAAAAAAAGATAAAATTATTTTGAAAATACAAAACAATTATCTAACTTGCATCGTTAATATAAAAAGTCTATGAAATATAGGCAAATCTACCACCTTTCTTTCTATTTAATTTTTTGAATCACATATAAAATTTTATATGTATCACTTTTTAAATAAAAAATCAATTAGTAACAAAAATCATTCTTTTTTTTCTTAATAGAAACATACTTTTAATATAGTAATATCTGTTTTATCCATTTAATTTTTTCCTTTCTTTTCACAAAAATCCAAAATCATTGGTTTTATGTATAACATTGACGAACTTAGTCTAAAAATTTTATCCGAGCTAAAAGAAATAGCCGAAACACTCAAAGTAGAAAACTTTACAAATCTTGGTAAAAAAGACCTTATTTATCGAATCTTAGATAAACAAGCACTATTACCCGAACCCGTTTTGTCATCTCTAAAAAATAATAAAAAATTTCAAGAGAAATTGGCGGAAAGCAATCAAGAAGATGCAGCCAGAAGACCTCGTATCCCTAAAAGAGAAAATGTAAAAGATACGCAGGAAAATCAATCAAAAAAGAATGAAACAACCAAAAAAGAAGAAATATTTGCCTTTTCTATTGACGATGAAGATATTTTTTCTACCACTGAAAAACCTGTTATTGATGAAGAATTAGATTTTATTGCAGCAAGTCCTACAAAAAACACTAAATTCAAACCTGAATATACCACATCCACAACCCCTACAACGGACGAGGTAAATAAAACTAATAGTGTTAATCTAACTACTAATAGTAATAATGCAACTACTAAAACTCCTTTCGTTAGTCATCCTTATAATAATAGAAAAGACAAGGATAAACTTACAAGAGAGTTTGACGGATTGATTGCTAATGAAGGCGTTTTGGAAATTATGCAAGATGGTTACGGATTTTTGCGTTCTTCTGATTATAATTATTTGGCAAGTCCTGATGATATTTATGTTTCTCCTTCTCAAATCAAATTATTTGGATTAAAAACAGGTGATACTATCAAAGGACCTATTCGCCCTCCAAAAGAAGGTGAAAAATATTTTGCTTTATTGCGTGTAGAAACTGTCAATGGAAAAACAACAGAAGAAATTAGAGATAGAATCCCTTTTGAATACCTTACACCTTTGTTTCCACAAGAAAAATTAAGATTAAGCACCAAACATGATGAAATGTCGACGCGTATTTTAGACCTTTTTGCACCGATTGGCAAAGGACAACGTGGAATGATAGTAGCACAACCCAAAACAGGTAAAACTGTTTTATTACAAAAAATTGCGAATGCTATTGCTGAAAATCACCCTGAAGTTTTTTTGATGGTACTTTTAATAGATGAAAGACCAGAAGAAGTAACAGATATGGCACGCAATGTAAAAGCAGAGGTAATTGCTTCTACTTTTGATGAGCAAGCAGAAAGACACGTAAAAGTGGCAAGTATTGTATTAGAAAAAGCAAAAAGATTAGTAGAGTGTGGGCATGATGTTGTTATTTTGTTAGATTCAATCACAAGATTGGCAAGGGCTTATAATACTGTAGTGCCTTCATCAGGGAAAATATTATCAGGTGGAGTTGATGCCAATGCTTTACATAAACCAAAAAGATTTTTTGGAGCCGCAAGGAATGTAGAAAATGGTGGCTCATTGACAATTATTGCTACTGCATTGATTGATACAGGCTCAAAAATGGACGAAGTAATTTTTGAGGAATTTAAGGGAACAGGTAATATGGAATTGCAACTCGACCGTAAATTAGCCAACAAAAGAATTTATCCTGCCATTGATGTACCTGCATCAGGCACGCGTAGAGAAGATATGTTGATGACAAAAGAGGCTTTGCAAAGAGTTTGGATTTTGAGAAAATACATGAGTGATATGAATTCAAACGAATCGATGGACTTTTTATTGGAAAAAATGAAAGGTACAATGGATAATAATGAATTTTTGAATTCTATGAATGGTTAAAATACTCTTGGTAATTTAGATAAATGAATAAAAAACGCATTCAAATTTTTAATTTGAATGCGTTTTTTTTGATATTTAGGCTTCACAAAAGTTCATTTTCTTCTCACATTGAGAGAAAGGAGAAAAAA
>RDZP01000138.1 GCA_004294005.1 Cytophagia bacterium
ACACATTTTAACGGTAAGGTATTAAAAATTTTTACTGCCGAAAAAGAAAATATCACGCCATCTGTAACGCCTGGTAATTTTGTATCGGACGGTAAAACGTACCTAAAATTTGCCACCACCGATGGGTATATTCTAGTAACGGACGTACAATTAGAGGGTAAAAAACGGATGGCTATTGCCGATTTGCTGCGGGGGATAAGGTTGTAGGATTGGGTACCGAAGGGATAGCAAAATAAAATAATTAAAATTTAAAAAAAGGGTAAAAGAAAACATGGCACTGTTAATTAAATATATATCATTGTTTTGTACAAAAAAACTATGAATTGTACTAAATGTAACAGTGAAAAAAATGTTAAATCTGGAATTATTAAAGGCAAACAACGTTTTAAATTCAAAGATTGTGGGTGTGTAACTTTACGGTTGAAATAAAATCTACACCCAAGTCAAAATCAATAAAAAAAGACGCATTACATTTTTCTTTAGAGGGATTAGGGTTTCGTTTTATAGGTCGTTTATTGAACATTAGTCATGTTAGTGTTTTTAATTAGATAAGGTCTTTTGGCCGTGAAGTGGCTAATTTACAGTTTAATGAAAAGATTGAGATTGTAGAATTTGATGAAATAAAGGCTTATATACAGCAAAAAACTACTGATGAATTTGGATTGCTGAGGATAGGCTTGTGAAAAAATCATCAACTTTGTTTGCGTTGACAGATCAACAAAAACCTTTGGGAAAGTTTAAACGATAAAGAGGTTAACGGTTTTTGTAGTGATTATCGGAAAAGCCATTCCGAATTAATACTAGAGGGAAAGCATACCCAAGTCGAAGGCAGAAACGTTTACAGTAGAAGGCTATAATAGCTTGTTTAGAAAATTTTTAGCAAGAATAAGAAAGAAATTATAGTGTTGGTTGTCTTTGTAAAGACCATCTTTTTACACTGTTTTGCTCTTACAATAAAAGCAGTTTTTTATTCATAACCTTTCATTTACACAAATGTATGATTATTAAATGGTTGAAAGGGTTTTAGCACCACAAATGTCCATTAACCCTTAAATTTAAAACTTTTTTAATCTTTAAGCTTAGACCCAAATTTTAAACTTTTTGCCACTCTTTTGTTTCAAAATTATATTGTTTTACAATTTTTGCGGGATTACCAACCGCAATGCTGTAAGGGGGAACGCTTTTAGTTACAACGGCACCACCAGCAATAACACTATGTTTACCAATAGTTATACCAGCGGTTAGTACAGCATTTGCTCCTATCCAAACTTCGTCTTCAATAGTTATAACCGATGTAGTTACTTTTTGTAACCTAATTGGAATATCGATATTTGTATAAGTATGGTTTAACCCACTTGCAACAATATTTTGCGCCAATATAACTTGGTTGCCAATATTTACTGGGCCAATAATTACACTACCTAAACCTATGCGGCAATAGTTACCTATGCTAACATCACCTACACCATTATTTACAGTTGCAAAATCTTCGATGGTAGAATGTGCACCTAAATAAAATTTATGAAAGGGGAAAATATCCAACCGTGTACTCCACCTAACGGTAGATTGTTTGCCAAAATGATGAATAAAAGGGGTTACAAACCACCTAACCCACAACCTAGGGCGAGCATTACCCACAATTATTTTGTGTACAGCTTGTTTAATTTTATTATTTGATTTTATTACACTAATTAAACTCATAAAAAATAGTTATGTTAAAATTTTTATTGATAAAGGTTTAAGCAAAAAGGCTTTACAGTTAACTATGTATTGTTTATTTACGAGCAGCTTTTTCCCAAATAGCCGATTGTTGGCCGTTTAAATATCTTTTTAGGCCTGCAAGTACTGCCCAATTCATCATACAAAAATAAAAAGGAACATATAAAAGTTTAAACCTAATATTTTTTTGTTCGAGCAAATAACCTAATATGGCTACAGTATAAAAGGCAATCTGCCCAAAACAAAGCAAGGCATAAAAAAAGCTATTAAATGCCAAAATAGCGGTAAAAACTAACATAATAATAAGCAAAAAAGGTACTACTGTCCACCTTAAAACTCTATGAGAATAATATTGAAATGCTAGTTTCCAGTTTTTTGCAAAGGCAATATAAGGCCATAAGCGCACCATACTTTGCCATCCTCCAGCACAAATTCTAACCTTACGTTTAATTTCTTCTTTAATATTTGCCGATGGTGTTTCCATAGCATAAGCCTCGGGTTCGTAAACTATTTTGTAACCATTTGCAGCAATTTGCATTGATTGTATAAAGTCATCTAACAAGGTATCATGCGGCATAGGCTGGTATAACGATGTTCTGAAAGCTACCAACTCGCCAGCCGCACCAACTGCGGTATAAAAATCCGAATCTTTCTTTTTAAGGTACGATTCGTATTTCCAATATAAACTTTCGGTAGCATTTGCACCATCTGTAACCTCTGTAATTACACGTTTTTCGCCCGATACACAGCCAACTTTAGGGTTATAAAAATGGCGAACAATATTTTTTAAGGCATCGGTATTTAAAGTTGTATTGGCATCGGTAAACACAACAACGGGGGTTTTTACATGCAGCATAGCCCTATTTTCGGCGGCACTTTTGCCCTCTCTAGCATTGCTATGTAGCCATAAAATTTCGGGATATTGCGCTATTATTTGGCCCGAGTTATCGGTAGAACCATCGGTAATAAACACTATTTTTAGTTTATTAGTAGGATAAGCTAGGGCTAAACAGTTTTGAATTTTTAGGTTAATAATATCGGCTTCGTTAAAACAGGGTATTACCAATGTAACTGGCAACCAATCTGTTATTGTGGCTAATTGAGTATTGTTTTTAGTTTTTAATTTTACCAATAAGGTAATTAATATGCCATAACCAATAAAGGCATACCATACAATAAAAAATGAGAGCCAAAAAAATATTTCGATACTAACCATTAGGGAATTTGTTTTTGAATGTTTCTAATAATTTTACAAGGTACACCGCCGGCTAAACTGTATGGTGGTATATCTTTTGTTACAACTGCGCCAGCTGCAATTACACAACCATCGCCAATTGTTACACCTTTAAGCACAATTACTCTTGTAGCTAGCCACACATTATCGCCAATAATTATGGCTTCTTTTGTTGGCGCAACATCTCGGCTATCTACCCCATGAAAATCATTGTCCATTAAAATTACTTGATTAGCAATTTGGCAGTTTTGCCCTATTTGTATTAGCGAACGGGCGGTTATAATAGTACCTGTGTTAATAAATGTATTTTGGCCAATAGATATTGTGGCTCGTGGCCCAGCAGATATTTGGGTAATACCTAAATGCGACCATATTTTACAATTATTACCAATAATAATTTTGCCTCTCGCATTAACTTTTAAGTTGCCTTTAACGGTTACCATTTTACCTACTTGGCAGTTTCTAAGTCTGTATTTTGCATTTAGTAACCGTAAAATCCCATTAAAAATACTAAGTAAAAGTAAGGCATACACCTTTAGTTTTTCGGTGGTGGTTTGGGGCAAACGTTCGTAATATTCTAACGCTATGCTATTTGCTTTTTGGTTTATTTTGCTTAAAATACTCATAGTAATATTTCTTTTTCAATTTCGCTATACACCAATAATAGCTTTTTAACGGCCTTATCCCAAGTAAAATCTAATGCTCTTTTTTTACCTTTTAGTACAATTTGATTATATAAAGCCGAGTTGTTTAAAAGTGTTAAAGTTGCTTCAACTATAGTTTTGAAATTTAGTGGGTCAATTAATATAGCGGCATCATCAGCAATTTCGGGCATACATGATACATTTGATGTAATTACAGGCACACCGCTTGCCATAGCCTCAATAATGGGTAAACCAAAACCTTCGCTTATAGATGGGAACCATAATATTGTAGCCCCTTGGTAAATTAATGGCAAATCGTTATAATCAACATAACCAATTAAATCAATTTGGTTATTTATAAAACTTAAGTTATGTTTTTCTAGTAGATTTTTTAACTGTGTACTATTTAGTCCTTTTATAACTAGCCTAGGTGCCTGTGTGGTTTGCTTACACAATAGCGCAAAAGATTGCAATGCGCCAATAGTGTTTTTACGAGGCTCGGTATTAGCCATAAAAAAAATATATC
>RDZP01000139.1 GCA_004294005.1 Cytophagia bacterium
AAACAAAAATATGTATATATTTTTATAATTCCTAATTTTTGAATGTTAATTTTTATCTAATGCCTTTTTGAAGAAAATAACCGAATTAGTAAGTCTAATAAAATTACTTGTATTGTTAAAATTAAAAAAAAATTTAACTTTAACAGATATGTCAATCATCATGGAGAAGTTGAAATAAGTATTATTTTTGCGGATTCTTCAAAATTATATTTGAGTAATAATATACCAGCAGGTACAAAGTTTAATCACTCGAATATGTTTGATAACCAAATTTTTTTTAGAGTGCCATTTAAAGATACATTATATATTGGTGGTAAACAAAAAGATGGTCGTTTATGGGCTGAAAAGGCTTATCCTAAAATTATAATAGGTTATTTGAATGTTCAACTTAATCAAAAAGAATACTATGAATCAATTTTGAACAGCATAAAATGCGATTGTGAAGATTAGTTCTTGTTTCCCCAACTAGCTTAAGTCTATAAAAAAAGCAAAACTATCGCAAGTATGAACGAAGCGATACTTGTGATTTTGTATTGATAGAAGTCTCCAGACTTCACCACTCGGAGAGTGGAAAAGGCGTTGGTTTGGGCGTATTTTTTGGTTTGTAAGTATTTTATTTTGATAAATATTTTGTTTGAATAAGAAAAAATGGTTCTTCTAACATTTATACGGATAAAATTTTACAGAAATAAAAAAATCCGTTCAAATCCGTAAAATCCGCGTTATCCGCGTGCCTTCTGCTATAAATTTCCGCATAAAGTTTAGTAGAACCGAAAAAATATCTACCTTTGTTAAAAATAAAAAAAGACGCTTGGACGCAGCATTGTCATTCTTCGAATGACTGAAGTCTGGAGACTTCTATCAATACAGAGGCACAAGTTTTTGAAACTTGCGCCAGTGTCTTTTTTTTTATTTTTTGGAACACTTAAACCAGTTGGGGTTTTTTCTTACCAGAAACAATTAATATTAAATTTACAGATTTTTAAATATGCTTGCAATTATTGATTTAATAAAAAAAATAGAACAACGTCCTGGTATGTATATCACAAGGAATTATATTAGTTGTTTAAAATCTTTTCTTGATGGTTGGTTTTTGAGGGGTACAGACAATACGAAAGATGATGAATTTATGCGAAGTTTTCAGGATTATATTGCTGATAAATACAGAATAAAAACAAGCCACTCTTGGAGTTCCATTATTCTATTTTACTCACAAGATGAATGTGATGCATTGAAGAATTTTTTTTCGGAATTTAATAGTTTTTTAATTATACAAAATATAGGTTAGGTTTTACCCCAGACTTGTTAAATTCTAAAGAATTATATATCTTTGCATTTTATTACCCCAACTGGTTTAAGTTTATAAAAAAAGTAAAACTATTGTAATTTTAGCGAAGCGTAATTTGTGATTTTGTATTGATTGATTCAAAGAATGACAATACTGCGTTTAAGCGTCTTTTTTATTTTTAACAACGATAGATATTTTTTCTTATTCAACCAAAATATTTATCAAAAAAAATGCTTACAAACCAAAAAATATCTATACACAAGCAACTTTTTCTACTCTTGAGCCAGTTTATTTTTATTTTTTTCGAACACCTAAATTAATTGAGGGTATCGAAATTTTATTTGTATTCCGCGATAGTGATAGAAGCAGACTTGCAGAGACAAAAAGAGAGAAAAACGAAGGTCTCCGAAGTTTTTTCTCTCTTTTTTGGCTCTGTGCTTTGCACGATAGCACGTAATCGCCCAAAATTATCAATATTTACTTTGTTTATTTTTTAATTCCTTTCACGTCTAATGCTCTTTGATAAATGCGTGCATTTTTGAGATGGTCAGAATAGTTGACGGCAAAATTATGATAGCCCGAAAAATCTTCTTTGGCACAGAAAAAAATATAATCATGTTTTTCTGCGTTCAAAGTTGCTTTTAGCGTATTTTCAGTGGGCATATTGATAGTGCCGGGTGGCAAACCTGCATATTTGTAGGTGTTGTAAGGCGAATCTATTTTTTTATGCACATCAAGTACTCTTTTGATAGTAAAATCTTTGGCGGCAAATACTAAGGTTGGGTCGGCTTCTAAACGGATTTTTTTACGCAGTCTATTCAAATAAACCCCTGCTACTCTTGGTTTTTCGTCTTGTTTTTGTGTTTCTGCTTGCACAATTGAAGCCAAAACAGACACTTCTATTGGTGTTAGATTAAGGTTTTTGGCTTGTTTTAATCTTTCATCATTCCAAAATTTCTTATATTCTTTGTGCATTCTTTCTACAAAAGCCTCAGGTTTGATATTCCAATAGATTTGATAAGTATTGGGTAAAAACATTGCCATAATATTAGTAGTATCAAAGCCATATTTTTTAACAAAATTTTGGTCTTTTAATAATTTATCCAATTCATCTTTTTTAAATGCTACTTCTTCTGCTACTCTTTCAGTAAAATCGCTCATTAAACGAACATTATTAAAAGTAAGCTCAACAGGTGCTTGCAAGCCTGCTCTTAACATTCGGACTGCAGCCAAATTACTCATATTTTTTTTGATGATGTATCTTCCTGCTTTAACGTGTTCTTGGTAGCTCAATACCTTAGCAACAAAAGCAAAAGAAACTACTTCGTGAATAATTTGTTCTTTTTTTAATAATTCCAATAATTGAGGAAATGTTGTTTTTTCAGCAATAAAAATAGCTTTATCTTCTTTTCCTAATTGTAAATTAGCAGTATAAAATAGTTGATAAGTATAAAAAATAACAGAAATTGCTGTTAATAATAAACCCGCTACGATTGCGATTTTCCACTGACCTTTGTTCATTTTTAATTAGTATCTAAATTTTTTTCAAAATTAGTGTTAAAATCTGATTTTTCATAATTTGTTGTCATTATTTTTTTGATAAATGTAATTTTTTTAGTTTTTCATAGTCTATTTTTGCGTAGTGTCTGCTATCACGTGGCATTTTTTTTAGACAACGAATTGCATTGTGTGGAATAGACAATGATTTTATTTGTGCTATTGTTTCATTTTTTGGTTTTGATTTTTCAATTCAACAAAAATAATAATTTCTTCTTTGATTTTTAAGATTGTTGCTATTGCAATAGAAGGGATTTGTAATAAAATTGCTTCATAAATAAACGGATAAATAAATGTTTGATTATCTTCAATAATTGTATTGCATCTACCTGTCAAAAAAAGAAAATTATTATCATCTATATAACCACTATCACCTGTGAGGTGCCAACAAACGCCATCAATCCAAATTTTATTTTGCTTTTCAGCCAAAGGATTATTAAAATAATGTTTGGATACATGATGACCACTTACTATAATTTCTCCTACTTGATAAGGTAATAAACTATTTTTTTTAAAATCCTGTAAATCATTGATAGTCAAAGAATTATTACCAAGAGATAAAATTTTAACATTGGCGTTTATGTCTATTTTTCCTACTGATAAACCTTGTGTAGTATATATATTTTCTGATTGATTGGTGGAAATATCTTGCGCTAAAATACTACTAATCGGTTCTGCTTCTGTCGAACCATAAACAATTTGAATGATTGCTTTTGGAAATGCTTTTAAATAAAGTTGTGCTTCCTGCGTAAATATAGGTGCGCCTCCTGTAAACACCTTTTTAATTTGACTTGTACCTATTTGATTATCAATGACGTACTCAGCAATTTTTTTGATAAAAAAAGGTGATGCTATCAAACTATTGATTTTATAAACACTCATTTGTGCTAAAATTTTTGGTGGTTTTAATAAATGTAAACGTCTTAATTTTGCTTTTGGAATAACAGAGGTAATACCTGCCGCAAGATTGATAAAAAGCATAATTGGCAAAGAAGTCATATTTATTTCATTTTTTTCAGGATTGATTTTATTACTTAAAGCCTTCAATTGTGCATACAAAATACCATGTGTTCTGATAGCACCTTTTGGTAAATCAGTACTTCCTGTGGTAAAAGTAATCAGAGCAGTATCTTGTGGATAAGTAATGGCTTTAAGTTGTAATTATTATTTTTTTTATAAAACATTGATTTTTAATATTTTACATTACTTATTTGTAATTATTTCTTGCAAAAGGTCTGGTATTAGGTT
>RDZP01000047.1 GCA_004294005.1 Cytophagia bacterium
CAAATTCCGCCCACACAGACGCGTTTTTCTCTGCGTGTGAAGGCTGATTTGTTGGGTATTCCGATAGTGATAGACCAATTTTGGACATCTGCCCAAACAAACATCAGACAACCGATGAATCGCCTGAGCGTAAACATAGATTGGTTGGCATATCAAACCCAATTACAAAAGCATTTTGCCCAAAAAATAAACGAAGTAAAAAATCAAATCAACACAGATGACCTTCAAAAATTAGAGCAATTAGAAAAACTGCAACAAGATTTTCCTAATACTGATAATTTGAAACAAGACCTCGCCCATTATCAACAGCAATACAACGAAGAAAAATTAAAAGAATTGGCTTTGGAAAAAGCAAAAAAAGAAGGGAATAAAAACATAGACAAAATAAAAACGAGTGAAAAAGGAAAAATTGTTGGCGTTGTCTATACACGTGGGAAAGTGGTTTTAGGATAAACCTTGTCATTCTGACTGAAGGGAGAAATCTTATTTTGGTTTACAGATAGTCATTTAAAAGTAAGATTTTTCGCTTTGCTCAAAATGACAAATTTCCCAAAAATACTTTCTGATGTTGTCAAGGTATAAGTGATAAGAAGTTTCATCTTGAAAATGTTTTTTATAATAACTTTTGAAAAATAAAAAAAATGTAACACCATTTTGTAGTATTACATTTTAATTATAAACAAATCAAAGAAAAAATTATGCTTTTATTTTTTCTTTTGTACTAATATTTTTATTTTTTTTAACTAATGATTCGTACAATTCATCTTTTGATTCGTGCAAGCCTTTTAGAAATTCTGCAACATCAGGGATAATTTCAGGTGTAGATGTAGCCGAGATTGTCAATGTACCTGCATAACTAAACACAACCATCAACAAACCTAATCCATCTAAAATAGGAGCAGTACCAAAATGACTTCTTAATTTTGCTCCATTCAAATACAAAGGTACAGGAGGTCCAGGCACGTTGGTTATTACCATATTATAAAAAGGGCTATGTGTTTCTGATAGTTTCATAGAGGTATAAAGTCTTGCTCCTAATGCAGCCACTGCAGACGGCACTAAATCCATCAATTGATTGGCAGACAATGCCTTACTATATGATTTTGAATTTCGCGCACTTTCCATTATCAAATTCAATCGTTTTACAGGATTTTCTTCTAAGGTTGCTAAAGACACTAACATTGCTCCCACCAAATTTCCACCTGACTTTTTATCGTCTTCTGAACGCATTGAAATTGGTGCCATTGCTACCAAAGATTTTTTAGGAAGTGCATCAATTTTTTTCAAATGCCTTCTCAATCCACCCGCACAAATTGCCAATACAATATCATTAATAGTGCTATTAGGCATTGCTGTTTTCATTTCTTTGAGGTGAGCAATCGGAATTTCTATGCCACCAAAAGTTCTATTAGAAGTAATGCTAACATTATAAGGAGTCATAGGTGCAGTAAAAGGTAGTGGTGGAGGTGCGATTGATTTTTCCGCTACTTCTCTGATAGTACTAATGGCATTACTTACTGTCTCGATGGCTGCTTTTGCTAATTGCATAGGCGTTCCAAAATTCTGCCAAGCACTTTGAGAAAGTAATTCTAAATTAGAAGGGATTTTTTCAGGGTGCCAAGCCACAGGTTTATCATGTTCTACATGTTCGGACATACTAAACAACGCCCCCATCATTTCTGCCCCTGACATACCATCAATAGCGGCGTGATGTGCTTTAGTAATGATTGCAAAACTTCCTTTTGGTAATGATTTATCCAATAAACCTTCTACAAAAATAATTTCCCATAGTGGTTTATCTCTGTCCATTGTTCTGGAAAAAGAAAGCGCCGCTGCATCTCTTAATTGTCTTAAATAGCCGGGTTTTGGCAATGCAATATGATAAAGATGATTATTGATATTAAAATCGGGGTCTTCTATCCAATAAGGATGTCCTAAATTAAGTGGGGACTCGACTAAACGCCTTCTAAAAACTCTTGAGGTATGCAAACGAGATTCAATGTATTTTTTAAAATCATTAAAACTCATTTCTCCCGAAGCAGGCGGGTCAAATATATACACACCTCCAATGTGCATAGGTGATTTATAGGTTTCTAAATATAAAAATGAAGCATCAAGCCCTGATAATTGTTGCATATAAAATATAAAATTAAATTTTTTGTATAATTGGGTGCTAAAATATAACTTTATTTGGTATTTTGCAAATTTAGTGTAATAATTATTTTCAGTTGATAAATATTTTGATTGTTTTGTACCTTTTTTACGCCAACAAATCAATAATATCTTCTTTTGTCAATGCTTTCAAAAAACCATCTTCTGCTGTAATCAAATCTTTTACTAATTGTTTTTTATTTTCTTGCAGTGCCAATATTTTTTCTTCTACCGTATTTTTAGTGATAAATTTATAAGTAAAAACCGTATTTTTTTGTCCAATTCGATGCGCTCTGTCTATTGCTTGCATTTCGATAGCAGGATTCCACCAAGGATCTAAAATAAAAACATATTCCGCCGAAGTAAGATTAAGCCCCACGCCACCCGCTTTCAAAGAAATAAGAAATATTTTGATATGGTCTTGTGTCTGAAATTTATTCACTTCGTCTTGTCTTTTATAAGTACTTCCGTCCAAATAAGCATATTGCCAACGTCTTTCTTCTATCAAATTTTTAAATAAATTGAGATGTTTTACATATTGACTAAAAACCAATACTTTATGTCCTTCCTGAATAATGTTTTCTAATTTATACATTACATCTTCTAATTTTCCTGAGCTATTTTTATAGTCATGGTCAATCAAATAAGGGTGATTAGCAATTTGTCTTAGTTTATTTAAGCCTGTCAAAACTAATAATTGTGATTTTGCTAAACCTTCATTTTCGATTTGCCTCAAAATTTCGTTTCGATATTGTGCTTTTGTTTTTTCATAATATTCTTCTTGTTCGGTTGTCATCAAACAATATTGTACATTTTCAATTTTTTCAGGTAAATCTGCGGCAACTTGCGATTTAAGCCTTCTTAAAATAAAGGGTTTTATTATTTTGGCTAATTTGATACGTTTTTCGTTGTCTTGTTTTTTTTCGATAGGAAATTGATATTCGTTTTTAAAAAAACTTTGATTACCCAAAATTCCCGGATTGATAAAAGTAAGTTGCGACCACAAATCAAGCGTAGTATTTTCGAGTGGAGTGCCTGTCAATATCAACCGATTTAAACTTTTGAGTTCTCTCACCGATTGCGAAACACTCGAACTTGGATTTTTGATTGCCTGCGATTCGTCTAAAATAACATAATGAAACAAAAATTCTTTCAAAATATCAACATCAGCCCTCATAATACCATAAGAAGTAATAATCAAATCAAAATGCTGAAAATATTGAATATTTTTGCGTCTATGTTGTCCAATATAAACAAAAACTTTTAAATCAGGTGTAAATTTTTTTGCTTCTAATTCCCAATTATAAATCAAAGAAGTAGGAATTACCAACAAAGAAGGCATATTTTTAGCATTATTTTCCTCTTTGATTGCCTGCAAATGCACCAAAGTCATAATCGTTTTGCCTAAGCCCATATCATCAGCCAAACAACCTCCTAATTTGTACTCGTGTAAAAATTGCAACCAATTATAACCAGATTTTTGGTAAGGTCTTAAATTTCCTTTGAATTTTTTTGGTAATTCATACTCATCAATTTTTTCAAAATTATTAAATTGTTCTAATTTTCTTTGCATACGCACTTGTGCATATTCGCCTGTTTGTAGTTCATTTATCAAAGCCAAATGATGTCTTTTAAGTTGAAAAACCTCACTTTTTTCTTCACTTGCTTCTGAAAAATGGATTAATTCGGTCAATTTTTCGAGCCAAACATCAGGAATAATAGCAGTTTCACCATTGGGCAACAAAAATTCTGTTTTATTTTGTAGAATATATTTTCGTAGTTGCCAAAAAGGAATTTGAAATTCTCCAAATTTTATATTGGTAAATATATCAAACCAATCTCTATTTTCTCTAATTTCAAGGTTTAATTCTGAATTTCCTAAAAAATATTTTTTATTTTCTACTATTGGTTGAATAATATCAATTTTTTTTTCTTTTAGCAGTTCCCAATTTTTTGCTAACCAACCAAATGCTTTATTTTTAGATAATTTTATTTTTCCTTTATAAAATTGCAATCCAAGATTTTTGAATACATCAAATATTTCTTTTTCAAGTTTAATATTTCTTTTAATTTTATAAAAATAATAAATTTCTTTTTGCTCTCCTTTTTCATTTTGATTGATTTTTTTTTCGCTTTTTACTTCATATTTAATTGGATTTTTTTCATAATCATCAGAAGCAATAAAAGCATATTCTTCATATTTGAATAAGAGTTCAAGATGCCATTCTATTTCTTTTTCTGCATTTTTATCTTCAAACAAATGATTAACAACATTTAATTCTTGAATTTTGAGAATTGTCTGAAAACTTATATTTTTATTGATAATCAATGCATTACCAACCGCTTTTACATCAAACCAAGTAACCAAAGGTATAAAAAATTTACTGAAATATTCGTCCTCTAATTTTTTTGGTACTAATATAAATTTTTTATTGAAAAAGGGCAATAATTTTTTTCCATCTACATTTTTAGTGAAGAAATAAATTCTATTTCCCAAGACCATATAAGCAGGTTTGTTTGCTAAAATAAATGTTTCACCTTTGAATTGAAAATCTAATTTTTGATTTTTATATTTGATAGTTGGATAATAATGTGAGTCGTTTTCGTTGCGGTGCAAATGAAAAAGCACGCTTGCATCTTCGGAAGCCCAGATTAATTTGTGCCAAATAGGATAACCATCTTTTCCTTCTATATAAATAACGTCTTTTCCTTTTAGTAGTTCTAAAATTTCCTTTTTTTTCTCATCAATAATATTTTCTATGTATTTTTTTGTGAGTACGTATTCATTTTTAGCATTTTTATCATATATTTTGATAAAAAAATCATTGATAGTATATTTTTTGTTGGTATTATATTTTTTAAATAGTTGTTCTTGTTGAATGTCCTCACACAATTCAATTGCCTTCAAAACTTCGGGGTTAATTTTTATCCTAAATTCGTCCCAATTTTTTGGAGAGATGCTTTGATATTGATAAGTAAGTTCATTTTTTGTATTTTTTTGTACGATAAAACTTTTGAATAAATACCCCAAAAATTCGTGTTCATAAATAGAAAAAACGACTTCAAATCCTTGTGTTGTAACTACTTTCATACTTTTTTCTTTTAAATTAAAAATAACCTACAAAAATAAATCATTTTTTAATAAAATTGATTTATTTGGAAAAATTATTTTTTATTCTCTTTTCTTTCTCAGAATAAATTCATTAAAAAAATACAAATTTACCTTCATTTTTTAATAAAATAACAAAAAATTAATAAATTATTCATTAATTTAAAAATTTAACGTAAAGATAATATAGCGTTTGTTTTTTTAATCGTTTTTTAACAATACCTTTGCATAGCAAATAAAAACATATTTATTCACGTAATTTTTTGTGTATGTTTGGTTTAGAAACCTCTCTTTTCATTATTTTAATTATCTGTATTGTGGCTGCTTGTGCCTTCGAATTTATCAATGGTTTTCATGATACCGCCAATGCAGTTGCTACTGTTATTTACACACATTCGCTCAAACCTGCACAAGCGGTGGTTTTGTCAGGTGTTCTCAATTTTGTAGGTGTTTTTTCGGGAGGAATAGGTGTTGCAGTAGGGATTATTAATTTGTTACCTCCGCAAGTCTTGACCGACCAAAATGTTTATCAAAGTGTGGCAATGATTTTATCTTTGATTATTACCGCTATTCTTTGGAATTTAGGTACTTGGTATTATGGAATTCCTTGCTCGAGTTCACATACATTAATTGGTTCTATTTTGGGTGTTGGTTTAGCGTATGGTTTTATTCATAATGATATAAGCAGTGTCAATTGGACAAAGGCAAGCGAAATCGGATTATCTTTAATGTTTTCTCCCGTTTTTGGTTTTTTGATGACAATGTTAATGATGTATGTATTAAGATTTGTATTTGTCAAAAATGAAGAATTATTTATCGAACCTGATAAAACAAAATATCCGCCTTGGTGGATTAGAGGTACATTGATACTGACTTGTTCAGGAGTAAGTTTTGCACATGGTTCTAATGATGGTCAAAAAGGTGTTGGTTTGGTAATGATTATTTTGATTGCGATTGTACCTACTTTTTTTTCTATTCAAGATTATAAAAATCCACATAAAATTCAAAGCGAAATTCAACAAGTAGCAAGCGTCATCAATACTTTGAGAGACGAACAACTTAGTAACAAAAAAATTGCTAAGGATATTACAGATACGAAAGAAAAAATCACAGAAATTGGGAAAATTTTGAATACTTCTTTTGCAAAAAGTGAAATTCCAAAGGAAAAAAGATTTATTATCAGAAAAAATATTTTAGAAATTGATAGGAAAATCAAAAAAAATATCAATAGTGAAATTTTAAATTTCACAAAACAAGAGAAAAATACACTCAGAAAATCATTGGAAGACCTAAAATCAAACGTCAATTATGCACCTTTTTGGGTTTTGTTGATTATTTCTATTTCTTTGGGCTTAGGAACGATGATTGGTTGGAAAAAAATTGTAGTAACCATCGGCGAAAAAATCGGAAAAGCACATCTCAACTATGCACAAGGGGCTTCTGCTGAAATGATTACTGCAGGCACAATTTTATTATCAAGTGCTTATGCTTTGCCTGTAAGTACTACACACATACTCTCATCGGGCGTAGCAGGAAGTATGACAGCACAAGGCGGATTGAAAAACTTACAACGAAAAACATTGACAAACATTGCTTTGGCGTGGATTTTAACTTTACCTGTTTGTATTGTAGGTGCAGGATTTTTGTATTTTTTATTACATCAATTATTATAAGTAACGATAATTTAAGGAGCATTTTTTTTATACTAATTTGAAAATATACCTGTTGTATTTTTCTTTTAATCCGTGTTGTTTACATCAGTTTCATCAATGTTCTATGATTTTGGAACGCCGATGAAACTGATTTTCAAACGCGGATTTTATTTTTGATATATTTATAAAAAAGCAAGTTATCAGGCAATTATAAAAAATCATTAACTGCATTTACTTGTCAAAATATTTTCTTTTTATAAGTGCTAAAAAAAATATAATTTTTAAAAAATAGTTTTTTATTTTTAATTACAACAAAAAATATTTTTCTTTGCAGAACTTAGATTTTTTAATAGACAAAAAAGTAATAATTATAATTAATATGAAAAAGCAATTTTCTTTTCTATGTATTGCTACCTATTTCAAAGGGGTAGATTTTATGAGGTCGTGTGGTGAATTAGGCAATAATGTATATTTAATCACAGCCAAAAAATTGGAGAATAAGGCTTGGCCTCGCGAGCATCTCAAAGATATTTTTTATTTAGATGATGAATCAAATACACCTGAAAATTTTGAAAATATGTTGAAGGGAGTTGCTTATTTGATGCGTTCACGTAAAATTGATTGTATTGTTTCTTTAGACGATTTTGATGTAGAAAAAGGTGCATTTTTAAGAGAAAATTTTAGAATTGACGGAATGGGAATGACCACTGCACAATATTTTAGAGATAAATTGGCAATGAGAAAAAGAGCATTGAATGCAGGCATCAAAGTCCCTCCATTTTCTGATTTATTTCACGATGAAAGTATTACTCATTATCTACAAACAACACAAGCACCTTGGGTAATAAAACCTCGTTCGGAAGCATCAGCAACAGGTATCAAAAAGGTACACAGTTTAGACGAAGCATGGCAAGTAATTCATAGCTTGGGTGATAGAAGACATCAATTTTTAATCGAACAATTCAAACCAGGTAATGTTTATCACGTTGATAGTCTTTCTTTGCATGGTAAATTTATGTTCTCAAGAAGTAGTGGTTATTTGGATACACCTTTGTCAGTGGCACATGGCGGCGGGATTTTCCGCTCTGTAACCGTTGAATTTGATTCTAAATTAGATAAATCACTCAAAAAAGTGAACGAACAAGTAATGAAAGCATTTGGAATGCAAAGTTCTGCTTCTCATTCCGAATTTATCGTATCAAAAGATGATGGTGAAGTTTATTTTTTAGAGACATCATCAAGAGTAGGAGGAGCGAACTTAATGGAAATGGTAGAGGCATCTTCAGGTATCAATCTTTGGAGAGAATGGGCAAGGTTAGAAACTTGTATTTTGAGTGGAGAAGAATTTACGTTGCCTACACCACAAAAATTTTATTCAGGAATTATTGTTTCTTTATCACGTTATCAACATTCTGACCATAGCTTTTTCAATGATAAAGAAGTAGTTTGGACAATGAATATGGATAATCACGTAGGTGGAATCGTAAAATCGGAAAATCGTGAAAGAGTCTTGGAATTATTAGCAAAATATGCAGACGTTATAGCAAGAGATTATCATGCTTCTGCTCCTTCGCCTGATAAACCTACGAATTAACTTTATCGGAAAATATAAAACACAAAAAAATAACATTATGAGTTTTTAATACTTATAATGTTATTTTCGTTTTTTTGAAAATGCCTAAATGGAAATTATTTTATGAGTTCTATTATCACAAAAATCAATGCAATAAGCAAACAAATAGCGCCTAATGTATAAAAGATATTGCCATCTTTGATTAAATTAGCAAGAATAATCAAAACTAAACCAATAATTGCAAATATTGCCGCTGTACGATAATTACCTGATAAGGCTTTTACTCTTTGTTCTGATTGTTCTCTTAAAATTTTTGCCTGCTCAGGAGTGGCATTTTTGAGTTCTTTTTTAAGGCGTTTTTTTTCTGCTTTTTTAATAGTGTATTTCAACAAACGTTGTCCTATTTTTGATTGCAAAAATTTCTCAGCCCTTTTTTGTCTTCTGATAATTTTCTTTTCGGCTTTGATTTGTTTTGCCGTTTTTACCTCTGATACTACATTTTTTTGTATTTCAATAGGTTTTTCTTTTACAACTTCGGTGTTGGTAATAAGTTCTGAAACAGATTTACCTTCTGCAGCATTATCGTTTTGTGCCTGTACGAGTGTGATGCTCAATAAAAAGGTGATACACACTAAAAATAAAGTTTTTTTCATAATAAAAAAGAATTAAATTAAAGAATAAAGATAGTAAGCATTTTTTGTTATCGATACAAAATTAAATTATTCTCACTATCATAACACAAAGGTAGTTAAAAACGATAAAAAAACAAGTAATCAATTTATTTTTTTATAAAAATGAGTTGATTTGTTATTCAATCAAAATGTTGAGTTGATTTTTTATCATCATACAAAAATAATTTTATCTTAAAACCTACAATAGAATAAAGTTAAATTTGATTTTTTTTTCAAATATTCTCTATTTTAATCAATTATTATCTATCTTTGCGTTTTAATTTTGATGTCAAATGTTTACAATATTCAATAAAGAAATTCAAAGTTTTTTTGGCTCGTTGGTGGCTTATATAGTCATGATAGTTTTTTTAACAGGAACAGGGCTTTTTATGTGGATTTTTCCTCAAACCAATGTTTTAAAATATGGTTTTGCAGATATGGACACACTTTTTTCGTTAGCACCTTATTTGTTTTTGTTTTTAATTCCTGCGATTACTATGCGTTCGTTTGCAGAGGAAAAAAAAACAGGAACGATTGAACTTTTATTTACCAGACCTTTGACAGATTGGCAAATTATATTAGGAAAATATTTGGCTTGTTGGGTATTGGTTTTATTTGCTTTATTACCTACCTTGATTTATTATTATTCAGTCTATCAATTAGGCAGTACCGTTGGCAATATTGATTCAGCAGGAACGATGGGTTCTTATATTGGTTTGATTTTGTTGGGTGCGGTTTTTACCTCGATAGGTATTTTTGCATCAGCGGTTACAAAAGACCAAATTGTATCTTTTGTATTGTCGTTTGTGCTTTGTTTTTTGTTATTTCAAGGTTTTTCCTCTATTAGCAATACAGAAAATACAGATTGGTTTTCTTATATTATTGTGCAATTAGGCATTGAGTATCATTATGCCTCTGTTCGTAAGGGTTTGATAGATTCGAGAAATATTATTTATTTTTTAAGTGTAATTTATTTGATGTTATTAAGCACAAAACTTGTATTAGGGAGTAGAAAATGGTAGGTTGATTTTGTAGAAAAAAATAAATGTTACAAATTATAAAAATCTTTAAAAAATAATGGTTCTACTCAATTTTATACGAAAATTTATCGCAGAAGGCACACGGATAACACGGATTTTACGGATTTGAACGGATTTTATTTTTCTAAAATTTTATCCATATAAATGTTAGAAGAACCAAAATAATTTTATTAGTTATTTTTTGTTAAATAATAATCCTATTAAAAATTTGGAATTGTACGCAACACCTTAAGCCAATGGTGGCATTTGCCAAATAAGAACTTAAACGAAAACGCTAAGAGAAAGGCTTTTAAAAAGCCACAAAAAACAAATGTAATTCCAAAAGTCTTTAAAAATAGCGGCGGATGCTGAAAAGCCTACGAGTAAGCAAACTTTTAAATTTTTATCACAATGAAAAAAATAATTTTAACACTTATTGCCTTTATGTTTTTGGGCTTGTCTTTTGCAAAAGCACAATTAGTTACTATGTACGATTTAGTATTGGAATCAAGAAATGGAAGTCAAAGTACATACAAAGTGTCAGGTCAAAACATTTTTTTTTATACTAAAGAAACCGGACCAAAAATGCTTACTATTGACAAGCAAAACATTTTATTGGAAAAAACTAATTCAAACGCGGTAAATCTTCTTAAGGTAAAAAATACTGCCATAACAGAATTTTCAAGAACTACCTCTGGTCGTACGCATTTCGTATGTGTAGCAGGAGACAAAGTTGTGTATGCTTTTTATGATGAACCTAATCCTATGCGTGAATATCTACAAAAACTTAAAGAAAAAGGCTTTTAATTTTTAAAACTAATTGGTTTAATAATTTTCATTAAGTCCAAAGTTTAAATATTTAAACTTTCCAAAAAAAATGTATTTTCTTTGGAAAGTTTAAAATAATAACAACAAAAAAAAACGATTAAACGAAGAAATCAGGTAATAATTTACTACCTGGCACATTTGAATAATGTTCAAAATCAGTAACTCCTTCACTTCTCAAAAAATCTTCATCAACTAAAAAATTACCTGAAAAACTCACAGGTTTTGAAAAAATAGCAAAAGCAGCGTCAGACATTATCGCAGGTTTACGTGATTGATTCATCATTGCTTCACCACCTAACATATTAACGGCTGCGGTAGCAATAGTAGTGCGAGGCCATAAAGCATTGAAAGCAATTTTATTCTTAAATTCACCTGACATACCCAATACGCACATACTCATACCAAATTTTGCCATTGTATAAGCAACGTGTGGCGCAAACCATTTCGTTTCCATACTCAAAGGTGGAGAAAGATTAAGCACGTGTGGATTTTCAGCTTTCAATAAATAAGGAATACAAGCTTTTGAACACAAAAAAGTACCTCTTGTATTGACATGATGCATCAAATCATACCTTTTCATATCGGTTGAAAGTGTATCAGTGAGTTGAATTGCACTTGCATTATTGACTAAAATATCAATACCACCAAACTTTTCGACAGCTTGTTTTACTGCCTCATACACTTGTGTTTCTTCGCGCACATCAACTACCAAGGGCAATGCTTTTCCACCTGCTTTTTCTACTTCTTCAGCAGTTTGATGGATAGTTCCTTCTAATTTTGGGTGTGCCTCTGCGGTTTTTGCAGCGATAATAATGTTAGCACCTTCGGCAGCCAAACGCAATGCAATAGATTTACCTATACCTCTGCTTGCTCCTGTAATAAAAACAGTTTTTCCTTTAAAATTCATTTTTTTTTAATTATTTTTTAAATTTATTTTGTAATGCTTTCAATTTTGACATATAGTCTTCTTCTACTACTTCCACTTCTTTTTCTTTTGGTTGATTGAATGTATTTTGAGAAGGCTTTGAAAGAGTAGGTTGATGTTTTTGTGATACATTTGATTTATTGGCTGCTCCCGTATTGCCTGCATCATCTTTCATTGACAATGCAATTCTTTTGCGTTGCAAATCAACTTCTACTACTGTTACAGCTACTTTTTGTTGTACTTTTACGACATCTAACGGATTCTGAACAAATTGATTTGCCAACTGACTAATATGTACTAAACCATCTTGGTGTACGCCAATATCAACAAAAACACCAAAATTAGTAATATTTGTTACAATTCCATTGAGTTTCATACCAATTCGTAAATCTTCAGGTTTGTTAATACCTTCTGCAAATTCAACAATTTCAAATTTTTCACGAGGGTCACGTCCCGGTTTTGCTAACTCTGCCATAATATCAGTCAAAGTAGGTAAACCAACAGTAGGAGACACATATTTTTTGATGTCAATTCTTTTGCGTGTTTCAGGGTTTTTGATTAAATCAAACACTTCACAACCTAAATCTTTTGCCATTCTTTCTACAATCGAATAACTTTCAGGGTGAACTGCACTTGCATCTAAAGGATTAGGTGAATTTTGGATACGTAAAAAACCTGCACATTGTTCAAATGCTTTATCACCTAAACGCGGCACTTTTTTTAAATCATTTCTAAACTGAAAAGCACCATTTTTATTACGGTATTCTACAATATTTTTGGCTAAACTTGCTCCCAAACCTGATACATACGTCAAAAGTTGTTTACTTGCTGTATTCAATTCGACTCCCACTGCATTTACACAACTTTCTACTGTATCATCTAAGGAAGTTTTTAATAAACTTTGGTCAACATCATGTTGATATTGTCCTACTCCAATAGATTTTGGGTCTATTTTTACTAATTCTGCCAATGGGTCTTGTAAACGCCTTCCAATCGAAACAGCACCTTTGACGGTCAAATCATGGTCAGGGAATTCTTCTCTTGCTGCCTCAGAAGCAGAATAAACAGAAGCACCACTTTCATTGACCATAATAATTGCTTTATTTTCTAATTTCAAAGAGCGAATAAAGGTTTCTGTTTCTCTACCTGCCGTACCATTCCCAATCGCAATCACTTCTAAAGCATATAATTTACATAATTCTTTTACTTTTTGTTCTGCTTCGGTAGTGCGTCTGTCAGGATAAATCACGTCATTGTGTAATAATTGCCCTTGTGCATCTAAACACACAATTTTACAACCTGTTCTAAATCCAGGGTCAATTGCTAAAGTTCTTTTTTGTCCCATTGGAGCGGCAATCAAAACTTGTCTAAGGTTATCAGCAAAAACTTTGATGGCTTCTTCATCTGCTTTCTTTTTGGTGGCTACTCTTACTTCATTTTCGATTGATGATTTTAATAATCTTTTATAACTATCTTTGATGGCTAATTGGACTTGTTCACCTGATGAATTTTTAGTTTTTATGAATTGAGTTTCTAATTTTTCGAGTGCATCTTCTTCTTCAGGAGCGAGATGTAAGCTAATAATTCCTTCTGCTTCTGCTCTACGCAATGCCAAAACACGATGCGAAGGTGCTTGTTGTATTGGTTCAGACCATTCAAAATAATCTTTGTATTTTTGTCCTTCTTCTTCTTTTCCTGTGATAACATTGGCACTAAAAAAACCTTTTTCAAAGAATAATTGACGAATAGAAGCGCGTGCTACTGCATCTTCATTTACTTTTTCAGCGATAATATCTCTTGCACCTGCGAGTGCTTCTTCAATGGTTTTAACACCTTTTTCTTCGTTAATATATAATTTTGCTTCTGCTTCGAGGTCAAAATTATCTTGCTCAAATATTCTATGACTCAAAGGTTCTAATCCTTTTTCTCTTGCAATGGTTGCTTTTGTTCTACGTTTTGGTTTGTAAGGTAAATATAAATCTTCCAAAACAGACATTGTTTGTGCTTCTTCTATTTGTGTGCGTAATTCTTCTGTTAATTTTTCTTGTTCCTCTATTGTTTTTAGAATTGTCTTACGTCTATCATCTAATTCTTTTAATTGAATCAATCTATCTCTAATATTTCCAATAAAAACTTCATCAAGCGAGCCTGTTACTTCTTTTCTGTATCGAGCAATAAAAGGAATAGTAGCACCATCTTCTAATAAATTAGCGACAGCCGCCACTTGAAAAACTTTGATATTGAGTTCTTTGGCAATCAAAGAGCAATATTTTTCTTGTTCAGGGGTGAGTTGTAATTCCATTTACAAATTGTTAATTTTTTAAATTATTTTTAATCTATTTTTTTGCAAAGATACAACTTAATTTTAATATTACAAAAACAAAAAAAATGATTTTTACTAAAAATTGATTGATTATGAAGTATTTTTCTCAAACCTATAAGTTTTTTTATTGTTTGTAAAAATATAAAAAAACGAGAAAGCAATAACTACTATTTTTTACTGATAACGGCAGAAATTTTTAGAATACATCACGGAGAATAGTATCAATGCCAGCCTTGATGAAGTATTTTAAAAAGTTATCCAATTATCAAAATACATCTCAATTTTCTAACTTATTTTTTTAATTCCTTTTTTATTTTTCTAATCTCAAAAATAGAAAATTTCGTAATATCACAGATAAAACCGTTACCAAAATTTTTTCAATAAGGTTAATAACTACTTGTTTTGATTTCTCCTTTGATTTTCTTTCCTCAAAAGAAGTTTTTAAAGAATTATACAAATCACCATGTTCCCACAAATTTTATTGACAACTAATTCTATGTTGATTTATTAATTTATCTTTGTTGGCGGTTTCAAATATCTTCATAAATATTTCTTCTTTCAATGATTGTGGAATTTTTGCTAAAAAGGATTGATAAAATAGTAGATTTTCTGCATTTGATTAGAGTTATTTTTTGCAAAAATATGTATTTTTTTGAAAAAAACAAAAATTCATTAAAAAGAAACCAAAATGTTTTATTTTCCCAAACTGGCGCAAGTTTCAAAAACTTGTGCCTTTGTATTGATAGAAGTCTCCAGACTTCACCACTCGGAGAGTGGAAAAGGCGTTGGTTTAGTAGATATTTTCTGGTTTGTAAGTATTTTATTTTGATAAATATTTTGTTTGAATAAGAAAAAATATCTACCTTTGTTAAAAATAAAAAAGACGCTGGGACGAAACATTGTCATTCTTCGAATCAATTAATACAAAATCACAAGATAGTGTTTCAAATATTTTTTTTAGCAAAATTATTACTTTTTTATTAAAAAAATAAATTTTTTGTTTATTTTTGTGAAAAAAAAGTTATGATAGGATTTAATTATAAAAAAGCAGTACAAACGCTTGTTTTTTTTGCTGAAAAAGAAGGTAGTATTATTAATAAAATGAAAGCTTTTAAATTGATTTGGCTTTCGGATAGATTGCATTTGCGAAAATATGGAAGACCTATTTTAAATGATGTTTATTTTGCTTTGCCAAAAGGACCTGTTCCTTCAACTATCAAAGATTTGGCTGATAATTCTGATTTTTTAGCGGATACAGAAAAAGAATTACGAGAAAAATTTATCGAGAATATAAGTCGTTTTGATATTAAAGCCAAAGATAAATTGCAAATCAATGTTTTTTCACAAAGTGATTTAGAAGTAATGCACCTTGTTTATACTAATTTTGGAAGTTTAAATGAATTTCAATTATCAGATTTATCGCATGAATATCCTGAGTGGATAAAATTTGAAAATGGGTTGAAGATTGGGCATTCGTCAAGGTTTGAAATGAATTATCAAGATTTTTTTGACAATAATGAAGGTAAAAATCATCAAATTTTTGAACAAGAGAAAGATGTTTTGGAACTTAATAAAGAATTTTTTTTAGAAAATCAAATCATTGGTAATTTGATATGAAAATCCCTTTAGACCTTTTCCTGCAAGGAATCAATGAAAAAAAAGTATATTACTTTTCAAGTGTAAAGATTAATACAAATATTCCTCACTATTTTATTTGTGTTTTGAAAGGTGAAAAAGATACATTATTATTAGTTTGTTGTACTTCTGATAGAGATGATAAACGAAAAAGAAGAATTGAAAAATTAGGTTTGTATAGCACATTGGTTTGGATAAAACCTGATAATGACAATGGACTTACCAAAGATACTTTTGTAGATTGTAATAGTATTTTTGAATATTCAATCGAAGATTTTAAAACTATGTATCAACAAAATATTCTTGAATACAAAGGAGAAATTACAGGCGGACATTACGAACAAATCATTAATGGTTTATTAGAAAGTCCAAATATAACCAATGATATAAAAGAACTTATACAAAATAAATAAAATTCCCCCAACTGATTTAACTCTATAAAAAAGCAAAACTATCAAAATTTTAAGCGAAGCGGAAACTTAAATCTTTGTATTGATAGAACTCTCCATACCTTACCACTCGGAGAGTGGAAAAGGCGTTGGTTTGGTGGTATTTTCTGGTTGAATAAGGATTTTGTTTTGATAAGCGAAGATTATAACAAATTAACACCCACATCATCGACGATAAGCAAGAGTGAATTTATCCAAAATCTAATTAATTGTATAGTGATTTAACTTTCTAATAAAAAATAGAAAATAGAAAATCTTACCTCATATCATCGATTTTTAATTACTCAATTCTTGGTGTTCTACATCTAAATGCTTTTTTTTATTGAACCAACTTTGGCTCACCATCAAAATAGATAAACCTCCAAAAAGAATTAAAAAAATGGTTTGAACAGTGTGCATAAAGGTTGCTAAAATCAAACCTTGTTCTGCACTCATATTACGTAAACCAAAAATTGTTCCTACTAATAAATGATACGCACCAAAACCACCCTGCACAGGAGCAGACATGCCTATCGTACCCGTAACTAACAAAATATAACCAAACCAAGCATCTAAATTTTCTGTTTCAATAAAACAAAAAAACAAAACATACCCCATTAAATAATACAAAAACCAAATCAAACAAGTATGAAACCAAAATTGAAATTGTTGTGGTACAGCCCTAATACTTGTCAAACCTATCAAAACATTGCGTCCAATTTGTCTGAATTTTTGATAAACTTTCCAATGACGAATTTTATCTCGTCGAAGATACATTCGCCACATCAAAAATACACTTACCACCATCAATATAACACCAATTAACACAAAAGGAAGTAAGGTTTTGAGCCTTATTCCAAAAAATTGCATCAACAAAAATCTAAAATGGTCTAATTCTAATACCAATAATATCAAAATTAAAACAGCCGTCATCATCAAATCAATCAATCTTTCCAAAAGTACAGTGCCAAAACCTTTGTCTATTGGTACATCTGCCATCCGTTCTAATGCTCCACAACGCGTGATTTCTCCCGCTCTAATAAACAAAAAATTCATAAAATAACCTGACATTACCGCCCAAAAACTTTGGGCTAAAGTAGGAGAATGACCTATACTCTTTAATAACAAATTCCAACGATAAGCCCTCGATAAATGACTCATCAAACCCAATATTCCTGAAACAACTATCCAAAAATAATTGGCTTTACCAAATGAATTAAGCATTTCTTTCCAAGAGATTTGTCGGAAGGCAAAAAACAGCAAAACAACAGTCAATAATAAAGGGAGTATATATTTTATTTTTTTCATCAAAAAAAAAGTTGTTAATGATGTTTATAATCATCAACAACAGAAAGATTTTTTTAGTAATTTATTTTTTATAATCGTTTTTTTCTTAAATCAAACGATTATTTTCATCAGGAAAAACTAAACGCGGTTTATACAAACGTGCTTCGGCTTCTTCTACAATACCATACGCCCAAATAATAATCACATCTCCAACTTGTACACGCCTTGCAGCAGGACCGTTGAGGCAAATTGTACCGCTGTTTCTTTCGCCTCTAATGACGTAAGTTTCAAAACGTTCACCATTATTGACATTGACGATGCTGACTTTTAGCCCTTCGAACATATCAGCCGCTTCCATAAGTGCTTCATCAATCGTTACACTTCCTACGTAATTGAGTTCTGCTTGTGTAATTCGAACTCTATGTATTTTTGATTTTAGTATTTCAACCAGCATATAAAATAATTATTATTGACTTTCAAACAAAAAAGTCGGCAAAATTATAAGTTTTTTTACAGAAATGCAAATTTATATTTTTATATTTATTGCATAAGCATTTCTTCATTGAATAATAAGTCATTATTGGCTTTCAAATAGATTCTAAAAGTAGTTCCTTTGTCCGCTTCTGAACTTTTTACAAATAATTTTCCTTTGTGATAATTTTCGATAATTCTTTTTGCCAATGTCAATCCTAAGCCCCAACCTCTTTTTTTGGTGGTGTATCCTGCTTGAAATACTTTTTTCATTTGTGCTTTTGTCATTCCTTTTCCTGAATCTGAAATATCCATCAAAACATCACCTTCGGGTGCTTCTTTGAGATGTATCAAAATATGCCCTCTTGATTCCATTGCATCTACCGCATTTTTACAAATATTTTCAATCACCCATTCAAATAGATGCCTATTCAATAAGAGATTTTTTTGTTTTGGTAAATCATTTTTTATTTCAATTTTTACCTTAGTAGAAATTCGCCTTTGAAGATAATTAGTTATCCCTAAAATAATAAAATAAATATCTTCTTCTTGCAAAATAGGTTCAGAGCCAATGCTTGAAAACCTTGCCGTTACAGTTTCTAATCTTTTAATGTCTTTTTCTAATTCTAATACAACATTATCTTGTTTCAAAGATTCTTCTTCTTTAAGATATTCCAACCAAGCCATCAAAGACGAAATAGGCGTTCCTAATTGATGTGCAGTTTCTTTTGCCAAACCTACCCAAATTCTGTTTTGTTCAGCACGCCTCGCAGAACTAAAAGCCAGATAACTCAATACAGCAAAAATAGTGATGACTAAAATTTGGACATAAGGATAATACCTTAACTGATACAAAATATCAGAGTCTCGATAAAAAACAAAATTTTTACTATCTTTTCCAAATTCAACAATAATAGGTGCATATTGCCCTGTCATTAAAGATAATTCATTTTTCAACAATTTATCTTTTTCTTTTTTTGTAATATTAGGTGGGAAATAAATATTTCTATAATCAATAATTTTATCTTCTTTTACCAAAATAACAGGTACAGACTGATTAGCATTGATAATATTCTGTAAAACCAAAGATTGATTTTCATTGATTTCAGTATTTGCCATCGTTTCTAAGGCTTCTGCATAAATTTCAATCAATTTTTTTTCCCGTTCTGATAAATGTTTTACCAAAACATCAGTATAATACAAAGAAAGCACTGCTAAAAGTAAAGCAAATATAATAATTCCTATTTTTAAACGTGATTTATTTTGATAAATGTTAAGCATATCATTCAATTTGTAGTAGTCATAAAAACATATTATTTTTATAATTTGTTCATTTTTACTCAATTAGTTAGTGTAAAAATTTTGTATATTAATCAAAATGGCGAAATATTTGTTTTAAGCCCTCGCTTGTGTCCCCACAAGCGAATGTTCTAACAAACGAGTCTTATACCAACAACGACTGCTTCTGGGACACAAACAGGGACAATTGGATAAAATTTTACAAAAATAAAAATCCGTTCAAATCCGTAAAATCCGCGTTATCCGTGTGCCTTCTATTATAAATTTCCGTATAAAGTTTAGTAAAACCAGATGAAAAAAATAAATACAATAATTTTGGGCGATTACGGGCTATCGTGCAAAGCACAGAGCCAAAAAAGAGAGAAAAAACTCGCAGAGCCTCGTTTTTCTCTCTTTTTGTCTCTGCAATACTG
>RDZP01000048.1 GCA_004294005.1 Cytophagia bacterium
GATAAATTCGTTTCATTTTTCAAATATTGATTTTTTTGTACTAATTTTTGTATTTGCTTTTCTATTTTGAGAAGTACGATTTGATGCAACAATGCTTTCATTATTTTTAGTTTTTCTACATATAACCAAAAATAACAATAAAATGTTTTACTTTTATTTTTTATTAGGTTTAGCAAAAGTATGAATATCTGTAATTGTAGTCATATTTTTAGTATTTTGATTTTCGTTTTTATCTTCTTTTTTTTCACTACAAGCAAAAAGTAAAAGGGTAGTTATTATCAAAAAAAAGAAATTTTTTTTGTGGTTTAAGTTCATCTTATTTTTATTTATTTATTTTTTATCATCTTTTATAAAATCACTTTCTTCTCTATAAAAAACGCTATTTTGATACGTATGTTTGTTTTTATGTTTTTTATCTTGCCAATGCCCAACCAACATAAAACCTTCTCTTTTTCCAAAATCTTTTGAAATATCATACAAAGTAAGCGTCATTTTTTCTTTTTTATTTTCAAAATAATAGGCAGTTTTTCCTGAATTTGTTTTTCGTTTTTCACCTTTAAATTCTATAATATTTTTTGCATTGATTATTGCTACTTTCAAAACAAATTTAGAAGTTGGGTCTTTTTCAATCATAATATTGGCGGGAATATCGTCTTGGACAAAACCTTTATAACGTTCAGGTTTTTGAGAAAATGCAACTGATTGAAGAAAAAATAAAGATAAAAAGAGTGTAATAATATTTATTTTTGTCATTGAATAATTCTTTTAAAAAATTATAAAATATGAAACTGAAATTTCATATTTTATAATTGTATTTTTTATTTTCTGCGATATAAAATAGCAAAAATTTCAATAATAAATGCTAAAAAAACCAATACTGGTCCTAAGGTAAGCCCTAAAAAACCAAAGCCAAAAGGTTCTTTGTCCATTGTCATAATGACAAATCCTAACATCAAAACTGCCAAACCTCCTAACATAATTCTATAATTATATTTGTCGAATGCCAAGTTTCCTTCTGTTGAATTTTCTTTTCTTTGTTCCATTTTTTTTGATGAAGGATTAAACCAATTCAATTTCAAATTGTACTAAATCTATAAATTCCTGAACTCTTTCTTGTACTTGTGAGTCTGTAAGTGTATATAATGCTTCTGGTCCAAACTTTCCTACACAAAAAGAAGCCATTGCTGAGCCATAAATCAAAGCACGTTTCATATTTTCAAAAGAAATGTCACCTGTTTTTGCGATATGCCCAATAAATCCACCTGCAAAAGTATCACCTGCGCCAGTTGGGTCAAAAACTTCTTCTAAAGGCAATGCAGGAGCAAAAAATACTTCATTTTTATGAAATAACAACGCACCATGTTCGCCTTTTTTGATAATTAAAAACTTCGGACCCATTGTCAATATTTTTTTAGCTGCTTTTACCAAAGAATGTTCCCCTGATAATTGCCTTGCTTCTTCATCATTGACAGAAAGTACATCAACTATTTTTAAAACGCTTTTCAAATCATCAAGTGCAATTTCCATCCAAAAATTCATGGTATCCATTACAATCAATTTAGGGCGTTTTTTCAATCTTTCAATCACTGTTTTTTGTACTTGTGGCGTAAGATTACCTAAAATTAAATACTCACAATCTTGATAAGAATCAGGAATAATAGGGTCAAAATCAGCCAAAACATTCAATTCTGTTACTAACGTATCTCTTGAATTGAGGTCTAAATGATATTTTCCTTGCCAAAAAAAAGATTTTTCACCTTTTTTGATTTGTAAACCTTCTGTATTTACGCCTCTTTCTTGTAAAGCATTGATGGATTCTTTAGGAAAATCCTCGCCTACTACACCCACCAACTTTACGTTTTTTGTAAAATAAGAAGATGAAAATGAAATATATGTACCAGAACCGCCAATGATTCTATCTACTTTGCCAAATGGGGTTTCGATGCCATCAAAAGCAACCGAACCAATAACAACTAACGACATTTTTATTGAATTAAAATTTAAAAATTATAAACTACTATTAAGTAATAATATATTGCCCCTGCTTGTGTCCCCACAAGCAATAATTTGTTACAATATTCGCTTGTGGGGACACAAGCGAAGGCAAAAAATTATAAGAAGATACTATTATTTTGATTGATTTTTTACCAATCATTACTAATACCATTGTGCAAAAGTAAAGAATTAGATTAAATATTAAAAATTTAGGAGCGTAATTTTATGATTTTTTAAGAATTTTTATAGATTTATCGATAAAAATCTATTAAACATATTTTTTGTCTTCCAATTTTGCATCTTCTACAAAATCTCTTACTTTTTGCTCATCATCTTTTCGACAAATCAGCAATACGCCATCAAATTCAGCAACAATAAAATTATCTAAGCCTTGTATGACTACCAATTTATCTTCAGGCATCTTGATAATACAATTTTTAGTATCGTGTTGTCTGACATTACCTGTTATAACATTATCAAAATTATCTTTTTTTGATTCTTCATACAAAGATTTCCAAGTACCTACATCAGACCAATCAAATTGGCTTAAAATAACATATACATTCTCAGCGATTTCCATAATTCCTGTATCAATAGAAATATTTTTTCGCATCTGAGCATATACATCTCTGAGCATTGTCATTTCTTTTGCTGTATAAAAAACATCATTCATTTCGATAAAATAAGTGTGTAATTCAGGTAAATATTGTTCAAAAGCGGTAATAATATCTTTTGCCTTCCAAATAAATATGCCTGCATTCCAAACAAAATCACCACTTTTTATAAATGTTTTAGCAGTTTCTAACGCGGGCTTTTCTGTAAATGTAATTACTTTTTTAACATCATTATTTTCATTTTCTTCAAACTGAATATAACCATAACCTGTATCAGGACGGGTAGGTTTGATGCCTAATGTGAGTAATGCTTCATTTTTTTCTGTGAAATCCAATGCTCTTTGGATAGTTTCTTGAAATGCTTTGGTATTTTGAATATGGTGGTCTGCGGGAGCAATGACCAAATTTGCGTCAGGATTTCTCTTAAAAATCTTGTAAGTAGCATACGCAATACAAGGAGCAGTATTTCGCTTCACAGGTTCTAACAAAATATTATCTTTTGGTAAATTTGGAAACTGTTGCTCAATAATACTTTTATAAATTTCATTGGTAACTATAAAAATATTTTCAAACCCGCAAATATTTTCGAAACGTTGTATTGTTTCTTGCAACATTGATTTGCCCGTATCCAATAAATCGTGGAATTGTTTTGGAAAATTAGTTCTACTAAAAGGCCACAAGCGAGTCCCAACTCCACCTGCCATAATGATTACATATTGATTCGATTTCATTTTTTAATTGATAATTAATCTTATATTCTGATACCCAAAAAAGTAATATCATCTCTTGATTCTGCGGTTGATTGATGTGATTTCAAGGCTTCAACAAGCACATTTCTCTGAATATCTTTTGGATAACTTTTCATTTGTGTAATTAGTTCTTCTAATCTTAATGTCCCAAGTTTAACTTTTGTAGGATTAGGCATATCTACATAACCATCAGAAAATAAATAAATCCAATCACCTTTATAAATTTCACTTACTTGATTTGTAAATGATTTTGTCTCTTTTTTTATACCTCCTACATATTTGTTATCGCCTACCATCTTTCTAATGACACCTTTTTGAGTAAAATAAATAGGTCTTTTTGCAGCAGAAAAAATTAATTCGCTTTGTTGTTCATTTATCTTTTTGATTCTAATCAAACTAATATCCATACCATCACGATTGTCTGATTCTTTTTGTCTAAGTCCTTGAATAATACCTTGATGTAAATTTTCTAAAATTTCGGCAGGGTCAAAAATATGTTTTTGGTTAATAATTTCGTTCAATAAACTAATTCCAACCATAGACATAAAAGCACCCGGCACACCATGCCCCGTACAATCAGAAACGACTACAAATTTATAGTCTTGTATTTCGCTAAACCAATAAAAATCTCCTGAAACGATGTCTTTTGGTTCATAATACAAAAAATAATCTGTAAAACTTGTTTCTATTTTTTGTAATGAAGGAAGCATTGCCTGTTGAATCGTATAAGCATAACGAATACTATCGTTTGTTCTTTTGTTACTTTCTTCTAAGGCTAATGTTTTGGAAACCAGAAGTGTATTTTGAGATTCTATTTGATTGTTTTTGTCATTAATTTCTTCTATTTTATGCGAAAGTGCTAATTGTGTTATTTCTAATTTTTCGATAACTTTTTTTCTTCTTGCACTAAAAATATAAAATATACTCGCAATCAAACCCATAAATATGAACGCAATTAAACTAACTGTGATAGTAAGTCTTTGTTGTGCGTTAGCAGAATATATCTCTCTATCTCTTGCTGCTTTATCTTTTGCATTTTGAGCTGATATTCTTTCGGCTTCAGCTTTTGCTTCTAGTTTAATAAATTCATTTATTTTTTCTTGCTCAGTCATTCCTTTCATTAACGAATCATACTTTGCCAATAAACGTAATTTATCAACAGGATTTACTCTTTTAATTGCTTCTTCTAATTTTCTATTTTCGGCTTCTGCTTCTGCTATTTTTCTTTCAGCTTCTTCTTTTTCGGCTTTGAGTCGTGCTTCTTCTTGTGGATTTATTTTTACGATGAGTTCTTTTTTCTTCCTTATTTCTTCTGCAATTAACTCTTCTTCGACATTGATAGCTTTGTTTTTAATTTCTTCACTCATCGAAAAACCTCTTGATTGTAACTGAGCAACATTGATTTCGTATCGCCAAGTACCTTTTGGACTTAAAAAATTAAAATCGCTTCCTTTTTTAAGATAATCTTTACCTTCTTCAGTTATAAAAATAATAGGTCTTCCTTCTATTGCCCCAAAAACTCGACCTAATAATATTTTTTGTGAGGCTGATTTGGTATAATACAATAAATGAAGTCCTTGAATTTCTTTTGCTCTTTCTATATTTTTAACAATGATTTTTTTCCCCCTTGCTTTTTCAATATTGAGATTAATACTCATATTTCTTACAACTTCTTCGTCACCAATAATCCCCACGACAAATTCATCACCAATACTTGTACCTAAAGGATAATTGACATGTGTAAGAAAACGAATAATATTGACTGTTTTTTGTGAATAATCTCTTCCTGTTTGTGCCAATGAAAAAGAATAAATTTGAAAAAATAGACAAACAAAAAGTAAGCTTTTGAATTTTAAATTAATAAAATTCAGAAGAATATAGAAGTTTCTTTGTGTTTTTATTTTATAATTGTCCAACGTTTTATGCAATTCTTTTTACAAAAATAATTTATTTATTTTATAATACAAAAAATAATACCAATTATTCACAAATATTTTAAAAATACATATTCAAAAAAATAAAAAGATAATTGTTTTACTAATTCACCTTATTTTTTGTTTTACTATAAATAACAATATGCAAAAATAGGTATATTTTTTGAAAAAGTAATATTATAACATAAAAAAGTAATTTAGTATCATTTTTTTTATTGATTTAAAAATAATGACAACTTATTTTTCTTTTGTATTTTATCATTACAAACTTTTTACAATTTTCATTGTTTCTACGCTCACATACATCACCTGCAAAAGCAATTTTATTAGTTCTTCTTTGTATTCAAAAAAATCGTAATTATTAAATTGTGTTTGTATTGTTTCATCGCTTGATTTGTAAGGTTTGTGTTGGTCTAAAACCCACTCAACCGCCGTTCTATTGCCTAATTTATATTCCCAAACTTCATTTGGAATATTTGAAATTGTCGTTAATTCGTCTATTTCTATTACTCCATCTTTTACTTTTAGTTTGATGTCTGGTTTTATTTTTTTCAATAATTTTTCGTCTTCTTCTTTGGAAAGTTCTTTGTTTTTTCTTTTTGGTAAAAGGCTTTCCAAAAGCAAGCGGTTGAGCCTCACCCCCTGCCCCTCTCCAAATGGAGAGGAGAGTTTACTCCCCTTCTCCAAATGGAGAGGGGGTTGGTGGGTGAGGCTTTCGTAATTCAAATGCAAATCCATTAACTTTTCGCCTGCTTCTGCATATTTCCAAAAATCTTTATACAAAGGAATACGCGGAAAATCTCTTTTTAAATCTATTTCGTATTTTTTACGATAATCAGAACTATGCAAAACTGCATAAACGTAATGAAAAATATCTAACTTTGACAAAGTTTTAAACTTTGTCAAAGTTCTAAAATATTCCAAAGCCCAATCTGTGATATTTTCTACTTTTTCGCCATTTTCGTAACGATAGAATGGAAGGCATTGACTATCACCTGTTGTATGTAAGTCAATAATTTGATTACTAACCAAACAATGAAAAGGTTTGTTACTTCCTTCTCTATTAACAGCAATAACCAAATTATCATCATTTTGATAAATATTTTCCCATTGATAAATCATTCCGTTAAAATGTCTATCAAAATAGTAATACTTAGTAGTGAAAGGTCTAAATAAGCATTTTTTAATTTTAGTATTTTCAAAAGTTTTTTTAATCTTTCTTTCGCAATATTTTTCGAGTTCTCTATCCCAAGCGATTTTATTTTTATCTTTAAAATGAGTATTTTTTAATGTTTTTTGATAAATATCTACAAAAAATTTCATTTTATTTTTTAAATTTTCTTTTGAAAAATCATAAACCCAATTATCTCTATGACTTGCTATTCCCAAAGAAAATAATTGAAAAATAGCCTCTTGCTTCTTGCCTGATTTTACTTCTTTGTCAATCAAAGGAATTAAATTTTGAAAATCATTGTCAGTAATATTTAACCAATTATTTTTCAAATCAGGTCTTATTCTTTCAAAAGGAATTTTATCAAATGCTAACATTTGCAAGGTTTCCAATTTTTCTTGTGCATCGATGCCATCACCAATAGTATGATAAAAAATCTTTGCTTTTTCATTTTTTTGTTTTTCGTTTTTAATAAAAAAAGCAATCGCTACGCCTGTCATTATATTAAAAACATTGCCGCCTTGTTCAGATTGATTATTTTGTCTTACATCACCTTTCAAATCAATGATATAAATTTCATCAAATTCATTTTGTACGATTTTTCTAAAACCATCAAAAGATTTACTTTCTATAAAACTTCGATTTGTAATAAAAGCAATGATACCATTTTTATCGATTCTATCCATTGCCCAAGCATAAAAACGTACATACATATCATATAACACGATTTGATTTTGTGCAGAACCTTGTTTTATAAAAGTTTCTTTAATTCTTTCATCAATATTTTTATAAAGTCTATTCGCATTTTGGTCGTTAAAATTTTGTTGTCGAGCATTGTAAGGCGGATTTCCGATAATGACCGAAATTTTTTGCTTGTTTTGTGCCTTTATTCTTTTGGTATTTTCTGCCAATTCAA
Source organism: Cytophagia bacterium (assembly GCA_004294005.1). Taxonomy (GTDB): domain Bacteria; phylum Bacteroidota; class Bacteroidia; order Cytophagales; family Microscillaceae; genus RDXZ01. The sequence goes on from RDZP01000048.1 coordinate 7,380, forward strand.
ACATATCGCTTTGTTTTCCTGCGTATTTGAGTGCTTCTACATTGTCTAATGTATCTACCCAACAAAGATTATCAAAAGACATTGACTCCTGCATTTTTTGTAAAAATGTATTTTCAATATTCAAATAAGCAATATAATAAGGCAAAATTGCGACTTCGTTAGCGTGAATTTCGTTTTTGTATTTATAAATGAATTTTTCTTTGTTGTTATGCGGTAAATAATCCAATAAATCAGTAATAAAAGTGCCTGTACCTGTTGCGGGATCGAGAATATGCACATTTTTATCAATGAGATTTTTATCAAAATGTTTTTCTAAAAGTGCGTCAGTCATTTTGAGCATAAAACTGACCACTTCGGAAGGCGTATAAACAATACCTAATTTATCAGCGTTTTTTGGATTATATGCCTTATAAAATTCTTCGTATAGATTTTTTAGAAAATTTTGTTTTTCTTTATAGGAATGCAGGCTTGAAGCGTGTTCTTTGATAGCAGTATAATAACTACTTATTTTATTAGTAATATTTCTCTTAAAATCCCCAATAAAAAAAGTTTTTTCGATAGCAATCAAAGATTGTGCAATATTATTTTCCTCGTGAAATTGTGATTCTGTAAATACATTTTTAAACACATCTTCGGTTAAGATATGTTGAATAATCATTTCGTCAATATCTTTATAATTGATTTGCGGATTGATACAAATTTTACAAAGTTCGTAAAATTTTTCTCTTTTTTCTACAAAATCTGGGTTATATTTTGCTTCTTTTTTACCCATTTCTGCTATTACCTTTTCCAATATTTTGATAATTTCAGGCGTATTATTTCTAAATTTTACAAGTGCTTCTTTAAAGTTTTTGGCTTTTTCTGTTTCGTAGGTAATAAATTTATTAAACATTTTATCAAGTGCTTTTGCGTCTGAGATATTACATTGTTCTCTTACATCATTTTGGTAGAGAACGGCAATTTCAGAGTTTTCAAAGATAATATTAAAAGTTGGATAGCCGATTTTTATTTTGTTTTGAATTTCTTTTTCGAGGTCGTCTTTCGTATCTTTTGCTTCCCAATAACCATATATCACTCTATTTTTATCAATCAAACCGCCATCTGCTATTTTTCTTGTTCCTTCTATTTGAAATTCATCAACGAGAAGTAAATTTTTCTTTTCTGCATAATAAGCAATCAAATTAGCAAAACATCTTCTTATTGATGATTCTTTATTTGTGTCCGAAAAACGTTTTACACTTTCTACACACTTATAATATTCGTTAATTTTTTGTATAGACATTTGTATTTTTGGTTTAATTTATTTATCTTATGCAAATGTATATTTTTTTTGCAAAAAAAGCAAATTAAAAAAACATTTTTTATTTTTTTCGCTTTGTCTTTTTAAATCATCTCAAAAAATTGCAGAAATAAATTATTATCTTTATTTTTGCGAAAAGAAAATCATTTACAATAATGGGAAATAATATCGAAAAATACAGTCAATTATTGGCTGATTTTGGCATTGATGATGCCACTTTTATCGCAGAAGCATGGCAAGAAAAACACCGTTTTTATCATACGACAGAACATTTACAAACATTGATTGATGATATAGAAAAATTGACAGATATTGATGAACAAGAAAGAAATGCATTGATTATAGCTGCTTTTTTCCATGATATTGTTTACGATCCTACCAAACAGGATAATGAACTTCAATCGGTTAGAGTTTTTAAGATGTGTACACGGCCACATGCACAAACAGACTTGATTACTCAAATTATTTTGGACACACAAACCCATCAAGCGAACAGCCCAATTTCCAAAATATTTTCAACGTTGGATATGAAAATTATTACGGATTCTGATTTTATAACTTTATTGACTTACGAAAAACAGATTTTTAAAGAATATCAACATATAGATTATGCTTTTTATCGGACGGTTAGAATTTCTATTTTGGAAAAATTTGCACAACAGTATCCTCAAAATCAAAATAATTTAATGCTTTTGGTGCAATATCTTCAAAACTTTAAACCTTCGATTGCAATTTATCCTGGTTCATTTAATCCTTTTCATAATGGACATTTGAATATCGTTCAAAAAGCTGAAAAAATATTTGATAAAGTAATTATTGCAAGAGGAGTTAATCCTGATAAAGTAAATGTAAATACTGATAAAATTGATTTATTAGCATTAAAACATCGACAAGTTGAAAACTTTACAGGTTTTTTAACTGAATTTGTAAAAATAAAAGAAGAAGTAAGTGAAATCACAATTTTGAAAGGGCTTAGAAATGGTGATGATTTGGATTATGAAGTCAATCAGTTGCGATTTATGGAAGAGATGAAAACAAATTTGAAGTTGGTTTTTATGGCTTGCGATAAAAAATTTGAACATATTAGTTCGACTGCTATCAGAAATATGGAAAGAATTGAATCAGGATTTGCAAAGAAATATATGCCTGAATAAAAAAAAAATCAAAAAAATCTTTGAAAATTATAAAAATTCCTTAATATTGTGCAAAAATTCAAAAACATTAAAATAGTATAAAAATATGACTGTGATTCCTTCTCTTTTATTAAAACAACTTTACACAAATAGTAGCCTCAAAAATAATGAAGACGGCACTATTTCTTTCGAATTAAAAAATCGGTTAAGTGATGCTAAACTACTGAAAATCAATACAATATCTATCAATGGAAATGCGATTCCTTTGACAGATATTCATTTGGAATTGAGTGATGGTACAAAAATAGCAGCACAGCAAATTGATGAAGCAAGTACAGTAAGTTTTTCTTTAAAACAAATGATTAAAATTGTTTTGAAACACGAAAAACTTATCGAGGGAAAACATAGCATGGGTATCAATATTAATGCTGACCCTTTTGGAAAATTAGAATTTGTAGTCGAAGACTCAATTGAAACTAAAGTTGAGAGGATTAAAATTCCAAGAAACGATAATGATGATTATTCAGAAGAAGCCATCAAAGATAGACACAAATTTGTTGAGTCCTTCACAGGTGTAAAGTTAGAACACATCAATCAATATTCTTTTGACCCACATACTACTGCGGGAAATTGTGAACATTTTATTGGTGTAGCACAAGTACCGTTAGGTATTGCAGGACCACTTTTGGTCAATGGAGAACATGCGAAAGGTGAATTTTTGATTCCGATGGCAACTGCAGAAGGTACTTTGGTTGCTTCTTATAATCGTGGTATTAGTGTTTTGAATCTTAGTGGTGGTGCAAAATGTACAATTATTGGAGATGCAATGCAAAGAGCACCTGTTTTTGTTTTTGAAGATGCAAGAGGAGCAAGAGAATTTAATAAATGGGTGCAAGCAAACTTTAAATTGATTGCTGCACAAGCAGAAACTACTTCTAGAATTGCAAAATTGATTGAAATAGATACATACTTATCTAATAAATTTGCTTTTATGCGTTTTAATTATACCACAGGCGATGCAGCAGGGCAAAATATGGTAGGACGTGCCACATTTGCAGCGTGTAGTTGGATTTTAGATAATTATAAAGACTATAAAATTGAGCATTTTTATTTAGAATCTAATTTTGCTACTGATAAAAAAGCCTCACAAGTCAATATTATGCGTACAAGAGGAAAAAGAGTAGTTGCTGAATGTGTTATCAAAAGAAATGTATTGATTGAAAGAATGAGAGTAGAGCCTGAGCAACTTATTTATCATGCAGGTGTAGCCAATGTAGGTGCGATTTTATCAGGAGCAAACAACAATGGAGCGCATTCTGCTAATGGAATTACGGCTTTGTTTATTGCAACAGGACAAGACGTGGCAAATGTTTCGGAATCTTCAGCGGGCGTTTTATATTCTGAACTTACTCCCGAAAAAGATTTGTATTTATCTATCACCATTCCATCTTTGATTGTTGCTACACATGGAGGCGGCGTAGGATTGGCTACACAAAATGAATCTTTAAAAATGTTAGGTTGTGTCAATCGTGGAGATGTGAATAAATTTGCAGAAATTGTAGCAGGTGTTGTTTTAGCAGGCGAAATTTCGTTGGCTTCTGCTATTTCTTCTTCGGATTGGGTGTCAAGCCATGAGAAATATGGTAGAAATAGATAGTTTTTGAAGTTGGTGATACTCACTAAAAAACGAAAGTTTCACTGAATTTAAAAAAATAATAACAAAAAACGCATAACTCTTAGTAATGATATTATCTTGCTAAGAAATTATGTGTTTTTTATTTTTGTTTATATTTAACTATATTCATAATGATAAAAAGATTTTAGAATTTTAAAAAAAAAAAAATCAAATATTCCATCATTATATATTACTCTCTAACTTTTCCAAATATTAGGTAATATTATGAAAAATGTAAGAGGTTGTTTAAACTCAAAGAATTAAAAACTACGTAATAGTATTTGAAGTATTATTTCGTACATTTTTTATTTATCTGACAATAATATTAAATACCTGCGTGTGTTCTAAACATTTTGATAGCAATTGCTAATAAAACTACACCAAATACTTTACGTAATATATCTGCACCTGTTGCCCCTAATTTTTTTTCTATCCAACTTGAAGCCTTTAAAACCAAGTAAATCAAGACAAGATTTAAACAAATAGCAATCAAAACAGAAATTTGATGAAATTCTGCACGCAAAGTCAAAATTGTTGTCATTGTACCTGCCCCTGCAATAATTGGAAAAGCAATCGGAACAATAGAAACAGAACTATTGCTTCCATTCATTTCACCTTTGAATAAATGAATACCCAAAACCATTTCAAGTCCTAAAAAAAATATAACTAAAGCCCCTGCAATCGCAAAAGAGGGCGTATCTAATCCAAACAAGTGTAAAATACTTTCTCCTAAAAATAAGAAAGCAACCATGATAATACCAGCTACTAAAGTAACTTTTCCAGATTGCAACGAACCTGTTTTCTTTTTAAGGTCGATAATGACAGGAATTGAACCCAAAATATCAATCACTGAAAATAAAATCAATGAAACTGATACAACTTCTTTAAAATTTAACATAATATTGTATGAATTGTTTTTAATATGGTGCAAAGATAAGTGTTTTTTTAATACCAAACAATATTTGGTAAATTATTTATAATTAATTAATATTAAAATGATTGTATCGTATTGGTATTTTACAATTTTATTAATAAAAAAATATAGGTTTAAATTAACTAAACCTATATTATTATGAATAAAACATCTATTTTTGATACAAAAATAAATATTTAAAAAAAATAAAATTATTTTTTTATAGATATTATTTTCATATAAAATCTTGTAAAAGTACAATTTTAATTCTTATTATTTAAAAAAATATGATATAAATAAAAAAAGATATAAATAAATTTTTTTTTTAATTATACAAAATAATATTTGTTTTGTCTTATTTATTTTTTGAATTTTCAATTTTTATTATCAATGTTGATAACAGAACATTATTGTATGCTAATCATTCTCTTTCAAAATGATAAAAGTAATAAAATGATAAATTTAGCAAAAAAAAACGATATTTTTTTGCATATCTCAAAAAAAAGTATTTATTTCGTACATTCAAATCGAAAAATCTAATTATAATATGCAAAAAATTTTCTTATTCTTTTTATATTGTTTATTTATCAATATTACTTTTGCTCAAAACAAAACAAATATTAGTAGCATAGACGAGGTTTTGCGTTTAGAAAAACGTAACTCTGTTTTGGATTTACGGTCGAGTAAAATCCCTTTGTTCGAAGATATAACAGGTACTTTGACAATAGATGAAATTATTAAACCTTCAAACAATAAAAAATTTGTATTGACTCAATATGACAAACACGAATTACATTCTCAATCGGTTTATTGGATGCGTCTGAGGTTAGAAAATACAAGTAATATAGATGAAGATTGGGTTTTGTACTTGGGAGTAGTTACCAATGTAGATGTGTATGTGCCTCAACATACAGGGAAATATGATGTAAAAAAAACAGGACGATTGGTCAAAACAAGTGAAAAAGACATTAAAACAGGACGTTATAATACCGTAGAATTATTTTTACCTGCCAAGGGAGGAGTGATTGATATTTATGTTCGTTTTCAAAATCAAATCGAGTTATCACCTGACCCTAATGTAAAATTATACCCAAAACCACAATGGCAAGAAAATATTATCTTGGATAATTTGGTGCAAGGTTTTTTTCAAGGTTTGTTGTGGATGATGTTATTTTATAACTTTATTTTGTTGTTTGTATTAAAAGACAAAACGTATTTGTATTACGTTTTGTATATCTTTACTACTTCAATTTATTTTTTAAATTTTTATGGCTATACCGCTGAATTTATTTTGGGCGATTATCCTTATTTCAATTATATTTACTTACCTTTTACGGCACATTTAGGTTTTATTGCCTATATGTTTTTTATGCGTTCTTACTTACAGACGCACCGCGAAATGCCTTTGTGGGATAAACTTATCAAAGTTGTAACTGTTATTTTTGTATCATTATTGGTGGCTTTGATTGCGATGGCAAATTTCAATTATTCAAGTTATATGGTAGTTGAAAGGATATTTTATGGTATAATTCAATGTATTTTGTTGATAATGTTAGTTTTTATTTTGACAATGGGCGAAAAACCTGCTCGTTATTTTGCTTTTGGCACTTTATTGATGATTGGTGGTGGACTTTTGTTATTTTTGGGTGCGTCAGGTATCATCAAATTGCACAACAACGTTATGTATTATCAATTAGGCGTAATAGGACAAATATTTGTTTTTTCTTTAGGATTGACTGAAAGGTACAAAAAAATTGAAGATGATAAACATGATGCAGAACGTCATTTGATTATACAATTACAAGAAAATGAAAAATTACACACAAAAGTAAAGCGTGAATTAGAGGATAAAGTAAAACTAAGAACTTATGAAATTGAACGAAAAAACCAAGAAATTATCGAACAAAGTCATGAAATTCAAGCACAAAGAGATGCAGTTGCACTCAAAAATGCACAAGTTGAACACATTAACAAAGAAATAAAACACAGTATCAACTATGCAAGTAGAATACAAGTAGCACTTTTTGATGATGTAGAACAGATTGAAAATAGTTTTAAAGAGGCTTTTATATTTTTGCGTCCAAAAGATATTGTTTCAGGTGATTTTTATTGGTACTCTGAAGTAGTGCAAGATGCTACGACTTTAAAAAATAAAATTCCTATTACAACCATTGATGAAATGCCTAATCATAGTATATTTCCTTATTCTTATCAAAAAGAAATACAAAATACAGAGGCAATAAAAATAACTGATAGAGAATATAAAAAGAAAATTTTTATTGTCGCAGATTGCACAGGACATGGCGTACCAGGTGCATTTATGACTGTAATGGGGTATTCTATTTTGCACGAAATTATTGATGAAAAAGGAATTATTGAACCTGACCAAATTTTGTATGAGTTAGATAAACAGGTTATTCAAAATCTTAAAAAAGGCAATACAGACAATCAAGTACAAGACGGAATGGAAATTACGGTGATGGTTTATGATGAATTTGAAAACACTATTACTTACGCAGCAGCGGGAAATCCTTTGTATTTGGTACGTAATTTTGATATTCATATTTATCCTGCATCTTCTCATTCCATTGGTTTTTCTAAAAAAACAAAGCAAAAAATATTTGAAAAACATATCATTCCAATTATGGAAGATGATGTTTTTTATATGACTACTGATGGTTTTCAAGACCAGTTTGGAGGCGAAAATCAAAAAAAATATATGAAAAAAGCAATGCGTGAATTTTTATTACGCATTAGCCATTTATCTTTGCCTGAACAAAAGGAAAAAATACAACAAGAATTAGAAACTTGGCAAGGTGAACAAACACAAACAGATGATATTTTGTTAGCAGGTGTGAAGTTTTAGTTGAAAGATGAGTAGTAGGATAAAATAAAAGTGTAAAAAAAAATCTGTTTAAATCCGTAAAATCAGCGTTATCTGTGTGCTTTTTTGCGAATATAAAACTATACTTTAAAATTGTCTAATTACTTAGTTTCTTTTTTTTAATTATTTTTTTCTTTTTTTTCAAAAAAAGCATTACATTTGTAACTTAAAATCATTATCAATCAATTAAAAATAAAAACAAAAAATTGTTAATGTTTAAATTAAAAAATTTAGACGCAAAACTAAATATATATAATGGATAAATATTCTTATATCTCAAACGCACACGGTGCTTATATTGACGAATTGTACCAATCTTATCAACAAAACCCTGAAAGTGTTGATACAACTTGGCAAAAATTTTTTGAAGGTTTTGACTTTCATAAGTCTTTCAATGGCGAAACCCAAAATGGACAATCTAATCCACAATCAAACGGAAAAATAAATCCAATTGGAGTAGCAGGCACAGAACAATTCGAAGAAATAAAGGTTCGAAATTTGATTCAGGCTTATAGAAGTCGTGGACATTTATTGGCAAAGACAAATCCAATTAGAGAAAGAAAAGATAGAATTGCAATGTTGAACCTTGATTTTTTTGGTTTGACAGAAGCAGATATGAACAAAACTTATCAATCTGGTATTTCTCTTTTTCAACGTCCTGCTACTTTAAAAGAAATTTTAGAAAGAGCAAAATATATCTATACTAATAAAATTGGTTTTGAGTATATGTATATTCGTGAGCCTGATATTATTACGTGGTTCAAAACCAAAATAGAAAGCAAAGACATTACTTTTGTGCCTTCAAAACAAGAACAAGATAGAATTTTATCCAAACTGAATGAAGCTGTTGCTTTTGAAAATTTTTTGCATACAAAATATGTAGGTAAAAAACGATTTTCGTTGGAAGGTGGAGAAACAACTATTCCCGCTTTGGATACAATTATTTCTGCAAGTGCTGATTTGGGAACTGAAGAAGTCGTGATTGGAATGGCTCATAGAGGTAGATTGAATGTTTTGGCAAATATTATGCGCAAAACGTATGAAGATATTTTTAATGAGTTTGAAGAAACATTGCCAAAAATAGGAGAGGAGCAAATGACAGGAGATGGTGATGTCAAATACCACATGGGTTATTCGAATCAAGCCAAAACCATCAATGGAAAAACGGTTACATTGCATTTGATGCCTAATCCATCACACTTAGAAACGGTCAATGCAGTAGTAGAAGGATATGTAAGAGCAAATATTGATACGGTTTATAATGGAAATGTGGACAAAATATTACCAATTTTGATACATGGAGATGCCGCAGTAGCAGGGCAGGGGATTGGATATGAATTGATTCAGATGTCAAAATTAGCAGGGTATGCTACAGGTGGCACAATTCATTTTGTTATTAATAACCAAGTAGGTTTTACCACAGATTTTGAGGATGCAAGGTCAAGTATTTATTGTACTGACTTGGCAAAAGTTACAGATTCACCTGTGTTGCACGTGAACGGAGATGACCCTGAAGCGGTAATTTATTGCTGTAAATTGGCTGCAGAATTTAGAATAAAATTCAATAGAGATATTTTTATCGATATGGTTTGTTATCGTAAACATGGACACAATGAAAGTGATGAGCCACGTTTTACACAACCAAAAATGTACAGTGTTATTTCAAAACATCCATCGCCAAGAGAAGTATATGCCCAAATTTTGACCGAAAGAGGAGAAGCAGGAGCAGATATGGCAAAACAAATGGAATCAGATTTTAAACAAATGTTGCAAGACCGATTGAATATGGTCAAACAAAAATCAGTCGATTATGTCATTCAAAAATTTGAGCAAGAATGGAATAAAATTAGATTCTCAAAACCTGAAGATTTTGACCATTCTCCAAAAACAGGTATTAATCAAACTGAAATTGATAAAATAGGAAAATCTTTGACTACTTTGCCTGCTGATTTTAATGTGTTGAAACAAATCTCAAAAATCTTTGATGATAGAAAAAGAATGTTTTTTGAAGATAAAAAGTTAGATTGGGGTGCCGCTGAACTATTGGCTTATGGCTCAATTTTGAACGAGGGAAAAGTAGTAAGAATGACAGGACAAGATGTTTGGAGAGGAACTTTTTCGCACAGACACGCTGTTTTGAGAGATGCTGAAACCAATGAAACGTATTGTCCACTTAAAAATATTCACGAAAAACAAGGACAATTTAATATTTATAACTCACTTTTATCTGAATATGCTGTTTTGGGTTTTGAGTTTGGTTATGGCATGGCTGACCCTAACGCGTTGGTAATTTGGGAAGCACAATTTGGTGATTTTGGAAATGGTGCGCAAATTATGATTGACCAATTTTTATGCTCAACTGAAAGTAAATGGGCAAAAATGAATGGTTTGGTAATGTTGCTCCCACACGGATATGAAGGACAAGGTCCTGAACATTCTAACGCAAGACCTGAAAGATTTTTGCAACTTTCTGCCGAATACAATATGATTATTTTGAATTTGACAACAGCAGCCAATATTTTTCACGCATTACGCAGACAATTAGCATGGGAATTTAGAAAACCAATGGTATTGATGTCGCCAAAATCTTTGTTGAAAGATGGAAAAGTCGCTTCACCTATCGAAGATTTCTTAGAAGGTTCTTCTTTTCAAGAGTATTATCCTGATAATTATGCGGATACCAAAAAGACAACAAAATTAATTTTCTGCACAGGAAAAGTGTATTTTGATTTGTTAAAAAAACAACAAGATGACAAACGTGAGGACGTAGCAATTGTGAGAATTGAACAACTACATCCTTTTCCTTCAAAATCTGTCCACGAACAAATTGCAAAATATCCAAAAGCAAAAGCCTATTGGGTACAAGAAGAGCCTTTGAATATGGGTTATTGGAATTTTATTCAACGTGTTTATACGTATGATAAAATCATTCCAATTGGTAGAAAAGAAAGTGCTTCGCCTGCAACAGGTTATTCAAAATTACACGCAAAAGAACAAGAGGTAATTGTTAATAAGGCTTTTGAATAGTTTTTATTTTAATAGTTTACTTCTTTATCATAACTAAATACTCACAAATTGTATAACTTTTGTGAGTATTTTTTTACAAAAACTAATATAAAAATAATAATAATGAAAATTATCTTTTTTCTTTTCTCCTTTGTTTTTTTAGGTCAATTATTTGCTCAAAATCTACAACCTGTAGATGATAAAGCACTATTACAATTTACTACCAATAATTTTGAGCAAAAAAAAATGAACATTCCCATTTATTTCTTTGGAAAAAAGAGTAAAAAAGAATACGCTACCAAAGAAAATGACACTCAAATTTTGTTGCCTTTGGGAGATACTTATATTATATATTCAAAAGTTGCCATTGAAAACTATGAAATTATTATTTCTGATGCACCACGCCAATTTTTTATAACTTGCTTTTTCAGTTTGATAATACACAAAAAAGTAGATTGTATGCTACACCATCAGAAACCATTGTCCAAATTAAATTATTAGACCATAAAAATGAAGGTTCAAAACAAATACTTACTTTTGTCAATCAACAAAATAAAAAACAGTACAAAGGAGTAACTGATGAAAAAGGGTTTTTGGAAATATTATTGCCTAACCAATCTAAATATACAATTGATGTTGGTATCACAAAAAATTATAGTCAGATAGAATTACCATTTTTACCTTTTGATAAAATTGTAAAAATTCTTCAATTTGAAAATGAATTAGGAAATTTGCAACCCTCAAAAGACAGTGCTTTATTTAATCTTACTTATTTAGACTTATATGAAAAACCTGTAAAAGATGAAGTGTTTGAAGCTATAAGTATCAAAACAAAGAAAAAATACATCTCAACAAAAACAGGTAAAGATGGAAAAGCACAAATAAAAGTACCTATTGGAGATACTTATACTTTGCATGCAAAATATTTTAAAAATTTTTTGGAGCAAAAAGTTGGTGCAAAACCTGATTTATATGTATTGGCTTTGAATATTCGTGCATTGAGTTCGGCTGATTGGGAAAAGCAAGTAGCAGAAATGAAAAAACACGAGCAGAAAAAAGAGGAAGAATGGATAAAAATGCAAAAAGAATTAGAGGCTTATCATCTTGAAAAAGAAAAACTCGAAAAACAAACTTGTAGCCTTTTTTCCTCAAAAAAGTTCGTTCTTCTTCTATTTTCATTCTTAGAATAGCAAAAGAGAAAAAAGAAGAAGAACAATATTTTATTGCTGCAAAATTGGCAATGCAAAAACGAAGAACCCAAGATAGTTTGGTTTATGTGCATGATAGTTTGACAAATATTACTGAAAATGAAAAGAAAGCAAGGGAAATAAAACTACAAGCAAAACTAAAAATGCAAGTCCAACAACAAAATGATAGTATTAAAACTATTAAAGAAAATATTACCAATGCAAAAGTAAGAATGAAAATAGAAGAAGAACGAACTTTTTTGAGGAAAAAAGGCTACAAGATAGAGGAAGATA
>RDZP01000140.1 GCA_004294005.1 Cytophagia bacterium
ATATTTTTTTTACAAATGACAATTATTATAGGTGCAGGTATTTCAGGTTTAACTTTGGCTTATTTTTTACAACAAAAAAATATACCTTATCTTTTATTAGAAAAATCAACAGAAGTAGGAGGATATTTACAAACCAAAAAAATAGAAAATTATCAATTAGATTTGGGCGCTAATACCATTTTGGTTGATGAATTTCTGATGGATTTTTTGAAAGAAATTAATCTCGAAAACGAAATAATAGAAGCAAAAGAAGTAAGTAAAAATCGTTATATTCTTAAAAAAGGAAAATATCGTGCTTTGCCCTCAAAACCACAACATTTATTGTGGAATACTTTTTTTAGTTGGAAAACAAAATGGAAAATTTATCAAGAACTCAAAAAAAAACCTCAAAATATAGAAAATGAAACGCTTTCTCACTTTTTTGAAAGACGTTTTTCAAAAGAAATTGTTGATTATGCTTTGACTCCTTTTGTAAGAGGAATTTATGCAGGAAATCCTGACAATTTGTTGATAGACAAAACGTTTCCAATACTCAAAAAATATGAGCAAGAATATGGTTCGGTCATTCGTGGATTTATCAAAAATAAATCAACTGAAAGAAAAAAAACAATCAGTTTTAAAAATGGTATGGACACATTGCCAAAGTCTATCGCCCAAAAGTTAAACCATTTGACATTGAATTGTGAAGTAAAAAATATTCAAAAAAGTAAAAATAAAGAAAATCAATACATTGTTCAAACATCAAAAGGAGATTTTCAGGCAGATAAAATAGTATTTGCATTGCCAAGTTTTATTACTGCTGAACTTTTGTGTAATATTTCTCCTGATGCAAAAGTATTATCAACAATACAATATGCACCAATGAAAGTCGTTTATTCTGTATATGATAAACAAGCCGTAAAACATCAATTAAATGGATTTGGTGGATTAAACCCTGCTGTAGAAAATACATTTTCGTTGGGAAGTATTTGGAGTAGTGCTATTTTTGACAATAGGTGTGAAGAAAATCAAGTGCTTTTTACGACTTTTGTAGGTGGAAGTGCTAATCCTGAAAAGACAACGATAGATGATGCAATTATACAAGAGAAAATTCATCAAGAGTTATCAAAATATTATCAAATCACTGAAAAACCTATTTTCTCTTATGTTGCTTTTTGGAAATATGCTTTGCCTCAATATGATAAAAATTGTATTGCACCGCATCAATGGATAGAAAATCAACAAAAAAATAATCTCTTTGTGTGTGCAAATTGGTATGGTGGAGTGGCTTTGGGTGATTGTATTAAAAAAGCAAAAAATTTAAGTGAAACGCTATAATAATATGAAAAATAAATTATTTCTTATCTCTATTTTTTATCTTTTTCTGACTACTATTTTTGCACAAAAATATGATAGTTATACAGAACAAGGTTTAATTTCTTATTATACTGAAAAATTTGAAGGACGACTGACGGCTTCCAATGAAATTTTTAATAATAAAGAATTGGTAGGCTCTCACAAAAAACTTCCCTTTGGTACAAAAGTTTTGGTAACAAATCTTTCTAATAACAAAGAAGTTACTATCAAAATTATTGACAGAGGTCCTTATGCCTATGGGCGAATTATGGATATTTCTGAAGAAGCAGCCAAACAAATTGGACTTATCGAAACAGGCACTACAAAAGCAAGTATCAAAGTCATTAGTTTGGGAAAAAAAGAAATGCCAAAAGTTGAAATAGATAGAAATTATTTGAAAGGTAAAAAAAATAGCGAAGAAGAAAAATATATTGTAGGGAAATTTTATAGCACGTGGGGGACAGAGATGTTTCCAAAAGGTTATGGTATTCAATTAGGTACAATGCAAAATGCAGAAGCATGTATCAAATATTGTAAAAAAATAGTCGAAGATACAAAAAAAGCAGAAAAAGTATTTATGTTAGTCTATAAAAATGATGCAGGAGATACTGTTTATAAAGTACTTTTAGGAGAGTATGAAGACGAAAAATCTGCCAAAAATGCCGTTAAAAAATACACTTCTGTCATTGGTACGCAAGTGATGGTAAAAAGATATTAAACACAAAAAATAAAAATGAAAAATTTTGCTTTGTTAGTGGCTGCTATTTTTCACCCACTTTTATTACCAAGTTATGGATTTGGGGTTTTGTTTTTTGGGACGAAGTTAACTATTTTCCCTACTTCTTATGAAATAAAATGGCGTTTGTGGATTATTTTATTTGTGATGACTTTTCTAATACCCTTTGTTTGTATATTGATTTTTTATTTGATGAAAGGAATCAAAAGTTTGATGATTTCAGACAAAGAAGAAAGAATTAATCCTTTTTTACTGACGACCTTTTTGTATTCATTTTTTACATTTTTTTTTCTTACCAATGAAAATTTAATTCATTTCCCTGCGATTGGTATTATTTTGTTAGGTATTTCACTTTCTTTGGCTTCACTTACTTTAATTACTTTGTATTGGAAAATTAGCGCACATAGTATTGGAATGAGTGGATTATTGGGTGGTTTTTTTGCAATTCAAATTATTTATCATACTGACTTATTATTTTTATTTTTTTTGTTGATAGTTTTGACAGGTTTGGTAATGAGTGCGCGATTGTATGTGGCGGCACATACGCCTTCGCAGGTATGGGCAGGAGCAGGACTTGGCTTTTTTATTAATTTTTTTGTGGTACTTTCTTTGTTGTTTTTTAGATAAATTTTATGTAATTATTCACGTGTTTTTGGTGCAAGCGTGGACGCTTGCACCAATTATTATCTTGTGCAAGCGTTCTACTTGCACAAAATCACTTTACCTAAAATAAATTATAAAAAAATGTTAAAACAAAACTAAAAATCCTTTCCAAACGTTATATAAATATAATAAAATTCAAAAAATATATGAAAAGGTTATCATTGTTTATTATTGTTTTGATGGTTTGTGTTGCTCATTCTTTTGCACAAGGAACAGCAGTCATCAAAACTTCAGCCATTTGTGGCATGTGCAAAACCAGTATCGAGAAAGCACTTAGTATGCAAAAAGGTGTTACAGCATCTAATCTTGATGTAGATTCAAAGCAAATTACTGTTAGTTTTGATGAAAAAAAGACTGACGTAAATAAAATTCGCAAAGCGATTTCAAAAGTAGGTTATGATGCTGACGAAGTAACACGCAACAAAAAATCTTTTGCTAAATTACCTGCTTGTTGCAAAGGTGAAGTAAAAATGAAAGAAGGTGGAAGCACAGGCGAAGGTGTGAAAGGTACAAAAGAAAAAGTAAAAAAAGGTTGTTGTTCATCTGAAATGAAAAAAAGTTGTGGTGAATTATAGTATTTAATATTCCCATCTGATAAGTTTACGCCGTTGTTTGTGTCTTTGCACAGATAACGGCGTAAAAATTAAAATGGTCTAAAAAATAAAAAAATATGAAACAAGTACATTTTGCAATGGCAACTAAAGATGATATAGAAACAATAGAAAAATTAGCGCATTTTATTTGGAACACTCATTATATTACTATCATTTCAAAAGCACAAATTGATTATATGTTAGAAAAAATGTATTCAAAAGAAAGTATTTTGAAACAAATGGAAATAGAAAATCAACATTTTTTTTTAGCATACATAGAAAATAAATGTATAGGATATGCCGCAATTAGCACCACAGATGGAAAACAATATTTTTTACATAAATTATACATCGACACAAATATACATCAAAAAGGCATCGGAACAGTATTTTTATCTTTTTTAGAAGAAAAATATTCTCCTGAAATAATGCATTTGACTGTCAATAGACAAAATTTTAAAGCCATTAATTTTTATTTTAAATATGGATTTATTATCGAAAAAGTTGATAATTTTGATATTGGCAATGGATTTGAAATGAATGATTTTGTAATGGTGAAAAAAAACAGATGATATTTTTTAAGTATTTCGGTTCTACTAAACTTTATACGGAAATTTATAGCAGGAGGCACGCGGATAACGCGGATTTTACGGATTTGAACGGATTTTTTACTTTTCTAAAATT
>RDZP01000049.1 GCA_004294005.1 Cytophagia bacterium
GAGCGAAGCGAAAAAACTTATCTCTGGCTCACAACTCGTTGATTAACAAGCAGTTGCTTCACTTCGTTCAGCAGGACAAAAGGAACTTTTTTTATCATTCCACTAAAATTGTCAGACTACCAAATATTTTTTAAAATATATCCAAAAAAAGCTACCTCACTTTTTCAAGTCCTTTTCTATTTAAAAAACGCTCCACTGATTGTGTAAGTGTGTCAAAATTAGGTATATTGTCAGTAGGTTTTTCAGTTATTTTATCAAGATGCAAAGTTTGTGTAGGAAATGCAAAATTGATGTTCAATTCGTGTGCTAATTCCAAAATCAAAAGATTAATTTCTTCTCTGACCGCCCACTCCTCCTCAAAAGTACCAACAGTAAAAAAAATATTAAACATAATATTCAAAGAATGCGCACCATACTCTTGAAAATAAATACCAAAAAAATCTTTTCTCGTTTTTTCGTGTCTTAATACAATTTGTTTCAATGCCTCAACAAATGCTTTTATTTTGAAAGGATGTGTGCTATAAGTCAATGAAAGTGTAGTTCTATAACGCCTATACACGCGCAAACCCAAATTATCTACTATCATATCGGCTAATTTTCCATTCGGTACATACAAAAGAGAATGATGAAAAGTACGGATTCGAGTAGAACGAACCCCAATTTCTTCTACATCTCCATCTATGCCTTCAGCAGTAATCCAATCGCCTACTTTAAAAGGTTTATCCAAAAAAATTGTCAAAGAACCAAACAAATTTTTAATCGTATCTTGTGCTGCCAAAGCCACCGCCAAACCACCAATAGAAAGCCCCGCCAAAACCCCTACAACATTGATACTCAATGCTTCTAACATATACAAAACACCAATCACAATCGTTAAGACTTGTAAAGTGGTACTCATAAAAGGCACTAAATTACTGTACCAAATTTTTGGATTTTCGATGACTTTTTTTTGTAAATACAATATCATCAATCGAATAATACCATTCACCGCCAAAACAGCAAAAACAGGACGCATAATGCGTGTAATTGTAAACAAATAAAAAGAAATCAAAGCAGGAAATTGCCAAATAGGAATGATAAATTCCAACAAAATAAATATCAAAAATAAACTAATAGGACGTACTAATTTAGTAACTTTGATACGTCTTTCTTCGTCATTTGTGCCTAATTTGGATAATAAACGCACCACCAACGCCAAAAACCAAGCCAAAGGCGTATATAAAATAAAAGGAATAATTACCAAAAAAAGCAAACCCGCATAATGAATTGCATTCAATCCAAAAAAATTATATCTTTTGATAGGATTTGCACCCAAAATTCGACTGATGTATTCTGTATCAAAAGGAAAAGTTTTTTCATATAAATATGGAATTGACTCAATTGTAGTGCGAGAATAAAACCAATTATGCCCTACTTTTTCTAAATATATCTCAGGAAATTTAGGAAAAGGCACAAATATATTTTTTTTTCTAATTGTATCTCTGTATAAACTTTCTTTTGGAATTTTTTGAAAATCATAATACAAACCATTGCCGTCCAAAATTTGTCCTAACTGAATCGCTAATTCTTCTCTGCGTGCCTGCGAACCCCCAAAATAAGGATTTAAAGCCTTTGCAGCAGAATCAGGGCGATAATGTTGTGGATTAAGGTGATAAATATGTAAATAAACAGCATGAAAAGGTGATAAAAGTGTATTAGCACGTTTTTTTTCTTGTTCCAAACTTTGTGCATTGATTTGAAAAAAAGAAAAAAAGAAAAATAAAATAACAAAATAATAGCAATAATATTGATGATTTTTCATTTTTTGAAGTAATATTTTTTCTTATAAATATCTTAAAATCTCCTGATAAGCAATTAAAAAAATAGAAAAAATAGCAAGTATCAAACCTAAAACATTCAATCTTGATAATTTTTCTTTGAATAAAGTAACAGCAATAAAACTCGATGCCAAAATAATAGCAATATTAAAAATAGGAAACAAAAAAGCACCATCATTTTTAAAATCTTCTAAGGTTTTGAGCAAATAAAAAAGAGAGAAAAAATTAGGAACACCCAAAGCAAGCCCACCTATCCATTCTTTTTGAGTCATTTTTACTTGTTTTGATACCAATTGAGCCGACAAAATAACTACACCAATCGAAGCCGCAGAAGCAAATGTAAGAATGGTAAATAAAGTAGATTGTTCAGGTTGAATATAAATTGCTTTTATACTACTAATACTAATATCAACCAAAGCCGTCAAACTAAAAACCACCAAAGGAAGCCACCAAAACGATTTTTCAGCAATATTATCATTATTTTTAGGTTGAATCGAACTCAACACAATCGCAACTATAGCAAAAAATATCCCCGAATAATTAAAAAAATCAAAACTTTTAGAAGCAGATTCTAATACAAATAAATTCACAAAAACAGTCAAAACCAATGAAATTTTTGCAGAAACAGTAGTCAATGTAACACCAATTTTCTCGATGGAATAAGCAGTTAAATAAAAAGTAGAAATAAAAAATGCACCCAACATCAAAGCATAAACCAACCAAGGAGAAGCACTTGCCAATTTCCCTAATGTATTTTCCCAACCAAAAACAACAACACCTGTCAAAACACAAACGCAATAATTGATAACTACCGCAGGAAATATATTAACTTTGAAAGTACGAAAAAGTCTAAAAATAATGAACCAAGTAGTAGAAAGCGTAACAGCCAATAATAAATTAATCATTTTGTTTTTTGATAGAAAGTTTGAGTAATTCGAAGTGATAAATTAAAAAATAACATTTTTGTATTTGCATTGCGTTCTATGTGATAAATGGCTATTCCTAATTCTTCACTTAATTTTTTGATAGTGTCTATATCACCAATAATCTTTGAAAAAGCCGTTAAAAAATTAAGTTTTAATGTACTTACTTTCACGTTTTTATCACCTGCATAATAAATCAAAAGCGATTCTCTGCAAATATCCAAACCACATTGCAACCAATATTTTTGAATTTCTCTCGAAAACGCATCAAATTTTTCCATTCTTTCCCATAATGCTTTGTAGTTTCTTTTAAAACATTCTCGCATCCATTCTTGAAACCAAAGATAATTATCATTGTCAATTTCTTCGATATTTCTGATGGCTTCCGCCAAATTTCCATCTGCCAAATAAGCGATATTATCCGCTTTTTCGGAACTAATATCTAATTTTTTTTGCAAATAAGTAGAAATTTCTATTTCTGAAAAATCAGGAACGACCACAGGTTGCACGCGCGAAAGAATAGTAGGCAATAAACTTTGTGGACTATTACAAACCAATAAAAAAGTGGTTTTTTGTGGTGGTTCTTCTAATACTTTCAAAAGAGCATTTGCCGCTTGCACATTCATCATCTCAGGAAGCCATATCAATAGTAATTTATGTTCTGCTTCAAAAGGTTTCATCGATAAAATATTGATAATTTTTCTACTTTCTTCAGCAGGAATACTGCCTTGTTTATCATCAGCACCAATAAAAAAAAGCCAATCAGACAAATCAAAATAAGGATTTTTGAGAATAATTTTACGAAAATCAGGTAAAAAATTTTGACAAGTAGGTTTAGAATCTACTTTTTTAGTAGTTGCTATCGGAAATATAAAATTAAAATCAGGATGAATTAATTTATGATGTTTCAAACAACTATTACACTTACCACAAGATTCATTGCCTTGCTTATTTTCACAATGTAAATAACGCGCCAAAGCCAAAGCCAATGCCAAATTTGCTGAACCTTCTCTGCCATTAAAAATCAAAGCGTGGGCTAAATGCTGGTTTTGAAAAGCATTTGTAAGCGTATTTTGTAAGGATTGTTGTCCTTGTATTTCTTTAAAAAACATAATAAATCAATGAAAATCTAAAAAAAACGTCCTATTTTAAAACCACCCAAAAAACCATTAGGTGTATTTTGTTTGTATAAACCTCGCCAAGCAATATGTGGTGTAATTGCCCATTCTAACTCTTTTCCAAAAAAAATATTTACTTTTACACCTCCTGTAAAGCCCAACAAAAATTGTTCATAAGTTGTATTGGCATTGACAGTACCTAAATAGTGCATGCCAATTGGAGTAAGATAAGGACTGATTGTAATTCTATCATTCGCCAAAGGAATATGGAAATTAACAGTTTCAGGTAAAATAGCCAATAAAATAGCCAAATAATAAAGACCATTATTGTCTGGAGTGGTTGTATTAACCCAAGACAAAGGATAGCCTGCCAACCAAACACCTAACGGAATATGCCCATATCTTCCTCTATTATTAGTCAGAGAGCCTATATCAAATTGAGAAGCAATACTAACATTATTACTTACATACAATTCCAATTCTAAACCAAAAGAACGAGCTTGAAATTGGTCAGTTTGCCATTGTTCTGCTATAAAATTTAGTCTAAAAGAACTACCATCTCCAATTTCTTTTTTCTTTAAAATACCTTTTTGTCTGCTTCCAAAGTGATTATAATTGAATCTATTTTGAGCAAAACAATGCTCTAAAACGATAAAAAAGAAAAGGAATAAAATATATTTTTTTTTCATTTGTAGCTATTTTTTTCAAATTTATAGCACAAAGTTAGTTATTTTTTTTATTTTTTAGAATAATTTTGTAAATTATTTCGTTTTTTTGAAAATATTGAAAGAATAATTGATACATTTTTCTTTCTTTTTTATATATTTGCAAATCTTTTGA
Organism: Cytophagia bacterium; assembly: GCA_004294005.1. Taxonomy (GTDB): domain Bacteria; phylum Bacteroidota; class Bacteroidia; order Cytophagales; family Microscillaceae; genus RDXZ01. The sequence goes on from RDZP01000049.1 coordinate 4,699, forward strand.
GCAAAAAAATAATACTTAAAATTAAAATGTTTGTATTTTCCTTGATTATTCCTGTTTATAATCGCCCTGACGAGCTAGAAGAATTATTAAATTCATTGACAAATCAAATATTTGACAGCAAAAAAATAAGTTTTGAAGTCATTATCATCGAAGATGGCTCTACTCAAAAGGCTGATGGTATAGTTGATTCATTCAAACAAAAATTAAAAATTGATTACTTTTTTAAAGAAAATACAGGACAAGGTTTTTCGAGAAATGTTGGTTTTGAACGAGCAAAAGGAGATTATTTTATTGTTTTTGATTCTGATTGCATCATTCCCAAACAATATTTACAGACTGTATTTGAACATTTACAAACCTCAAAATTAGATGCTTTTGGAGGACCTGATAAAGCACACAAAAGTTTTACAACCATTCAAAAAGCAATTAGTTATGCGATGACTTCTTTGTTTTCGACGGGTGGAATAAGAGGTAACAAAAAATCAGCCGAAAAATTTAAACCAAGAAGTTTTAATATGGGTATTTCACGTAAAGTATTCGAAAAAGTAGGTGGTTATAAAATTACAAGAATGGGCGAAGATATTGAGTTTAGCAGCAGAATAGAAAAAAATGGTTTTAAAATTGGTTTAATTCCTGATGCTTTTGTTTATCATAAAAGGCGTACAAATTTTTTTCAATTTTACAAACAACTTCATTTTTTTGGGCGAGCTCGGATAAATGTCAGCCGTTTTTTTAGTGATGAATTAAAATTAGTGCATCTTTTTCCTGCTTTTTTTACTTTAAGTTTTTTATTTTTACCCATTTCTTTTTTGATTTATTTTCCGATAGGAGTGATAGGAAGTAGCATTTTTTTGCTTTATTTTTTATTGATTTTTAGTGATGCTATTTACCAAACAAAAAATATATATGTCGCTTTTTTGAGTGTTTTTGCAGTTTTGGTACAATTATTAGGCTATGGCATTGGTTTTTTGACAGAGTTATTGAGTAAAAAAAGATAAAAATCTTAGTATAAATTTGGGCGATTACGGGCTATCGTGCAAAACACAGAGCCAAAAAAGAGAGAAAAAACTCGCAGAGCCTCGTTTTTCTCTCTTTTTGTCTCTGCAATACTGCTTCTATCCCTATCGCGCAATACAAACAAGGATTTTGCCTACTATTTTATCACTCAATATTTTAATCTATTCTACTTTAAAGCCAATGACAAGCACATCATCTGTTTGTTTTTGATTTCCTCGCCACTCCAACAATGTTTTGTCTAATATTTCTTTTTGTTGGTCATATTCTTCTTTATGAATTTTGAATAACAGATTTCTAAATTCAGTTTTCATAAACTTCTTATTTAATTCTCCACCAAATTGGTCTTGATATCCATCAGAATAAATATAGCAATGAATAGGACTATCAATTTGAATCGTATATTCTTCAAAATTAACAGTTTTTTTTCTAATTTCTCCACCAATACCATATATACTTCCTTTTATGACTTGTAATTCACCATCTTTGACATAAATAAGAGAATTTTTAGCCCCCGCAAAATGTAAAAGTTTTTCAGTTTTATCCCAAACACAAAGTGCTAAATCCATTCCGTCTCTATTTTGTGTTTCATGTTGTTTGAGCATTTGATTAATAGCTTCGTCCATTTTTTTCAATATCAAAGAAGGACTCAAAATATTATTAGCAGAAATAATTTCACTTAACAACGCATGCCCAATCATTGACATAAACGCACCTGGTACACCATGTCCCGTGCAATCTACTGCGGCAATGATTACTTTATCACCTTTTTGAGTAAACCAATAAAAATCTCCTGAAACAATATCGCGTGGTTTGAATAAAATAAAATGATTTTTAAAATTTTCTCCAATGAGTTGAACATTAGGCAAAATAGCCTCCTGTATCCTCTGCCCATAGTGAATACTCTCTGTAATATGATCATTTTGTTGTTTTATCTCTTGAAATGCCTGATTAAGTTGTAATGTTCTTTGCTCTACTTTGTCTTCCAGATTTTCATACAACAAAGCATTTTCCACTGAAATAGCAATTTGTGAAGAAAGAACATTCAACACTTCCAAATGCTCACTTGTAAATGCACCAATACTTAAATTATTTTCTAAATATAAAATACCAACTATTTTACCCGTTTTGAGCAAAGGCATACACAAAAGCGATTTTACTTTTTGTTGATGAATGTAAGGAATATGGGTAAATTGACCTTGATTACTGGCATCATCCAAAACAACTCTCTTTTGAAGGCGGACTACATAATTAACGATTTCGGTTGAAAGTAAAAACTCGCTTTCTTTTATTTCACTCAAAAGAATAGATTGTAAAATACTTATTTTTGAAGTACTTTCATCAACTTCGGCTTCTAAATACAATTTCTCATTTCTATATAAAAATAAAAATCCACGCTCTGCCCCTGAATTTTCAATCAAAATCTTCATCATTTTTTCTAATAAAGCCTCTAAAACTACCTCTTGAGAAAGCATTTGTGATGCTTTAATAAGTGTATCAAAATCCAAAGAATCACTTACAGTTGTTGATTTAGTTGAAGCAATAGATGTTTGTTGAGCAGAAGATTTAAAAGTAATATTATTTGATTGATAATCTAATTTACCTTTAAGCAAATAGTTGTATTTTTTTTGAAGTTGCTCTACTTTTTTGGTTGCTCCCCAAATATTATACAATTGATGTGCTTCCTGCCAATGAATTTGAGCAATTTTAGGTTTGTTTATTTTTTCATAAAACAAAGCGGCTGATTCAGTAACGAGGGCATTTTCAAAAACAAAACCTTGTTTTCTACTTTCTTCTATGGCAATATCATATAAATCCATCGCTTCTAAATAATTACCTTCTATCTGAGCCATTTGGGCTTGCACAAAAACATATTTATTATAAAAATTAGAAGGGTTTAACTCACTCATTGATTTTAATTTGTTGACAATATCTTTGATTTGGTCTAAGACTTCATCTTTATCTGCCAAACCTTCTATCACCATTTTTAATTGGATAACTGGGTAATAAAAGTGAAATACAAAATATTGTAAAGTACCCATTACAAAATGCAATAGATTTTGTGTTTCTCTGATATTTTTTGATGCCTCTTCAATTTCATGCATTACTAAACTTGAAACAGACTTCATGAAATAACAATTATATATACCTATAAAAGTATTATTTGCCACTGAATTAGCCAAAATACTTTCAGTGGTGTTAGGAAGGTTCGAGAAAGTGTTTATTTGTTTATTTGTCAGTTCTTCTATTAAAGTATAATTAGTAAGCAAGATATCAGTAGCGAAAGTGTTATGATATTTAATACTTATTTGCAAAGCTTCGTCTATTTGCTGCATAAAAGTAACAGATGAGTCACCTTGTAAAAAACTTGCAAAGGGAATATTTGCGGCATTATTACCAGCAAACTGAAATTCACCTGTTTGCAATCCTGTTTTTACCCCTTCTTTTAGTTTAATTATTACATTTTTTGCAGGTTGAGTAGGAAAAATTAAAAAAGCACCTAATACGAAACAAGTATTACATTTTTGTTTGATATTACCATATTTTTCACTCATTTTATAAGAAAACTCACCATATTGATAACCTGATTTATAATCACTAAAGATGATTCCTGATAAAATTCCATAAGAACTATAAGCTGTTGCTAATTCAGGCACATTACCTTTTTCAAGCCCAAGTGCAGTTGCATTGATAATAATAAAAGTCCATAAATTAGGATTAGAAAGATAAGCAGGTGGAGCTAAATTAACTAAAATTTTTGCTACTAAAATATCTCTTTTATCTAAAGCGTCAGGTGCATCTACTAAACTAAGGATATCTCTTCCTCCTAAATGCTGCATTATAGCTCCTATACCCGCTCCTATACCTGCCTCTAAGTTAGCATCATCAGGGATAGTAAAATCCAAAAGATGAAGAGCTTTTTTTCCAAGTTGAATAGCATCAGCATATTTTGCTTGCAAAGTTATTTGGACGATAAGAATATTATAAATATCTGCTTTTTGTAATGAATCTTGTGCGTTTTCGAGTGCTATTTGAGCATATTCTTGTGAACTTTCAAAGTTCCCGTTCAAATACTCTACTTCCATCAACTCTTTGAATAAATTTAAAGCAAAGCCATAATCATCTTTCCAAATATTTTCAGGTATTATCCTTAAGACTTTTTGCAAATAGTCAGACGCACTTACATAAGCACTCGCATTCTTTGCCTTAATTGCTGCCTGAAAGTTTAATTTTTTGAGCAGTATAGTCGTTTCAATATCAACAATACTCTTTACCGCTTGATTAAGTTGATTAACTATATTAAAAACTTCTTGCTCTAATTTTTCATCAGAAATATCCTTTAGTAAAGTTTTACCGATTTTTAAATGTATATTGGCTAAGTTATTTTCTTCAATCAAAGTGTAAGAAGCTTGTTGAATACGGTCGTGTTGAAATTTATACCCCTTTTCTGTGATGGATATTAATTGCTCCTCAAGTGCATATTGCAAATAATTTTCGATGGCTATTTCAGAACCAATTTCAGTAATATCTTTGAGTGTTGCAATATCAAATTGATTATTAAAAGCAGCAGCAAATTGCAATAATTGTATCGTTTCTTTGGGCAACTTTTCAATTTTATTGACTAATAATTCAACTACATTATCAGTAATATTTTGGGCTTTTATTTTTTCAGTATCCCATTTCCATTGATAATCATTGTAATCAAAAATTAATAATTTTTCTTCGTATAATGTTGTCAAAAATTGATTAATAAAAAACGGATTTCCTTGTGTTTTGTCAAAAATAAGTTTTGCTAAACTTGTCGATGCGTTTTCACCTGTTTTAAGTGTATCTTCTACAATTATCTCTACGTGTTGTAATGTCAAATTTTTCAGACTTAAACTTTCTATTGTAGTATATTCGGCTAAATCTTTGAGCATCAAGGCAAGTGGATGTACCTCATCTACTTCATTATCACGGTAAGAGGCAACAATCAATAAGTACAAATTTTTTGTATTTGTCAAAAACAATTCAATGAGTTGCAAACTAGCAGAATCAGCCCATTGTAAATCATCAATGACCAAAGCGACAGGATGTTCTATTTTAGTAAAAACCTTTATAAATTGCTCAAAAGTATAATTAAATCTATTTTGAGTTTCCATTGATGGCAACTTTTCTACCTCTGGTTGTTTACCAATGATAAACTCCAAACGTGGTATTACCTCTATAATCACATCACCATTAGCTTCTAAAGCATTTAATATATCAGTTTTCCATCTATCAACTTTTTCTTTAGACTCTGTTAAAATAGTATCTATCAACACATCAAAAGCCTGAATAATAGCAGAATAAGGAATATTACGTTGAAACTGCTCAAATTTCCCTTTAATATAATAGCCTTTTTTTTCTGTAATAGGTTTTTGTATTTCTTGAATAATGGCAGACTTACCAATACCAGAATAACCTTTGACTAACATCAATTTTGTATTACCCTGCTCACAAACTTCATCAAATACTTGTAATAACTTTTTTGTATCATCTTCTCTTCCATATAGTTTTTGAGGAATATGAAATTTATCCGAAAAATCAGTTTTTCCTAATTCAAAATTTTGCTCTTTTCCTGTTTCTAAAAATTCTAAACAAGCAATCAAATCATTTCTTAAACCTTTAGCAGATTGATAACGGTCTTCTGCGTTTTTAGAAAGTAATTTTAACACAATATCTGAAATAAGTTTTGGAATACTTTTATTAATAAGATATAAGGCTTCAGGCATCAATGCGATATGTGCATGGATAAGTTCTATTTGTTCATTGGCTTGAAATGGTAGTTTACCCGTAAACATTTCATACATCAAGACACCTAATGAATATAAATCAGCTCGATAGTCTATATTTCTATTCATTCTACCTGTTTGTTCAGGTGAAATATAAAGTAAACTCCCTTCTAACTGATTAATATTTGTAATTTCTTTTTTTTCTACTGAAAGTTGTGTGGAAACATCAAAATCAATAATTATCGTTCTTAAAGTATCAGCATCAATTAAAATATTATTACTATTAATATCTTTATGAATAACATTTTTTTGATGAATTGTTTCCAATGTTTTTGTAATATTGATAGATATTTCTAAGGCTTCTTTGACACTCAAATTTCTATCTTTCAAAAAATCAAATAAGCTTGTTTGCTCAAGATATTCACTGACAATCACAAGAGAATTATTTTGATGTAATAGTTCAAAAACTTTTACAATTCCTTCACCTTGAACATTTTGACTGATTTCAAACTCTGTTTCAAAACGCCTTAGTTCGTTAGGAGTTGGGTAGGGTGAAGTGGTAGTTTTTAGTACTACTTTTTCATTATCTTGATTTAATGCTAAAAAAACGCTTGTTTTTTGAGATGTATAGATATTTTCTATGATTTGATAGTTTACAAAATTTTCCATTTTTTATTGTTATAGTGTTATTATTTTGAAAAATTAGGATATACATTTTGTTCAAATATATTGTGAACATGTTGCCTATGTTTTTTGTTTAATTTATCGATTAAACTTTTATATTCTTGTGTGTGGCCTTCTTCATCTTTAGTTTTTTCACTTGTTCCTTTATGAATATCAGGCACCCAGACAGGGTGTAAGGTAAAACCAAAATCAAATTCTGGGTGTGTTAATACGCATACAGGCCCTTGTTTTAAATTGCTTGCATCAAAAATCCACACCTCACGTAGGTAGTTCACTTCCTTATCTTCCTCTTCTATACCATTAATCATAGTAGTAAAAAGATAACCATCCATACTTGGATCTAAATTTACAGTGGGAGTTTTTCGTGGTACAAACTGAATTGCTCCCAATGTATAATTATCAGGATATTGATAATAATCTTCCAGTTCCATATTATCCGTATTAAGTCTTGCAATTTGTAAAGGAACACCTTGTTCACTGTATTTTTTTACATCTTCAGCAGGGACAATCCGATTAGGATAGTCTTTATAAAGATTAAAAATAAATTGGGTTAATCTACGTTTTTCCAACGCACCAAACTGCCAATATATATTTTTAATTGCTGTTGTGGGAACTTCTGCTGAGATAAAATCTCTAAAAGTATAAAAACCTGCCAACCAAGTATGAGGACCTATACCGTCAGTACTATCAAGATTACCTGTTTTAAATACCATTTTTTCTTCTTTAATAGTAGCATTTTCAGCATCAATGACTACTTTACCTACTCTACCAACATCCATCGAACCAACACACAAAACACCTTCTGTCCCTTGTTCTATGGGTGTATCAGGAAAAAGTTTATCATAGTAACGTACCCACTCTGCTAAACATGCTGCAGCATTAGATGCAGTATAAATAGTAATTAAATTATTATCATTAGGGTAATTGGCTGTAAAATGAATAAATTCAGGTTTCAAGTCAAGTTTTTTGGCTACTACTGTATCTTTACCTACAACCAAATCAGCACGTTTGATAATGTATAAAGGCGTATTGGCTAATTGTGGTTTGGTAGTAAGTTGACGTAAAAAAGAATTTATTTTTTCATTGTTTGGAAAAGGATTATTAATTAATACATCTAATGAAAGTTTAAAAGCACCATCAATCAAAAGTATATAATCTTTACTAATACTTGTTTGGTGCATACATTGCCAAATAGTAATATTTTGCCCTTTCTCATCAACAACACGCCAACGATTATGCGTTTTTGTATCAGTAAAACAAAGTAAGTAAACTATATCTTCTAAAATAGTTTCTTTTTTAAACCAAGAAATAATTCTTTTCATTAATTTCCAAAACCAAGACTCCTTTATTTCTAAGGCTATTTTATTTTCAAGATTTTTGATAAACTTTTCAAAATTAATTTCTTCATTATTTTCTTTTTGTTTTTCTTCCAATTCACCAATTACTTCTTCTATCAAACGTTCTATTAAATTAGGATTTGATTGTAAAATAGGCAATAAACCAGAAGCTTGTAACAATGTTTTTACTGATTTAGTATAGTTTACTGTAAAAAGTTCTTTTGTAATGGGATCAAAAGTGGGGTGTGCTGTACCTTGAATTAGTTTAAAAATCCAAGGTACAATAGCAGGAGTTGCCGCTACATAATCTTTTAACTTGCCAATTGGTTTTGTAATCGTTAAATCGTCTGCATCAAACTCATAAGCACGTCCTAAATCAGCAGTTGCCAACAACTTAACATGGTCATCTTCTTTGAATTTTACAGGTATGACTGCTGTACCTACCAATTCGGCTGCACCCAAAACAAATGACAAACGGGCTATACCCATATTTTTAAACCCTAATATTCTATGAAAAGATGTACCATGTTTAGTAGCCTCATCAGCATAAAAAGAAGGCGGTTTGAGTAAACTTGACTGTAATTTTATGACTCCTGGCTCTGTTAAATCAAATTTAAAAATATAACCTGCTCCTCCTAAAATAGGTGAACTATATTCTTGATTAGGTGAACCATCAGGATTTGTTTTAGGATAAGGCAAAGCAGAATTAACTGTACCGTTGGGTGTATTGATAAATACATAACCATACATATCTTCAGGTATTTTACCTGATTTGAGTTGTAAAGTTAAATTTAGACTTTCTCTGGTAGAAGAAACTAAAGAGCGTTTAGGAACATTAAATTCAGACATAGTTTTTTTAGTGTTAAGTAATAAACTACATCAATAATAATGCAAAAATTATATTTTTAACAATGCTATTGATGAAGTATTTTAAAAATTTGTAGTCCTTGCAAAATTATAAAATAAAAATCATTTATACAATACTTTTTTTGTAATAATTATAAAAATATTTATTTTAGAGTAAAAAATTGATTAAAAATTTGATATTTTATTTTTTTTGCTTACCTTTGAAGTATGGAAAATAAAGCTACACAAAATACTCAATTTGTCGTTTCTGCTCGTAAATACAGACCTGCAATTTTTAATACAGTTGTAGGACAAGGGCATATTACCACTACTTTAAAAAATGCTTTAAAAAACAATCATCTTGCACAAGCATTTTTATTTTGCGGTCCAAGAGGTGTTGGTAAAACCACTTGTGCAAGAATTTTAGGCAAAACAATTAATTGTATGACACCTACCGAAGAATATGAGGCGTGTGGGCAATGCGATAATTGTAAATCTTTTGAAAATAATTCATCTTTGAGTGTATATGAATTAGATGCTGCTTCTAATAATAGCGTAGAGGACATTAGAAATTTAGTTGAACAAGTGAGATTTCCACCACCCGCAGGCAGCAAACGCAAAGTATATATTATTGATGAGGTGCACATGCTCTCTAATGCTGCTTTTAATGCTTTCTTAAAAACATTGGAAGAACCGCCTTCTTATGTCATCTTTATTTTGGCTACTACCGAAAAACATAAAATCATTCCAACAATCCTCTCCCGTTGTCAAATTTTTGACTTTAAAAGAATAGAGCCTTTTCATATTGCAGACCATTTAAAAGAGATTGCCAACAAAGAAAATATTAAATTTGATTATGAAGGTTTAGAACTAATAGCACAAAAAGCAGATGGCGGATTGAGAGATGCCCTTTCTTTGTTTGATATGTTGGCTACCTTTGGTAACGAAGAGGGTATCACTTACGAAAATACTCTTGCAAATTTGCATATTTTAGATTATGACTATTACTTTAAAATTATAGATGCAATATGGAACGAAAATATTGCAAAAGCTTGGTTGGTATTTGATGAAATATTAAAAAAAGGTTTTGATGGACAAAATTTTATTGTTGGATTAGCGAAACATTTGAGAGATTTATTAGTATGTAAAGATGAAAGCACATTACAACTATTAGAAGTAGGTGAAAAAATAAAAAATAAATACAAATTACAATCAAAAACAGTTAATTTACCATTTTTATATTCAGGTTTGCAAATCATCACAAATTGTGAAGCACAATACAAAACAAGCAAAGCACCAAAACTACACGTAGAATTGGCTTTATTGAAATTAGCACATATTAAATCCACTTTTGATTGGGACGCTTTGGCTGAAGAGGTTGAAAAAAAAAAGCTAATACAAACCTCGCAACCCAATCAAATTGAAAGTTCACAAACACAAGAACCAACTTCGGTTTATCAAAAAAGTACAGAAATAATCTCTGCTAAACCTTCTATTACCACTCCAAAGATTGGTATAAGTTTAGCAGAATTATCAAAAACAGTAAAAGAAGAAAAGAAAAATGAAACGATAAAACCGCCTGTTAATTTATCTGAAGACTTAATCATGAAAGCATTAGATAAGTATAAACGCATACAATCTAATCCAAAATATGATAGAGTATTAGCGAAAATCCCTACAATCATTGATGAAAAAATTTTACATTTTAGATTAGAAAATGAAGAAATTAATACTTTTAATCTTTTTAAAGACAATTTATTAGAAAAAATAAGGTACTATTTTTCTAATCCAACCATTGAAATAACAGTCGAAGAATATACACCTGAAAAAATAGAACCACTTTATACCAATAGAAATAGATATGATTATTTATCAAAAAGATTTGAAATTTTAGAACAAATTAGCGACGAATTAGGGCTAATGTTAGACGTATAAATCAACAATAAAAAAATGAATAAAAAAGTAATTCTTTTAATATTAGACGGCTGGGGCTTAGGAACAAACCCCGAAGTATCTGCGATTGCAAAAGCAAAAACGCCTTTTATGGATAAGGTATGGCAGCAATATACGCATAGTCGCCTTGAAGCATCAGGCTTAGCAGTAGGATTACCTGAAGGACAAATGGGTAATTCAGAAGTAGGTCATACTAATATCGGTGCAGGGCGTGTGGTCTATCAAGATTTGGTCAGAATCAATAAAGCCTGTGAAAAAGGGGGAGAATTAGAAAATAACCAACATTTATTGGAGGCTTTTGAATATGCCAAAGACAATAATAAACAAGTCCATTTTTTAGGATTATTGTCAGATGGAGGCGTACATTCACATATCAATCACTTAAAATCACTCTGTACGTTGGCAGATGAAAAAGGCTTGAAAAATGTATTCATTCACGCTTTTACAGATGGTCGTGATACTTCTCCAAATGGTGGCGTACAATATTTAGAAGAAGTCGAACAACATATCAACAGTTTGTCTGCAAAAATTGCTTCTGTAATAGGACGATATTATGCAATGGATAGAGATAAACGTTGGGAAAGAGTAAAATTGGCGTATGATTTATTAGTAAAAGGAGAAGGAATTACCACTCAAAATCCAAAAGAAACTATCCAACAATCCTACAAAGATGGTATTACTGATGAATTTATACAACCAATAGTGGTTGTAAACGAAGAAAAAAAAGCCATTGCTACACTTCAAGAAGGTGATGTAGTTTTGTTTTTTAATTTTAGAAATGATAGAGGCAGACAACTCACACAAGCACTCACGCAAACAGATTTCGAAGAGTTTGGAATGAAAAAAATAAATTTCAATTATCTAACAATGACAATTTATGATGAAAAGTACAGAGATGTCAAGGTTTTATTCGAAAAAAATAATTTGAATAATACATTAGGAGAAATTATCAGTAAGGCAAATAAAAAACAAATTCGTATCGCTGAAACCGAAAAATATCCACACGTTACTTTCTTTTTCTCAGGAGGACGTGAAACCGAATTTGAAGGTGAAAAAAGAATTTTATGCAATTCTCCAAAAGTCGCTACTTATGATTTACAACCCGAAATGAGTGCCAATGAAATCAAAGATGCTATCATCAAAGAATTAAATACAAAAGAAAGTGATTTTATTTGTTTAAACTTTGCTAATGCTGATATGGTTGGTCATACAGGCGTATTTGAGGCAGCGATGCGTGCCTGCGAAACCGTAGATGCGTGTGCTGAAGGAGTTGTTTTAGCAGCCTTAGAAAATGACTATACTTCTATTATTATTGCTGACCACGGCAATTCTGATATTATGGTTAATCCCGACGGCTCCGCTCATACAGCACATACAACCAATTTAGTGCCTTGCATTTTGATAGATAAAGATTTTCAACCTAATTTAAGAGATGGAAAATTGGGTGATTTAGCCCCTACAATTTTAAAGTTAATGGGCATAGAAAAACCAAAAGAAATGACAGGTTTAGATTTATTTTAGCAACTTTTCTTTTTAACTTTCCAAAAAAGTATTTTTTTTGGAAAGTTTTTCATTATTTTTTCATTATATTTTCTAAAAAACGACTAAAATCCGACCTCCAGCTATTGCTATTTTCATTCGATAGTGCATCTTTTAGATTCTCTTCCCATTGAAATTGATTAATTTTTTCCTCAATCAAAGGCATTTCCTTTTTAAATTTTTCTTCAATCCATTTATCTAATGGTAAATTATCCAAAATTTCTTGTTTTATTTTCTCTTTTAATGTAATTGTAGAGGTATATTTAGCTTCTTCTAAGAGTATTTTTTCAGGAGGAATTACTTTTCCCTTATCATATTGCCTTATTTTTTGAGAAAGCCAATCGATAAAAGTAGGCGTATCCATTGCATTGAGTTCAACTCTATAGCGCCTAAGCCAATCTTCCCAAGCATTGTAATTTTCATATTTTGGAAAATGAAAAGGTTTTGGATTATCAAATTTTTTATCAAAATCCAATACGTAATAAGAAGGTGTTTTGGTTTGTTTTGATTCTAATTTTTCAACTTCCAAATTCATTGCCAAACCTTCCCAAGCATCTAAACCCAAATTAATAATACTTACTTTGCGTTCTGGACGGGCTTTTGTGGCGTGTTGTAAAGCTTGATAAATCAAAGTTCCTGACAAATCAGCGTCATGCAAACAAAAAAACTGTAATTCTTCGTTGGTTGCTGCTAACAAATCTAATACATCTCTTGCCGCTCGGCTTGCAAAACCTTTTGAGGTTAATAAGGCACAATCAAATTTTTCAGGAAAATTGGCTTCTTTCAATATTTCAAAAAAACCTTCTTTTTCAGAATAGATAATTTTATTAAAGCTAAATTCAGGTCTTTTGTACTTTTCTATATTTTTTGTACCTAATTTGATTTCTTCTTGTGTATGTGGATGCAAAAGCGTTCCTCTTTCATCTCTATAAATGCCTGCTAAATCTTGCCCACTTTCAAACTCAAATTCAGTAATTAACGTATTAAAATGAGCATATTTAAGTTCTTTTCCTGTATTTTCCATCACAAAAGGACGCAAAGCATAATACAACTGACGTAAAGAATAACGGTATTTTCCATTTCCTGATGCTTTATCGATGGCTTTTTGTAGGTTTTCTAATACGATTTGTTTTTGAGAAGGATTTTTATCTATCAATTCTCCTGCTTGATTTTGAAATATTTTTTTAGGTTGATGTTTTTTGAAGTGTTGCATTGCTTTTTGAATAACCTCAACTATTCCAAAGGACAATAACGAAAAATCAGGCTCTTTTCCATTGCTTACAATAGGCATATAAGGCGTAAGAATATTTATCCAAACAAAAAAAGAAGTATTTAGTTTGGGAATTTCAATCATTTCTTGCAAACCACAACCATATAACCAAATTTTCTTTTCTAAAAACTGAAAACTAATATCACCAACAATAGGCGTTTTGTTTACAAAAAAAACATTTTCTTGTAGTTGATTTGTTGAAAATTCATCAATTGCTTGCACAAAACATTCAATAACAACAGGAATATCAGCGGCTAATTTCCCCTTTGAAGCATTGATTTCCATTCTTGAAAAAACAGAAGCATACCCTTGAAAATCAAGCATTTCACCAATTTTTCCTAATTTTTTGGGTAATAATATTGTTTCGTTTTTTCTTAATTCTATCAATAAATCATCAATTTTTTCTCTTGTAATATTTTTTGTATCAATGTTTTTAAAAAATTGATTTTCAATAATTTGTGGATTAAATTCTTTTAAAAAATCAATAATCGTTACATCATCAGGTAGGCTCAAAATTAAGTTATAAAAACTATCAGAATCATACCAAAAAGCATTTGTTTTTTTTTGGTAAATATCAGTTTTAGGCATTTTTAAAGCATATTTTGCCCATTGTAACAAATCTTTTCCACCAAATAAATTTTCTTTAAAAGTAATTTTGATTTCTGTGCCACTTCCCTCCCATTTTTCGATTTCAACCGCTTCGCTAAAACCATCATCTTTAGGAATAATTTGAATTTTTCGTCCTTTTGTAGCAATTTCTAACTGCCCATTCATACAATAAACCGTCCCCATTACCACTCTCAAACCATTTCCGAGTGCGCCTCTTTGTGGTAACCTCAATCTTTTTGAGCTTGTCAATGGTCGCCTCAATGAAAAAAGATAAGCAATTTGTTCATTTGTGCCATCAATTCCTTGTCCATAATCTCTGATTGTGATAATATCTGTCCATAATTCAGGTTGTTCGTGGGCAATATGCACTTCTGAATTTGTATCTAAAGCATTGTCTATCAATTCTTTAATTACTAATTTTGGTAATAAATGCTTTGCAATACCTGCTTGTTGTGACAAAGTATTAAGATTTGTAAAAAGCTGCCAATCGGGTTGTGAGAATAAAATAGACATTTTTTAATTCTAATTTTTTTGCAAAGATAGTATTTTATACCAAGATTTGTATAGTTTTATTGATTTTCAAGGTTATATTTATATGTTTTATTTATCAATTTCTTTGCGTAATTGCTCTATTTGTTCAATGGTTAAACTTGTAATATCTGATATTACAATATTATCATAACCTTTCTTAATACCATTTTTAGCAATTTCAATTTTCTCTTGTGTTTTTGCTTTTTGCTCCACCAACATTTTTTCTGCTTTTTCGTCTGTTTCACGCATACGTGCATACTCATAAGCCTC
>RDZP01000141.1 GCA_004294005.1 Cytophagia bacterium
TGTTTTTAGAAACCATTGCCATAGAAATTATAAACCTTGGCGATGCACTTTTAGAGCAAGCAATGCTAGAATCGGGCTTACCACTTGCCCGCCTCACAGGCGAACGTGGCCGTACCGCAGGGCAATTAAACGCTTTTGCCAAAATGCTGCGAGAGGGCAGCTGGGTAAATGCCATTATTGATACCGCCCAGCCCGATAGGCAACCGCTACCAAAAGTTGATTTACGCCAAATGCAAATCCCCCTAGGTTCAGTAGCTGTTTTTGGTGCTAGCAATTTTCCTTTAGCTTTTTCTGTTGCCGGTGGCGATACCGCAAGTGCCTTAGCCGCAGGTTGCCCCGTAGTTTTTAAAGCGCATCCAGCGCACCCAGGTACTTGCGAAATGGTGGCAGCTGCCATTGCAAAAGCGATGGAAATTTGTAACATCCCGCTAGGTACTTTTAACCTTTTACAAGGCGCAAGCCATAATTTAGGTACCGCATTAGTGCAACACCCAAGCATTAAAGCGGTAGGCTTTACAGGCTCGTTTGCGGGTGGTAAAGCATTATATAACTTGGCCGCTGCAAGGCCACAGCCTATACCCGTTTATGCCGAAATGGGTAGTGTTAATCCAGTTTTTTTCCTTCCGGGGATTTTAAAAGAAAAAGGCGCAGCTTTGGCAAAAGGTTTTGCAGGCTCAATAACTATGGGTGTAGGGCAGTTTTGTACCAATCCGGGTATGTTTGTGGCTTTGGCCGATGAAGTTAGCACTAACTTTATTAACGATACCAAAACCGAATTAAACGCCATTACTGTAGGCGCAATGCTTACCACTGGTATCAAAAACAATTACCTAAAAGGCGTAACACATTTAAGCAATACAGCTGGCGTTACGGCATCAACCGAAGCAAACGCTACCGAGGTAAAGCCACATTTGTTTATCACCGATTTTGAAGCTATAACCAATAATCCTTTAATTGTTGAAGAGGTTTTTGGTCCTTGCAGCGTTGGTGTAATTGCCAATAGCAAAACCGAATTGTTAAAACTAGCTTCCGACTTAGAAGGCCATTTAACGGCAACTGTACACGGCACAGCCGATGATTTAGCCCAATACGCCGACTTATTAGAAATTTTACAAGATAAAGCAGGCCGTGTGGTTATCAACGGTTTCCCCACCGGGGTAGAAGTTACCCACGCCATGGTACACGGCGGGCCTTTCCCCGCCACTACCGATAGCCGCAGCACATCGGTAGGTACAACCGCTATTTACAGGTTCACCCGCCCAGTTTGTTTTCAAGATTTTCCAGATACTTTATTGCCCGATGCCTTAAAAACAGGTAATCCTTTAAAAATAAACCGTTTAATAAACAGTGTACATACCAACGCTTAAATTATGAAATCATACCATAAACACCTTAAAAGCTTACTTTTTTTTGTAAGCATTTGTATGGCATCGGCGAAAGCCCAAGATGCTGCAACCGAGCAAAAAATTACCGATTTAATTGGTAAAATGACCATCGAAGAAAAAGTGAATATGCTACATGCAAGTTCATCCTTTACATCGGGAGGTGTGCCACGCTTAGGCATACCCGAACTGCAAATGAGCGATGGGCCACATGGTGTACGTGTAGAACAAGGCCGAGGCTGGAATGTAGTAGAAGGCGTAAACGATGCAGGTACATACCTACCCACAGGGAATGCCTTGGCAGCAACTTGGAACCCCGCTTTGGGTTACCAATTTGGGTCAGTTTTAGGTAGCGAAGCCAATGCCCGTGGTAAAGATGTTATTTTAGGCCCAGGCATAAACATTATAAGAACGCCATTAAACGGTAGAAACTTCGAATATTTGAGCGAAGACCCTTACCTTATATCAAAAATGGCAGTGGGGACT
Source organism: Cytophagia bacterium (assembly GCA_004294005.1). GTDB lineage: Bacteria > Bacteroidota > Bacteroidia > Cytophagales > Microscillaceae > RDXZ01. The sequence goes on from RDZP01000141.1 coordinate 1,869, forward strand.
ATAAAAGGTATTCAGGACCAAGGGGTTTCGGCTTGTTTAAAACATTATGCAGCCAATAACCAAGAAACTAACCGTATGACGATTGATGTAAACATGAGCGAACGGGCATTGCGAGAAATTTACTTACCCGGCTTTAAAGCCGCAGTTATGGAAGGCGGTGTAAATACCGTTATGGGTGCTTACAATAAATTTAGAGGGCAATGGGCATCGCACAATTATTATTTATTAAACACCATTTTAAAAAGAGAATGGGCTTTTAAAGGCCCAGTAATTAGCGATTGGGCGGCAACACACAATACCATTGAGGCTATTTACAATGGTTTAGATATTGAAATGGGTACCGAGTTTAGCTTAAAACCTTTTAAAGGCTACAATACTTTTTACTTAGGCGATACCGTAACTACTTTGGTAAAAGAAGGTAAAGTGAAAGAAAGTATTATCGACGATAAAGTACGTCGTATTTTACGTACCATGTTTAAAACTGGTATGATGGACAAAAGCCGTAAAGCTGGTTCGTTTGCCACCAAAGAACACCAGCAAACTGCTTTAAAAATTGCCGAAGAAGCCATTGTATTGCTTAAAAACGAAGCTAAAATTTTACCACTTAGTGCTAAAAAAATTAAAACTATTGCTGTTATTGGTTTAAATGCTTTCCGCCCTAATGCGTATGGAGGCGGTAGTTCACAAATTAAAGCAACGTATGAAATTACCCCTTTAGAGGGAATAAAAAATATAGCTGGCGATAAAATTAAAGTAGTTTACGCACAAGGTTATAACGTAGAAAGGGGAGCTAAAGCCGATGCCAAACTAATAGCCGCAGCGGTAGCTGCTGCAAAAAAAGCCGATGTAGTAATATACGTGGGCGGCTGGGTACACGGTTACGATTATAAAGTATGGAGCGATAATGCCTACGATGCCGAAGATACCGATAAGCCTGATATGAATTTTCCATTCGGGCAAGATGAAGTTATAAAAGCAGTATTGGCAGCCAAGCCCAATGCAATTATGGTATTAACAGGCGGCGGCCCCATTGATATGACACAATGGATTGATAAAGCAAAAACCATAGTACAGTTTTGGTACCCCGGTATGGAAGGTGGCAATGCCTTGGCAAATATACTGTTCGGTAAAATAAACCCATCTGGTAAATTACCTATGAGTTTCCCTAAAAAACTAGAAGACTCGGCACCACATAAATTGGGCAATTATCCAGGTTTTAAATTGGTACAAAACTATACCGAAGATATTTATGTAGGCTACCGTTATTTTGATACGTATAAAGTTGCCCCACAGTTTGCCTTTGGCCATGGTTTATCCTATACCACATTTAATTATGCCGATTTAAAAGTTATGGCTGGGGCCGATAAAAAAGCCACCGCAACGCTTACCTTAAAAAATACAGGTAAAGTAGCTGGTGCCGAAGTGGTACAACTGTATGTAAAAGAACAAAACCCCAAAATTGATAGACCCGAAAAAGAACTAAAATCATTTAAAAAAGTATTTTTACAACCTGGCGAAAGCCAACAAATTACCTTTGATTTAGATGCAACAGCATTTAGTTATTACGATGAAATACAGGCTAAATGGGTAATGGATGCAGGTAAATTTGATATATTGGTAGGAAGCTCGAGCAAAGATATTAGGCAAACGGCAACGGTAGCATTTTAATTATTGTTGCTATTGCTATTTTAAAAACCCAGTTTAGGCTGGGTTTTTTTATGCTTAATTTTTTTAACAATCTCGTTTAATACCACAACCTTGTTTTTCTTCATCTTTGATATTAATCCGAATTCGATTTAATGATTTTATTTAAAATGTATTTTAATGTTTTTCGTTTTGGTGCGCTACCACAAATCCCAGTTTTATACTATCTCCTAAGTTGCAAATATATCCCTGTTCGTATTTTATCAATAACTAAACTTTCGGTGGTAAATAATGAGGTGGTTTTTTATCTTTTTTATTAAGATGGTGCTTACAAGCAGCTTTGTGTTCTTTGCGTTTTTCCTTTGCTTTCTTTGCGGTAAAAATATATCACAAAGAAAACAAAGATTTACACAAAGCCTGTTGCGTATATATCCAG
>RDZP01000002.1 GCA_004294005.1 Cytophagia bacterium
GATTTTCAAACGCGGATTGAAGAAAAATACACTATTGTCATTACTGAATATTGAATGGAATTATTAAAAAAAGCTCATTTTTAGGTGCGTTTAACCTGTCAAAAAATTAAAAAAATATGCAATTCAAACTCGAAACAATAGATAAAAATTCAAAAGCACGCACAGGCACAATTACCACCGCACACGGAGAAATAAAAACGCCTATTTTTATGCCCGTAGGTACATTAGGCACAGTCAAAGCCGTACACACACACGAATTAGTCAATCAAATCAAAGCACAAATTATTTTGGGAAATACGTATCATTTGTATTTAAGACCAAGTGTTGATGTTTTAGAAAAAGCCGGAGGGTTGCACAAATTTAATGGTTGGGACAAACCTATTCTGACTGATAGTGGAGGTTTTCAGGTGTATTCTTTGGGAGCAATGCGAAAAATAACGGAAGAAGGCGTGAAATTCAAATCACATCTTGATGGTTCATCTCATTTTTTTACGCCTGAAAATGTAATGGATACACAACGAAAAATTGGTGCTGATATTATTATGGCTTTTGATGAATGTCCACCTGCAATGTCTGATTATCAATATGCTAAAAAATCTATGGAACTGACTCATCGTTGGTTGATGCGTTGTGTGAATAGATTTGATACAACTTTGCCTTTGTATAATTATGAACAAACTTTATTTCCGATTGTGCAAGGAGCGGTTTATAAAGATTTGAGGCAACAATCTGCCGAATTTGTAACCAATTTGGATAGAGATGGTTATGCAGTGGGCGGTTTGGCGGTGGGTGAACCTACAGAAGTAATGTATGAAATGGTCGATTTTGTTTGTCCCTTTTTGCCTGAAAATAAACCGCGCTATTTGATGGGCGTAGGTACTCCTGCTAATATTTTAGAGAATATTGCTTTGGGAATTGATATGTTTGATTGCGTGATGCCTACACGCAACGCAAGGCATGGCGTTTTATACACATCTGAGGGCATTATCAACATCAAAAATAAAAAATGGGAAAGTGATTTTTCGGTCATTGATAAAAATATTGATAACCAAATTAGTAATTTTTATAGTAAATCTTATCTAAGACATTTGATTCATAATAATGAAATGTTAGGGGCAATGATAGGAAGTGTACATAATTTAAGTTTTTATTTATGGTTGGTTGGGCAAGCAAGAGAACAAATTATTGCAGGCAATTTTAAGGAATGGAAAAATAAAATGGTGCAAATTGTATCAACAAGACTGTAATTCTAATAACTGCGGAAATCTTCAAAAAAGGTATTTGTGGTGGTATAAATGTTACTTTTTTACATAAAAAAAAGTTTAATTATGTATAGTGGTGGCATTTATGCCACTTTCTGAAAAATATAATTAATTTTTCCCATCAAATTTTTCAGCCATTATTTCTCCATCAGGTCTAAAAAATATTTTTTTGATAGTCAATACTATTATTTTTATATCTAACCAAAAAGATTGGTTTTCTATATACCAAATATCCAACGCTAATTTTTCTTGCCAACTCAAAGCATTTCTGCCTTTTATTTGCGACCAGCCACTCAATCCGGGCTTTACTTGATGTCTTTTTTTTTGCTCAGGAGAATAAAGGGGTAAATATTCAGGCAAAAGCGGTCTTGGACCAATCAATAACATATCACCTTTAATAATATTGATAAGTTGAGGCAATTCATCTAACGAGTATTTACGCAAAAAATAACCAATAAAAGTAATTTTTTGGGCTTCATTCATTGTTCTCAATTTTAATATTTCAAAAGGTTTTTCGTTTTTACCAATTCTTATTTGAACAAAAAAAACAGGCTTTTTATCAAATATCAACACTAAAAATATAATTAGTATCAATAATGGTAGTAACAAAATCAAAATAATAAAAGCAATGCATCTTTGTAAGAATGGTGATAAACCTTTTGAAATTTTCATATTCAAATTTTAAGGAGCAATTCGAGCAATGTTCCATTGATTATTTTCTTTTTCAAAGATAATTCTATCGTGCAAACGACTTCTTCGTCCTTGCCAAAATTCAAAATAAGAAGGAATTACTTTGTAACCACCCCATTCTGTTGGTTTTAAGACTTGTTTATCTTCATATTGTTTTTCTAAACGCTCAAATTGTTGTTCTAAAAATGCTCTATTTTCAACTTTTTGACTTTGTGGAGAGGCGACCGCTCCTAATTGACTTGCCTTTGGACGAGAAACAAAATACTCTAATGAATCAAATTGTGGTATTTTTTCGATAATACCTTCTATTCTAATTTGTCTTTCGAGGTCTGCCCAAAAGAAATTTAAAGCAACAAAAGGATTATGATACATATCTTGTCCTTTTTTACTTTGATAATTCGTAAAAAAAACGAAACCATCTTTTTGTACTTCTTTCAATAACACAATTCTCGAACTTGGGTAATTATTTTTCGTGATTGTGGATAAATTCATAGCTGTTGGCTCTGTAATTTGTGCATTGATGGCTTCTTCGAGCCATATATTGAATTGTGAAAAAGGATTTGAATTGACTTCTTTTTCGTCTAAAGTTTGTAAGCTATAGTCTTTTCTTATCGCTGAAATATCTTGTTGATTTGACATTGGAAATAAAAATAAATAATGAAATAATTTTTATTTTGATAACATTTTTTTTTTGTATTTCGTTGCTAAAAATAAAATAACTCAATTAAAAATAACATAAAAAAAATTGAAATAAAAAAGAAAACCTATTTTTTTAGTTACAAAATCAATCTTTTTCAAAATATAATAAAAATAGTAGAAAAAAAATAATAGAAAAATTTTTTTATTTAATTTGTATTTTTTAACTTGCACTAAAATTAATAAATTATTCTAATTATTCACATTTTAATTTCTATTATTATGCAAAAAATAACAAAACTATCAGTTATTTTATTATTAGTTGTTTTTATGACAGCTTGCGGTGGCGGCGGTCCAAAAGCAAAAATTCTTGGAAAATGGTCTTTTATAAGTGTAGATGGTAAAACTGATTTACCAAAAGCTTTCAAATCAGCATCATTGGATTTCACTAAAGATGGAAACGCTGTTATGTTTGATGGTGATAAAAACCAAAAAGCCTCTTGGGAATTTGACAAAGAAGGTAAAACTTTAACTTTGAAATCAAGTAAAAATGAAATGAAGTTTACAGAATTTAGTTTCAAGGATAAAAATAAAATTGAGTTCAATTGGAACGGAAAAATGGCTGTAATGGAGAAAAAATAATTCTCTTGTTGCACAACACAATAAAAAACCTTCAATTTTCTAAATAATTTTGAAGGTTTTTTGTGTTTTATAACTATCAATAAAAAAATAAAAAATGACAGAAGAAAAAAATAGTTACTTTTCCATTCTAAATCCTGAAGTGCAACAATTTATTCGAGAAAATGAAAAAATTGATGTTGTCAGTTTACTATTAAAAAAAAATAAAAAAAATTGGGAATGGAATGAAATCGCCACACAAATTGAAGGGCGAAAAAAATTAGCACAAAAAATAAATAGTTGGTACAATGATACCACAATTATCACACAAAAATTAGCCTTAGAGCAATGCAGCAGCGAAAATATCGCACAATTAAAAGCAAAATTGATAGGAAACGGAAAAAAGTTGATAGATTTGACAGGTGGTTTTGGCGTAGATACTTATTTTTTGGGACAAAATTTTCAGGAAGTTATCCATATCGAACCCAATGAAGATTTGCAAAATATTGTAAAATATAATTTTGAACAATTAAATTTTAAAAATATTACTTTTTTGAACCAAAAAGCAGAAGAATATTTGGAAAATAATCTATTACAAAGTGATGATACAATTTATATAGACCCTTCACGCAGAGATGCACAAGGACAAAAAGTTTTTTTTTGGAAAGATTTGTTACCTAATGTATTGCAAATCTGGCATCATTTCAAAAAAGTACAAAAAATAATGATAAAAACTTCTCCCTTGATTGATATTACACAAGGAATCAATGAAATTCCTGAAAAACCAAGTACTGTTTTTATCATCGGTACAAAAAATGAAGTCAAAGAAGTTGTGTTTTTTTGGGAAAATAGAAATGAAATCAATCAAAATGATACAAAAATAGAAATATTTACTATAGACAATACAACAAAATATCATTTGAGCATAGATACAACGACTGAAAAAAACACAAAAGTTGAATATGATTTTCCTAAAAAATATTTGTATGAGCCTTTTCCTGCCATTTTGAAAGCAGGTGCTTTTCAATATTTTGCTCAAAAATATAATCTAAAAAAATTACATTTACATACACATCTGTACACAAGTGAAGCGTTATGTGAGGACGCACAAGGGCGAATTTTTGAAATCGAAAGCATTTGTCAATACAATAAAAAAGAAATTCAACGATTTTTGCCTGATAAAAAAGCCAATATCACCATTAGAAATTTTCCTGAAAATGTAGCACAAATCAGAAAAAAATTAGCATTGACAGAAGGTGGAAACCGATATATCTTTGCTTGTAAAAATAAAGAAGATAAACTAATATTGATTATTTGTAAAAAAATAGATGAAAAAAAAATAAATTTTTTATAATTCTAAATTATTGATAATCAATGTATTAAATTCAAAAAATAATGACTGATAAAAATATTCTTATTTTTTTTGAAATCGCTTGCAACCTTTTATTGCCTTTTTGTTTCTTATCTATGAAAGCGAACAACAAAAGACTTCAACTTATTTATTCAATGCAATGGTAAAAATAACAGAAACCGAACTTATTAAAGGATGTAAAAAAAATAATCCAAAAGTACAACGGCAACTTTATGAAATGTATTCAGGACGTATGCTTGCTATTTGTAGGCGATACATCAAGCATACAGATGAGGCAGAGGAAATAATGGTGAATGGTTTTTTGAAAGTTTTTGATAAAATTGAGCAGTTCAAATCAGAAGGAAGTTTTGAAGGTTGGATAAAAAAAATTATGGTTTTTGAAGCGTTGAATCATCTAAGGAAACAAAAAATGGTTTTTGTGGAAATAGAAGCAGCACAATACAATGAAAATATTGATTATAGCAATGCTCAGACTCATTTAGAGGTGCAAGATTTGATGAATTTGTTAGATGAATTGCCTGCGGGCTATCGTACAGTTTTTAATTTATATGCAATAGAAGGTTATTCTCATCAAGAAATTGCAGAAATGTTACAAATATCAGAAAGTACTTCAAAATCTCAATTATCAAGGGCAAGAGTGCATTTACAAAAAAAAGTAGGAGACTTAAACGAAAATTTAAAATTGCAATATGGCAAATAAAAAAGATAAATTAGATGAAATTTTTGCTTCAAAATTAGCAAAAAATGAAATAAAACCTTCTGCAAAAGCGTGGGATAGATTATCTTTGGCTATTGATGATAAAAAATCTAATCATAAAAATCGCCAATATATTTGGTGGATTTTGATAATGACAGGTTTATTAGGAAGTGTAAGTATTGCAAATGTAATGTATAATAATACTTTGAAGAATGATAAAAATACATCAATAAAAAGCGTTAATCAAAATAATATCAATGCTAAAAAAGATGAGAATTATCAAAATCAAAACTTAAAAAATAACAATAATCAAAATAATAATAATAACAATAATCAAAATTACACAACAACATCTCCAATCAAAGATGAAAATGTAAATAATTATCAAACAAAAAATGTTGATAAAAAAAATAAAAAAAATAACCAAAAATCAGTTGAAAATAAAACTGAAAAAAATAAAACTGACAATGAAACAAATACTAAAAAAATTGTAGAAAATGAAATAAGTAATCAAAAAAATGATGAAAAAACGGATATACAACCTAAAAAAGAGGAGAAAATCGATAATATCGATGAACTCAAAATAAAAGTAAGTGTAAAAATCAATAAAAATACGCCTAAAACGGCAGAATCACAAGCAAGTGGTCAGGAAATATCTGAAAGACCAAAAGGCTTGAAAAGAATTTTCAAAAATGATTCTTTAAAATCAAAAGTAAAAGATATTTTCAAACGAAAAAATACAAATTAGAAAATATCAAAAGTAAAATTTAAAAATAAAAAAAAATTCCATATAACTATGAAAAAATCATTTTTTTGGCTAATCCTTACTTTGTTAGGAATAGCCCTCGAAACTCACGCTCAAGATACAATTACGATTGATATGAACAATAGGGCAAAAATCTTAGTCATCGCTAAAGACAAAGAAGCATTGAAAGCATTACGAAGAATTGATGTCAATAAAATTGTAAGAGAAGCAATGGAAAGTTTGGACAGCACAGAAATCAATAATAATACTGCAAAAGTGTTTGAATATGATTTGGGAGCAGATGGTTGGGAACTCAATTTACGTAAACAAATTGATAGAGAAATTGAAGCAAATAAAGATGGAAAAGTCAATTCAATGAGTTTTAATTGGAAAGGTTCAAGAAAAAATACTAATACAAATTCAAGGGTTTCAAATTTTTGGTCTATAGATTTAGGTTTGAATAATTACACTGAAAATGGAAGTATTCCAAGTGGAAAACCTTATACTTTGAGTACAATCGGCTCACGTTATTTTGCTTTGGGCTGGCACAAAAGATTTAGAGTAGGTGGTAATAATAGTCCTTTGCGTATGCAAATTGGCGTAGAAGCAAGTTGGTATAATTTTGTATTTACGAATAATAATTACTTGACGATGCGTCCTGATGCTAATAATTTAAGCCAAAATAAAATAGAATACAGAGATTATCAAAGCGATTTTCAAAAGGGATTAAGTAAAAGTAAATTGACAGCTATGTATTTGAATATTCCTTTTAACGTGCATTTTAGAATTAAAAAAACAAATTCAAATCAAACCGCTTTTCGTATAGGCGTGGGTGGATATGTAGGATATAGATTGGATTCATATTCAAAACGTAAATTTGACAGTCGCCCTGAAAGAGAAAGAAATAATTTTTATTTGAATGATATTCGTTATGGTTATGAGGCTTTTGTTGGTTTTGATGATGATTTTATGTTATTTTTTAAACAAGATATAAATTCATTGTTTGTGCCTGATGCCAATCGTCCTGATTTAAAAGCCTTTACGGTTGGCGTGAAATGGATGCTTTAATAAATAGATTCAAACATTATAGAAGTTTTTGCAATGTTTGAATTTTTATTTATTTTGATATAATTGGATTTATTTTTCGCCCTTGCTTGTATTCTCACAAGCGAAGGCGATGGATTATGATTAAAATCCTTCAAAAAAATCTTTAATCAATCCAAAAACTTCTTTGTATTTTGTTAAAGGTAGAGTTTCGGCTTTGTCATCAACATCATGATAATAACTCACGCCGCCCATTGTATAAAGATAAAATGCTTTTACGCCTTTTTCTACAAAGTGATGATGGTCTGAATTAGGTGCTTTTCCGCGTGTTTGCAATAGAGAAAGATAATTTTTTTGTTGATTGATTTTTTTTAGTCTTTCAAATTCATCTTTAAAAACAGTACTATTGACAATAGTTGCACCCGTATCACCTGTACCAACAATATCCAAATTGAACAAAAATTTAATTTTCTCTAAGGGAATGAGTGGATTTTTTACAAAATGTTCAGAACCCAACAAGCCTATTTCTTCACCCCCAAAAAGGAAAAAAGCAACAGAATATCGAGGTGGATTTTTTGAAAAATATTCAGCCAAAGCCAATACCATCGAAACACCGCTTGCATTATCGTTTGCACCCGGAAAATAAGTTGTCTTTCCCATTCTTCCTAAATGGTCATAATGGGCTGAAACTATCAAAAAACTATCTTTTACTGCACTTCCTTCGATATAACCTAATACATTTTGTGTCGAATAATTATTCAATACTTCAGCATCAACTTCAAAAATTACATTATCATTATTGTTTATTTCTTCTTGTAAATTTTGCCAAGCTTGTTTTGTAATTTTGAAATAAGGATTAATTGTTGCATTTTTAGAGATATGTCCAACAGTTCTTTTTCCTTTTACGATTTCGATAATTGCTTTTGCTGTATATATTTTTTGTAATAATGCTGAGGGGAATTTTTCTAATTCTTTCTCCATTTTCTCTTCTACCAAAATTACAAAACTATTAGCATCAAGTTCTGATAATTCTTTTAACTTCTTTTTACTTTGCATTGCTGATGAATCAAAAATAAATAATTTTCCTTGCCCTTTTCCACTTTTTGAGGCAGGATCGATAATAAAATCATTGCCTGCTTTTAGTTTTTTATTTCCAATTTGTAATGCCATTCGATTGGGAAATGTATTGACATTAATAGGAAAAGATTGAAAATAATTTTGAGTAAATGGTTTTACATTCAATTTTTTGAATTCGTTTTTAATATAATTGGCAGCTTTTTTATCACCTTTTTTTACATAACCACGTCCATGCATAGTAGCTGAAGTCAAATTTTGAAGATTTTTTTTTACTTGATTCATATCTTGTGCTTGGATATGCAGTAAAAAAAACATAAAAATAAAAATAAAAATAAAAAATAGTTTGGAATACATATTTTATTCAATTTTAAATTAAAAAAAAATCAGAATGGGTTGATAAGAAAAATTAGCATTTTTTACATCAGTTTCATCAGTATTCCAAAACCATAGAACGCTGATAAAACTGATTTTCAAACGCGGATTTTTATTAGTGTTTTTAAAATAGATAAAGTTTTTGTATGCTTATAACGCTGATTTTTACGGATTTAAACAGATTTTTTTCTTTTTTCTGTTAAATTTTAGTGTTTTTTATAAATTTTTACCTTTCATTTTAAAAACGCTAATACAAAGAAAAGTTCTTATAATTTTTATCAACAAAAATCTAAGAACTTTTAAATTATTTCAATAATAATAGTAGCACAAAATATTATTCTTCCATCAAAACAGGTTTGTAATTCTGTAAATCTCTCAAAGCAATACCTGTACCACGTACAACTGCTTTCAAAGGGTCATCAGCAATATGAATTGGCAATTTTGTTTTTTGAGAAAGGCGTTTGTCCAAACCTTTGAGTAATGCACCACCACCTGTCAAATGAATACCATTATTATAAATATCTGCACATAATTCAGGCGGCGTATTTTCTAATGTATTCAAAACAGCATCTTCAATTTTTGCTACTGATTTATCCAAGCAAAAAGCCATTTCAGTATAAGAAACTTTAAGCGTTTTTGGGATACCTGTCATCAAATCACGTCCATATACTTCGAAATCTGGTGGTGGAATATCCAATTCAGATAACGCAGAACCAACCGCCATTTTGATTTGCTCTGCAGAACGTTCTCCAATATAAAGATTGTGTTGCCTTCTCATGTATTCTTGAATATCGTGTGTAAATACATCACCTGCTACTTTGATAGATTTTTCACAGACAATTCCTGATAAAGAAATAACTGCAATTTCGGTTGTGCCACCACCAATATCTACAATCATCGAACCCATTGGGTCTTCGATATTGATACCAATTCCTATGGCTGCTGCGATAGGTTCGTGAATCATATAAACCTCTCTTGCTCCTGTATGTTCTGCGGCTTCTTTTACGGCGCGTTTTTCTACTTCCGTAATTCCTGATGGAATACAAATGACCATTCTATAAGAAGGGGTAAAAAATCTTGAACCTATATTCAACATTTTAATCATTCCTTTTATCATTTGTTCGGCTGCACTAAAATCTGCAATTACTCCATCTTTGAGTGGTCTGATAGTTCTAATATTATCGTGTGTTTTTTCATACATCAACATTGCTTGTCTTCCTATCGCAATTACTTTGTCTGTCTTGCGGTCTTTTGCGATAATAGAAGGCTCATCAATCACAATTTTATCTTTATAAATTATCAGTGTGTTTGCCGTACCCAAATCAATGGCAATATCAGCAGAAAAGAAATCTCTTAAACCCATCGTATTCTTTTATTATTACTTTATTTTTTTATAATCTTTACAACTTTTTTTTGCAAAGGTAGTAAAAAATATTTTAATAATTTGAAAACATTTTTTTTTTTAATATTTTAGATTCAATTTTAAATGATTATGTATTAATGATGAAATAAAAAAGTGAAAAGATACTATTTTCTGATAACTATGGAAGTCTTCAAAAAAGATGTTTGTAGTAACATAAATACTGTAGCAAAGTATTTTAGAGATTCCCGCAGTCATCAGTAGATTATAAAAAAAAGATTTTGATTCTTAACAAATCAAAATCTTTAATTGTAACAGCAAGTGTGTGGTGAGTATTTTTTCAATACTTTGTGCGCACTTATGCGATTGCAAACATAAACCAAATTTTTTAAATAAACAAATAAAATGAAAAATAAATTTTTTATTTTTATCACAAATTTAGAAAATAATTGAGTAAAATATTGTATTTCTCAAAAAAAATATTCATTTTTGCAACATTGTTGCATTTAGGTTTTTTCTAAATCCTTTTTTTCATGAGAAATATTGACAGATTTGATTTTTTGGGTGTAATAAGTGCGTCTTTGTGTGCAGTACATTGTGTTCTTACGCCTTTTTTAATAGTTGTATTTGCCCAAATACCATGGTTATATGGAGCGAGTTATGTGTTTTTGATGATAAGTTTTGTTGCACTTTTTGAAACAAGCAAACACAAAGAAATGAATAAAATTTTGTCCTTTCTTTGGTTTTGTTTTGCGTTATTGGCTGTTGCTGTCATTTTTGAGGAGGACTTTCATTGGTTGCATTACCTCAACTATTTAGCAAGTGCAGGGCTTATTATTGGGCATATTTTGAATATAAAATATTGCCAAGAATGTAAAAAAGATTAAAAATATTCATAAAAAACAAATAAAAATTAGATAAAAATTATGCTCATCGCTAAAAATCTTACAAAAGAATACGGAAATTTTACTGCACTCAATCAACTTAATATCAATGTTGAACAAGGCAATATTTATTGTCTTTTGGGTGCAAATGGTGCAGGAAAATCCACAACTATCAATCTCTTTTTAGGGTTTATACCCGCTACAAAAGGAACTATTAGTATTAATGGTTTAGAAGTACAAGAAAATCTTATTAAAACCAAAGAATATATTGCTTATATTCCTGAAAATTTAATGCTTTATCCACATCTTTCTGGTTTAGAGAATTTGGAGTATTTGGCTACATTGGCACAAAAAAAATATACGAAAAATCAACTCATTGATTTTTTGAAAGAAGCAGGCTTACAAAATGATGCCCACCAAAAAAGGGTAGCACAATATTCAAAAGGAATGCGACAAAAAGTAGGCATTGCCTTAGCACTTGCCAAAGATGCAAAGGCACTTTTGCTTGATGAACCTACATCAGGGCTTGACCCGCAAGCAAGTAATGAATTTTCTAATCTTCTTTTGAAGTTAAAACAAAAAAATGTGGCAATATTGATGGCGACACATGACCTTTTTCGTGCCAAACAAATTGCTACACACATAGGCATTATGAAAGAAGGTGTATTAGTAAAGTCTTTTAAAAATGAAGAAGTAACTTTACAAGAATTAGAAAATATTTATTTAGAGATTATCAACTAATTACTATTATGATTATTCACATTGCAAAAAAAGAATTTACACAAGCCCTACGTGATAATCGTTTTAGATTATTAGCCATTTTTTTGGGTGTTTTATTAGCATTTGCTATGCTTGTAAGTTGGAGTTATTATCAAAAAATAAACGAGGAACATACAAAAACCTCTAAAACAGCAAGACAACAATGGAATACGCAAACGCCCAAAAATCCACATGCAGCAGCGCATTATGGCACTTTTGCTTTCAAACCTATTCAAACTTTATCTTTAATAGACAATGGTTTGGATAAATATTTGGGTGTTTCTGTATTTTTGGAAGGACACAGACAAAATATGGCAGAATACAAACAAATTACAGAACAAAATGACTTGGCACGTTTTGCAGAACTAACACCTGCTTTTGTGTTTTCGTATTTAGTGCCTTTATTGATTATTTTGTTGTCTTTTAATATTTTTACTACTGAAAAAGAAAATGGTACATTGAAATTGTTATTAAGTCAAGGTGTTTCTATTTTGCAATTATCTTTGGGTAAAATAATAGGTTTGTGGACATTGCTTGCTATGGTTTTACTGCCTATTTTTGGGCTTGGATTTGTATTATTATTAGCATCTTCTTATCAAAATGATGATGTTTTACGGTATTTAATGCTTATTTTTAGTTTGATTTTATATTATGGCATTTTTATCAATATTTGTGTTGGCGTATCTGCTTATGTGAGTAGTAGCAATACTTCTTTGGTAACTTTATTAGGTTTTTGGATAATATCTACATTACTTATTCCAAAATTGACCACCAATATTTCAAAAAAAATCTATCCTACGCCTTCTGTACTTGATTATAAAGCACAACTCAAAGAAGATTTAGAAAAAGGCGTAGATGGGCATAATCCATTTTCAAGACGCTCACAAATTTTTCAGGACAGTGTTCTCAAAGCCAATAAAGTTGATAGCATACAAAAACTTCTTTTTAATTATGCAGGTTTGATTATGCAAGCAGGCGAAGAACACGAAACAGTAGTGTATGCAAAAGCCCTTAAAAAATTGAATGATATTTATTTTGCGCAACTCAAAATCCACGAAGCAAGTGCTATCTTATCGCCTACTATTTTATTTAAAATGTTTTCGATGCAGTTAGCAAAAACAGATTTAGCCACACACTATGATTTTTCAGCACAGGCAGAAAAATATCGGGTGGCGTTGGTGCGTGATTTGAACTATGACATCAAAGATAATTCTAAAAATGGCGATTGGGAATATATTTCAAAAGACAAAGATTTTTTCAAAAAAAATATTCAATTTCAATACAAACCTATTTCTATTACTCAAACTTTACAGCAAGGTGGTATGGCGTTGGTATATTTAATGTTTTGGTTTTTGGGTACTTTACTTTTTATTCTTAGCATCAAAAAAATTCATTAGAACAACTAATGATTATTAAAAAATATTACATCATTCAAAATTATGTTTTTATCCTTCGAACTCAAAAATATTCTTCGTACACCTTTGGTGATAATACTTTCTATTTTATTGTTTATTTTTACATTATTTGCTGTTTATAACGGTAAATCACGCACTAATAAACAGTTGGAAACTATTAAAATCATAAAAGAAAAGGAAGATAAATTTTATACTGCCAAAAAAACAATGTTGGATAGTATAGAAAAAAATACAAAAAAACCTTTTCCTGATGATAAATGGTTTCTTAGTCCTCAATATTCACTTACATTAGGAGCAGTGCGTGGTGCGGGTACGTATGCTATTTTAACGCCTTCTCCGCTTTCGGTAGTGAGTACTGGTCAGAGTGATATTTTTCCTTTTTATACCAAAATTGCTTTGGATAATAACAATGCAGGTGATGACAATGATAATTTTGAAAATCCGTTCAATATTGCACAAGGAGAGTTTGATTTGGCTTTTGTATTTGTATTTATTCTGCCTTTGTTAGTGATTGTTTTTGGTTATAATTTACTTTCTGTTGAAAGAGAACAAGGTACATTATTGCTGATTAAATCAATGCCTATCCGTATTAATGTTTGGTTATTAAATAAAATAATATTCCGTTTTTTATTTTTATTGCTGATTTGTATTGTTTTTTTATGTTTTTCTTTTGTATTATTTGATATTTCGATACAAAATTTTGATTTTTTACAAATGATAATCAGCACAAGTTTTTATCTTTTATTTTGGTTTTTATTATGTTTTTTGGTCAATCTATTAGGCAAAAGTTCTACAACAAATGCTACATTCTTGGTTGGAAGTTGGGTGTTTTTTGTGTTATTAGTGCCAAGTATTGCCAATATATTAGCGACTAACTTATATCCCGTTCCTTCTCGCACCGAGTTTGTAACTGCTCAACGAGATATAGAGAATGAAGTAGAGAAACAACGTGAAAAAATAATAAATGAATTTTATGCTAAAAATGCTACCTTCAAAAAACCAAAACAAGAAGAAAGAAGATGGCGAGATAATTGGCGTGAGCGTTTTGTGGAAAAATATTTTGCCAAAAAGAAATTAGATGTACTTCAAGAAAGTTTTATGAAAAAAACAGAAGCACAACGTAATTTTGCAGACAACTTTCAATATTTTTCGCCCGCTATTTTGTTTCAAAACGCATTGAATAGCCTCGCAAAAACAGATACAAAAACGTATTTAACCTTTCAAAAAAAGGTAAATGATTTTGAAAAAAAATGGTCTTTTTATTTCAAATCAAAATTTGATAAAGATGAAAAAATGAAAGTCAAAGATTTTGATAGTTTTCCAAAGTTTTAATAAGAAATAGATAAAAAAATTTGGATTTCTCAAAAAAAATATTCATTTTTGCAACATTGTTGCATTTATTATAAATTTAATAATGATAAAAAATATTAAAAAATTGCCTGTAACGGTATTAAGTGGCTTTTTAGGTGTTGGAAAAACTACTTTACTTAATCATATCTTGCACAACAAAGAAGGCTTAAAAGTAGCAGTCATTGTCAATGATATGAGTGAGGTAAATGTTGATGCTAACTTAGTAAAGCAGCAAAACACTATCAGCCGCACCGAAGAAAGATTGGTCGAAATGTCAAATGGTTGTATTTGTTGTACTTTAAGAGAAGATTTGATGATAGAAGTAGAAAAATTAGCCAACGAAAATAGGTTTGATTATTTGCTTATAGAAAGTACAGGAATTAGTGAACCTATACCTGTCGCTCAAACTTTTACTTTTAAAGACGAAGAAAATGATATTGATTTGAGTAAATATGCTCAATTAGATACAATGGTAACAGTGGTAGATGCCTTTAATTTTTATAAAGATTTTGGTAGTCAAGATACTGTTTATACACGTGAACTCAATGATGACGCACAAGACCAACGTACTATTGTCAATTTATTGACAGACCAAATTGAGTTTGCAAACGTTATTATTTTGAATAAAACAGATTTGGTAAGTGCAGAAAAATTGGGTGAACTAAAAGCCATTATTCGTAAACTTAACACCAATGCTAAAATCATAGAAAGTGAATTTGGTAAAATAGATTTAAAAAATATTTTAAATACAAAGTCTTTTGATTTTGATGAAGCATCTCAATCTGCAGGTTGGATAAAAGAACTCAACACCGAACATACTCCAGAAACAGAAGAATATGGTATTAGTTCGTTTGTTTTTAGAAGTAAAAAACCATTCCACCCTGAACGTTTTTGGCATTATTTATCTGAAAATTTCCCCGCAGGAATTATTAGAAGTAAAGGGCTTTTTTGGTTGGCTTCAAGATACGACCAAGCCATCAATTGGTCACAAGCGGGCGGTTCTTTGAGAGCAGAAGCGGCAGGTGTTTGGTGGGCAAGTATGCCTTTACACGAAAGGATACAATATGCAGGTTTTGTAGATAATCAGGAGGAAATTGAAAGCCGTTGGACAAAAGATTTTGGCGACAGATTAAACGAACTTGTTTTTATTGGACAAAATTTACCAAAAAATATGATTTTGAAAGAGTTAGAAGATTGCTTGTGTAATGACGATGAATTGGCAGCACTCAAACAAGGACATATCTTTAACGACCCTTTTCCAATTTTTTAATTTAGAAAGAAAGAATTTATTTAGTTTACATTATATTTTTATTTATTAACATTTTTTATGAAAAATTTTTTAAGAAACTCTCTTTTAGTTGCATTGGTAACCATCAACATTATTGCTTGTAAGAAAAAAGAAGACCCTAAACCCGTAGAAGAAAATGAACTTATCACAACTGTTAAGTTGACTTTTACACGATTAGATGCAAATAATGTTCCTGTTACTAATCAAACACCTATCGTTGTTACTTGGAAAGATATGGACGGAACGGGAAGTGGTGCACCTGTATTATCAGGTAGCGTTAATTTGATGTCAAATACTTCTTATAATATCAGTACTGAATTTTTAGATGAAACTAAAAATCCTGCGGAAAATATTACAACAGAAATATCAGCGGAAAAAGAGGCGCATCAAGTATTTTTTATTCGTTCAACTACTACTATTTTTAGTACTTTTTCTTACTTAGATTTTGATGCTAATACTAAACCTGTTGGTTTACAAACCAGAATTACAACTGCATCAACTGCTTCAAATGGTACTTTACGTGTAGTTTTGCGTCACGAGCCAAATAAAAATGGAGTAGGTGTAAGTGGAGGTGATATCACAAATGCTGGAGGTTCAACTGACGTAGATACAACGCCTGCTTTTACTGTTAATATTACTGTCCCTCAACCATAAATGTGGCAGGTGTAAGTAGGTAATATAATAGATGATGTTACGCAAGGATATTTTTTGGTAGCAATAAAAAATATTTTCAGCAAAAGCCTTTTATTTAATTTTTGAACGGTCAGACCTCCGTTTCACTACGGTACAGACCGTTCAAAAAATTAAATTGCGAAAGCACAATTCTTATGACTAAGATTGTGCTTTTTTGTATTATGTTTAAAATAAAATCATTTTTATTCCCATTCAATCGTAGCAGGTGGTTTCGAACTGATGTCATACACTACTCGATTGATTCCTTTTACTTTGTTGATAATCTCATTTGATATTTTTGCTAATAATTCATAAGGAATATGCACCCAATCCGCAGTCATTCCGTCCAAACTTGTAACGGCTCTCAACGCAACTACATTTTCATAAGTACGTTCATCACCCATTACGCCTACGCTTTGTGCATTGAGTAATATTGCACCTGCTTGCCAAATTTTATCATACCAACCTGACTCTTTGAGATTTTGAATATAAATATAGTCAGCTTCTTGCAAAATACTTACTTTTTTTTCTGTAATATCTCCTAAAATTCTAATTGCCAAACCTGGTCCAGGAAAAGGATGTCTATTCAAAATGATTTCGGGCAGTTTTACCTCTTTTCCTACTTTCCTTACTTCATCTTTGAATAACATTCTTAAAGGTTCTACAATTTTGAGGTTCATTTTTTCGGGCAGTCCGCCTACATTATGATGTGATTTGATTGTTACAGAAGGACCTTTTACACTTACACTTTCTATCACATCAGGATAAATAGTGCCTTGTGCAAGCCATTTTACATCTTTTATTTTTTTTGCTTCTTTTTCAAATATTTCAATAAAAGTTTTTCCAATGGCTTTTCTTTTTTGTTCAGGGTCTGATAAATTTTCTAACGCTTTATAAAATTCATTTTTAGCATTCACACCAATAACATTCAAACCCAAATTTTGATACGATTCTAATACTTCTTCATATTCATTTTTTCGTAGCAATCCACTATCAATAAATACACAATACAAATTTTTGTTGATGGCTTGATGTAAAAGCAAAGCCGCCACCGAAGAATCTACGCCACCTGAAAGTCCTAAAACTACTTTGTCGTTTTGTAATTCATTTTTGAGGTTTTCGATACTTGTTTGAGCAAAAGCATTTGGAGTCCAATTAGGTTTACACTCACAAATATCTATCAAAAAATTATGTAATAATTGTTTTCCATCTATACTATGTGTAACTTCAGGGTGAAATTGTATGCCAAATATTGAAGTATTTTGAATTTGATAAGCACCATTTTTAACGCTTGTTGTGCTTGCTAATTGTATAAAATTATCAGGAATTGAAGTAATTGTATCACCATGGCTCATCCATACTTGACTATTTTGAGCAATATTTTTGAATAATTGATTATTTGTATCGATAAACTCTAAATTAGCACGCCCATACTCTCTCACTTTTGATGCTTCTACATTACCACCAAATTTTTGAGCAATGAGTTGCGCTCCATAACATATTCCTAAAACAGGGATTTTTTTATCAAATAGTGATAAAGGAATATCAGGAGCATCATTTTCACGTACCGAACAAGGACTTCCTGATAAAATAATTCCTTTTACTTCCGTATCAAAATTGATTTTATCAACAGAAGAAAAAGGATAAATTTCACAATAAATATTGGCTTCACGCACACGCCTCGCTATGAGCTGTGTATATTGAGAACCAAAATCAAGGATAATAATTTGAGGCATTTTTTTATAATTTAGATATTTTTATAAACTAATTTGATGTGGAAAAGTCCAGTGATAATCATAACCTAATGAAGTCATCAAAACCGCTGCTTGATTATTTTCACTTTCTTTTTTTAATAATTCACAAGCACGTTCAATATTTTCTTTATCCAAATGACTAAAAGGCTCGTCCAACAACAATATTTCAAAAGGCTGTAAAATACTTCTGATAATAGCAACTCTTTGCCTTTCTCCATAAGATAAAAACATTGCTTTTTTATTTAATAAATGGCTTATTTGTAATTGTTCAGCCATTTTTTTAATATTTTTTTGTTTTCCAATAGGTGTAAGATTTGCTTTTGCCAATAGATTTTCTTCTGCGGTGAGATGCAAAAAAAGCCTTAAATCTTGAAAGACGATAGCCATTTTTGTTTGTCTGATAGTTGCCCAATCTTGCAAAGAAAATTGTTGAATATTTTGTTGATTAAAAAAAATATCTCCTGTATAATCATTTCTAATGCCATACAAAAGATGTATAAAAGTAGATTTTCCTTTTCCTGAGTGGGCTAAAATTTGTGTGTTTTGTCCCTCTTTAAAATTACATTCTGTTTGCCAAATAGATGATTTTTGATTTGTATTGTTTATATTTTGGGAAGCCAAAGGGATAGGTAATACATTTTGAAGCGTGATTTGCATAAGAATATTTTTTATTTTGATGCAAAAATAATGAAATTTATCTAATTTTTTAAATAAAAATTATTTTTTTTTGTGGAATGAGAAAGTATTGATAAATAATAACAATCAAAAATCAAAAAATTAATTTATTATTGGGTTTAAACTATTTTTATTGGTTTGTGCCTCACATTTTATCACTTCATAAATAGGTTTTTGTGTAAAAATATTGCTTGAAATAGTATTTAATTTTTCACTACTTACTTTTATTGCTTGTTCTGATTGGTCTATGCCTATCCAATTTCTACCCAAATTTTGTGCAGATTTCAAAGTTGTTCCCGAACCACAAAAGCAATCTAAAACATAACTATTTGAATTTGATGAAGTTTTAATAATTAAGTCTAATAAATCTGCATTTTTTTCAGTTGGATACATTGGATATTGTGGGTCTTTCATTTCCCAAATATCTTGTACTCGCTTTCCTTCCTGTTCGTCTAAATAAATTTTCTTGCGTGGGTTTCCGTTTTCTGACCATTCTATTAAACCTTCATTGTCCCATTGTTCTAATGTTTCTACATTTGTCCGCCAATGTCTGCCTTTTGGTGGTAAAATACCTTTGAAAGTTTGTGAAGTTTTTCCGTTTTTGGTTTCACTTGGTGCGTGCAAAGGTATAGTTGTATAACGTCTTCCGTTTTTGTCAAGTTTAGGAAAAAGTTTAATTTTATTATCTTCTGTGTAGGGTGTTTTGGGTTCATTCCAAATCAATTTATCCGTTTTAGAATAGAATAAAATCATATCTTTCATATTTCCGTAACCTTTACGAGCAAAATTTTTAGGATTGCATTTGATACGTGTAATATCGTTTTTAAAGTTTTCAATACCAAAAATTTCGTCCATTATTATTTTTACATAATGTCCAATTTTGTAGTCAATATGCAAATAAATTGAGCCTTGCTCTGATAAAAGCATTTTCAACAAAACCAATCTTTCACGTAAAAATTCTAAAAAATCTGTGCCTTGTAATTTATCTGCGTAAGCAATTTTATCATTTTTGCTGTTGCTTATTGTGCTTGTTCTCTCATCTGAAAACGTAAAAGTGTTGTTGGTTGCAAAAGGTGGGTCAATATACACTAAGTCAATTTTTCCTGCTAAATTTTGCTTTTCTATCAAATTTTTAAGCACAAGCAAGTTTTCGCCAAAAATTAACTTGTTTGGACTTGCTATATTATTTTGTGCAACAAACTCACTATCAATGATTTGATTGTAAATTTCTGTTTCGGATTTTTTGTGGGGGTATTGTAAGAACATTGGCATTTTGTTTCTGCAAAGATACGCAAAATTTTTAAATTGCATACAAAAACTCTCTCAAAACCAAAGCACTCATAATATTATAATCTTGATATATTGTGTTTATTTCTGTAAAATAAGTACTTTTATCCTTAATCCAAGGAATACCATCAATAATTCCTATACAAATTACATTTTCAAAAGATGTATTTAAGGTTGTTATGACATCAACAAAAGATTTATCTTGATTTCCGCCTTTCGAAGTAATAAATTTTGCTTCGCCTAATACATATTTTTTGTTAAACCTTGCAATGAAATCTAGTCCCTTTGGCTTCGCATAACCAAAATTGGCTTTGGCAAAATCTAATAATTCTTTATCACTGCCACTTAAAATAGCATTTTCATCATTTTGCATAAACTCTGTTAACATAACAGGTTTTAATCCTAATGATTTTTTATCTAACCAACGCTTAAAGAAGGGTCCAATTTGTCTATTTGTTTCTTTGGGTTCACTACATCTTTCAAACAAATTTTCTAAACCCATTTGATACAAAACGCCACAAATTCTATCAATAGTTGCAGGATTTCTTTGAATAGCGTCTTTATCAAGCCTCAAAAATCCAACATAACTATCTTTGATTGGAAATAGATTTAGTTTTAATAATGCTGTTATCAGCAATTCATTATCTTGTTTATTGAAAGCAGTAACAACATTTTTCCATTTTTGGCTATCTACTTCTCTAATTCCCTCAGGAATTGTAGGATAAACCTGAAACAAGTCATCAAGATATGATTTTTGATTAGCATATTCAATACTCAACTCCGTCCAATAGTTCATAATAGTTTGTGTTAAAGAAGTAATCAAAATTATTTTTTAATTATTCATTACCTTCAATTTATCTTTGAGATAATTGAACGAAAAATTTTGAAAGCAAATTGTAGTTATGATAAAGTATATTTATCTAATTCATTTTGGGCAATTATATCTAAAATACCTATCTTAGTGTCAAAATAAATCATTGTTTGTGTTTTATTTTGTCCTAAAAGAATAGAAAAATGAGTTAAAAATAAGATAATAAGAATACTAAAACGCATCATATTATAATTACATTAGACTGTAAAAAATGATTTTCTTTGTTCTGCTGTATCCAACATTTTCCAAAATACAATTGGAATATTAACTAAAATATCATAAGGAATTTGCCAGACTTCACAATCTTCTATGAAGGTAATTGAGAAAGGAGTTTTGAAACCTACCAGATTTTTTTCACCTCCAAAAAAATCACCTTTTTTAAGTGTTTCAATTTTTTCAGCACCATTCACAAAAGAAGATAATTTAATATTGCCTTTGTTAATCAAATATAAATCCGCCAAATCAGTATTTACCCAAATTGTTTTTGAATGAACTTGATGCAATTTCATGTGTTGTGAAATTTTGAGCGAAACAGGCAGAGAAATATTCTCTTGAAAAAGATAAGTGGTATTTAGAAACAAAATATTAGCTTCTAATTGGTCATAAGGTTTTGCTAAACCATATTTATTAATAAAATTCAGATAAAACTCAACAGGAATTTGAATAGTGGTAACATGGCAAGTAGAACGACAAGTTGAAGTTGCCATTGTATCATCATCATCAATATAAAAACCAACCAATGAGCCTGCTGAAAGCGTATTTTCAATGTCTTTTTCTGTATAGATTAATTCGACTAAACCTGTCAAAATCATATATACATATTTAAACCTTGTATTTTTTCTAAATAAAGTTTCACCAGCGTTCAATGTCAGAATTGGAAAATTCAACAAAGATTGCAAAGCATACTCAGGTACTTGGGGAAAATAAAACTTAAAATATTGATAAGCCGCCAAACGAGCGAAATCTTGGTGCGTTTCTATCAATACATCAATACTTCCAAAAGGAGCATTTGCACCAATTTGTTGTTCTTCATTTGATAATTGACGTGAAAAATGTGCCAACATAATTTTTGGCGTTTTATCATCAGCAAAATCTTGTGCCTCTCCATGAATTAAACCTCCACCAATATCAATTTTTTTGACATCAGTTTCGATTAAATAATCATCTTTTACCTTTTTTAATTGTGCATCAAAATTTTGTGTTTCAGTATTTTTAAAAATATTTCCTTCTAATACTCTAAAAGAAGCAATATCCGCTAAGTGTGCATAAGATTGATAATTATCATTCCAAAAAGCACGAAAATAAAAAATATTAGTTTCAACAGGGTGCGGAGAAAGCACAGGTTTTACTTCCAAGCCTTCTATATTATTCCAAGTATCTAATTCCAAATCACAAACATCAAAAAAACTATGAAACCAAGATTCATCTAAACTCATCAAAGCACACAATTTTTTTGCTACTGATGCACGTACAGGAGCAGAAGCAAAATATTTAATTTTATGGTCTGAACGAATAAACGTTGTCAAACCTGCAAAATGGTCATCATGAGCATGTGTATTAAAAATACCATCTACTTCATTGATACTTACGCCCAATGCTTTCAAAGTATTGTATAAATCGGGGCCTGCATCAACTAAATAAACTTTGCCTTGAAAAATAACAACACTTGCCATACAAGGTCTATTTACGTCCCACGCATCACCTTCGCCTGTATGTACTACTGAAAAATAATCTCTATTTAATTTATGATAATTCAAATAATAAGGAGGGTCATAAATTTCTTTTGGTCTTAAAGACAAACTAACTTTCGCTGTTTCGCCTTCATAACTAAATAAAAATGTATTATGGTCTGTTCTTTCTATGGTAACGCCATTTTTAATGACTATACTTTTATCTAATTCATTGATTGGTAGTTGTACTACTAAGTTATCAGGGGTTTTGATTTGACCAAAAGCAAATTTGAGTTTGATATGCATCAAATAATCTGCAACTTCTTCTGAAACACCTGTTGCTAAAATTTCTTCTTTGCTGATTAATCCATAATTTCCACGATAAAAATACTCCATTTGGGCTTTTATTTGGTTAGAAGTACCAATTAAAATAGGTTTCTCACCTGTATTACCTGGGTGATTAGGAATGAGCATACCTTGTGAATAAAACATCTGAAGCAATGGAAATTCTGCTAAATTAGACATATAACCATTTTGTATCAGTGTATCTGATAATAAAATAGCATTTGGTCCAGTTTCATAAGTTACTCCATTTTTTTCAATAATGTCGATTAATCCACGTTTTTTTAAGTGCTTTACTGTATCCGAAGGACACGCACATAAAATACGTAGATTAGCATCAGGAATTTGTACCCAATAAACACCTGAGATGACTCTAATTATTTCTATTTTATTTTTACTCACCGTATTTTTTGTCGGTTTTTATATTTATATTAATTATTTAAAAGAAAAAATCTTTTCAATAAACAAAGACGAATTTTGTGCCTAATTTTCTATTTTATCGATTTTAGACTGCAATTTACTAATAAAATTTAGAATTAAAAATTTTTTACATTTTTTTTTTACATTTTTTTATGAGATACTATTTTTTATAAAATACTATTTTAAAACTCACCAAAAAATTGTAATATATTTTCTACTTCTTTGTTCCAATATTTATAGTCATGTCCGCCATCTATCAAGTTTAATTTTACTTTTAGTTTTGGTTGATTTTTTTTCAAAGCTTCATAAAAAAGTTGTGTTTGATTGATAGGAACAATATTATCTTGCTTGCTATGTCCTAAATAAATGGGCGTTTTAAAATTTTTTGCTTGTTGTAAAGGATTATCCTCTCCTAACCAACGATTTTTAAATTTTTGATAACTTCCATAATAACCAATCATTAGTCTATCATTTGGTAACAAACTTTGGTCAAAATCTCCTGAAAGGGAAGCACAGGCTGTCCAAATTTCTGGTAATGCCAAACTTAATAAAGCCACGCCTCTGCCGCCTGTAGAAAGTCCAACAATAAAACTTTTCTCCTTTTTTATAAAAATTTTTCTTTCTTTTTGTAAATAAGGAATGAGTTGTTCAACTACCCATTTTTTATTAGGAAATTTTTTCCAGTCCACCAAAGTTTCAGCATAAAAATCAGCACTATAAATACTTCTTCCCATTTCAGGTAAAATCAAACGATAACCTTTTGCTAATGCTTTTTTGCAAAGGTCTGAATTTTTGCACCAGTCTGTACGCGGAAAATCCCAACCGGGTAGTACTAAAATATTCCCAATGATTTCATTATCAGGATTTTGAATATCTACTTTATGTCCCTCAATTTCTAAGGTTTCAAAGGGAATGTTTTTTATTTTTTTGGTTATTTCTTGCTCTGTATTTTTTTTGTCTTTTTTGAGTTCTCTCAAAATTTCTTTTGGCGGTGAGTTTTGAGCGTTACAACTTGTTGTGATGTAGGCAAATACTAACATCAATATTATTATTTTTTGCATTGAAATATATTATTAAAATTATTGGGTTCTTCTAACATTTATACGGGTAAAATTTTATAAAAACAAAAAATCTATTTAAATCCGTAAAATCAGTGTTATCTGTGTGCTTTTTTGCAAATACAAAACTACACAATGTTTTTAATTGGTAATTATATTTTTATTTAATTTTCTATTCTTTATAGATTATTACCTAAAAAAGAGAGTTCCATTTTTAATTGTCGATACTCACCCATATTGACTTGGTATTGTTTCAAATATTCATATTCTTCCTCAAAGTCATCTAAAAATTCTTCTTTTTCTTCAAACATTTTCATGCTTTTTTGGTAATAAATTTTTGCTTTTTCATCTTCTCCTAAACAAAAATAAACATGTCCTAAGTGCATTAAATCATGATTTTCTGGTGCGTTTTCTGCTGCTTTTTCTAAATATGATTTTCCTTTTTCAATATCACCTATTCTAAAATATGCCCAACCCAAAGGACCGAGATTCCATACTTCTTGTGGAGAGATTTGTCTAACTTTCAAAAAACACTCTATTGCTTCTTCTAATTGATTATTTTGTGCATAACAATAACCCATACTATCAATAATATAAGTATTTTGTGGTGTAAGTGAGTTAGCAATTTTATAATATTTTAATGCTTTTTCATAATCATACAATTCTTGGGCACAAAAGCCTGCATTCTGAAAAATCCAAGCATCTTTAGGGTTAAGTTGATGTAGTACTTCGTAATAAGTCAAAGCATTTCTAAATTCATCTATTTGTTGATAACAATAAGCAAGATGTCCCAAATTCCAAGTATCATTTTCGTCAATTGTGTATGTTTTTTGATGAAAACTCAATGCAGTATAATAATCATCTTCTTGTTGATAACAAAAACCCATATTTCCCAAGTTCCAAGTATCCAATGGTTGTAAAATTGCTACTTTTTCATGGTATTCTAAGGCGTTTTTGAATTGTCCTAATTGTTGATAATAATAAGCAACCTGTTTCAAAGGATAAGCATTTTCAGGCTCATCTTTTGAAAGTTCGAGATAATAATTAAGTTGCTCTTGGTTTGTCTTTTTTTCCATTATTTTCTATCCCTTACTTTATTTTTTTGTGCAAATATATAAAAAAAAATATCATTTTCAAAACACTTTCGTTTTTCCAACCCATTGTTGAATGATATTTTCATTGTCTAATACACTGCCAATCATATAAAAATTAGATAATTTTAAAGTGGGAGAATCTTCTGCTTCTTCGTTAAGTACGCCTGCGTGTTTGGGTTTGCGCGAATGAATAAATCTTATTTTATTTTGTTTTTTGATAATAAATCCGATATGCCAATCCATTCCCAAGATATAAATACCATCTTTTTGTTGTTGTAAATATTGAAATAATCGCTGAAAATTATTTTTTCTAACAATATGAATACTTTCTCTTTTGCATAAAGTTTGAATCACTGCACCTGCTGTTTCTCTGCCCAATGCATATCTATCCATATCTATTCCTGCATGTGCCAAAACCGTAGAAATAAAATAGCCACAAGCAATTGTTCCATCTCTTGGATTTTCAGTTGTGCCATTAAAGTCCCACTTTGTATCATACCAAAAAGGTAAAATATTATCAGCAATACTTTTAAAAAGATAATATTTTGCGTTTTTTAGAATTTCTTTTTTTTCATTAGAATCTTTTGCAACAGCATATTTTTCTTGGAATCTATTTTTCTTTGTCAATATATTTCCCTTCAATGTATTGTATTTTTTCAAATGTGAACGCAAATCAAATACTTTGTAATTAGATTGGATTGTAAAAAAAGCATACTCAGGTACTTTTGGTAAATCAATTCTAACCATAAATGAAATGCCTAACAAAAGCGAAACAATCAAAGAAGTTAATAATAGGAAATGATAACGTTTCATGTTCTATTTTCAAATTATTTTATAAAAATCATATCAATTGAATACAATTTTGGTGCAATATTAAGAAATTTTTGTGAATTTTAAGAATTTTATATAATTTAGCACAAATTTTTAAATCAATATGGCTCATTCTTCTCAAAATATACTTAAAAAAATACTCCAACCTCGCCGTAATTGGTTACAAGTTTTATTGGCAGCCATTGGTTTTGGACTGGGTATTGTTTTTTTATTATTATCTTTACAACTTTATTTATCGATTATTGCGTTCTTCAGCCCACATCAAAAAACTAAAAATAGTTATGTTGTATTGAGTAAACCTATTGATATGTTGAACAGCATTTTGGGTAGTAATGATAATAATGGTTTCTCAAAAAGCGAATTAAATGAACTAAAATCGCAAAAATTTGTCGAAAATTTAGATGTTTTTACGCCTAATCAATTTGGAGTAACGGCTTACATCGAAAGTTTAGGTTTTTATACTGAAATGTTTTTTGAGGCACTGCCTGATGCGTTTTTAGATGATGTACCTACTGAATTTCGCTGGAATGAAGGTGATGAAATTATTCCTATTATTCTCTCAAAAGATATGTTGGATTTGTATAACTTTGGATTTGCAATGGGAAAAAATGGACAATTACCACAAATAACGCCTGCTACCGTAGGTTTGGTAACTTTGGGCATTAAATTAACAGGAGCAAAAAATGAAAAAAAAATGAAAGCAAGAATTGTTGGTTTTTCAGAAAGATATGCAACCATTTTAGTTCCACAAAATTTTATGAAATGGGCAAATCAATTTTTGAGCGATAGCAAACCAAAAAAACCTTCTCGAGTTGTTCTCAAATTAAACAATGCCAATGCTCCTGAAGTTGCTCAATACATTGAAAAAAATAAATATCAAATCAATAAAGATAGATTATTAGCAAGTCAGACAGCAGACATTGTCTTAAAAGTAATGTCAGCAGTAGCAATTTTGGGTAGTTTTTTTGTTGTATTGGCATTAGTTGTTTTTTTGATGTCGATGCGTTTGATATTGGCAGAGGCAAAAAATGAGATTCAATTATTATTAGAAATAGGTTATTCTCCTACAAAATTATTTCGTTTTTTAATACAATACTTTGGTCTGAATGTATTGATTGTAGTGATATTGAGTACGATTGGCGTTTATTTCGCCTATATATTTATTCAAAATTATTTGGAAAATACAGGTTTAAATTTACATAAAAATTTGAAAGTAGAAGTATTAATAGCTGCTTTTTTGTTGTGTATTGCTACATTATCATTACAGGCTTTTTGGCTTCAAAGATGGATTAATAAAACAACTTAAAACAAAAGTTGAATGGAGTCTATATTTTAAAAAATAAAGAAAATATTTTTGGGCGATTACGGGCTATCGTGCAAAGCACAGAGCCAAAAAAGAGAAAAAAAACTCGCAAAAGCCTCGTTTTTTTCTCTTTTTGTCTCTGCAATACTGCGTCTATCCCTATCGCGAAATACAAAAAAACTTTGCACACCAAAAATTACCAAAAAATAAAATTACTTTAATAAAAAAAATCAATAATCACCCAATGTTTCAGGTAATTGTGCTAATGCGTTGGCTAATTGCTCATTATTAGGCGCTATTCCGTGCCAATGATGACTTCCCATCATAAAATCAACGCCAAAACCCATTTCCGTTTTCATCAGAAGTAAAATTGGTTGTCCTTTTCCTGTCAATTTTTTTGCTAAATCCAATGTTTCTATTACTTTTTCCATATCATTTCCTTGCATTTCCAAAACTTGCCAACCAAATGCTTTCCATTTTGCTCCTAAGTCCAACAAAGACATTACTTGTTGTGTGCTTCCGTCTATTTGTTGTCCATTGACATCAATGGTTGCTATCAAGTTATCAACTTTATGATGTGCAGCATACATTGCCGCTTCCCAAACTTGCCCTTCTTGTTGTTCACCATCACCCATCAAAACATACACTAACTTATCATCTTGATTCATTTTCTTTGCTTGTGCTGCTCCAATGGCTACTGAAAGTCCTTGTCCTAATGAACCAGATGCAATTCTGATACCATCTAAATGTTCGTGAGTGGTTGGATGTCCTTGCAATCTTGAATTGATTTTACGGAAAGTAGCCAATTCAGAAGGTTCAAAAAAACCTGCGCGGCTTAATGTACTGTACCAAACAGGCGAAATGTGTCCATTAGATAAAAAAAACAAATCTTCGTTATCACCACTCATTTTGAATGGTAATTGATAATCTAAAGTATGAAAATAAAGTGCCGTCAAATAATCTGCACATCCTAAAGAACCGCCTGGATGTCCTGATTGACAACCGTGTACCATTCTTACTATATCCCTACGAATTTGTGTAGCGGTATTTTTTAATTGTAAAGTATCCATATAAATAATAACTATTTTTCTTTTTTGTTGAATAAATAAAAATAAAAGCACTCAAAAAAATTACTAATTATTTTTGAGTGCTTTTGAATATTTTAATATGTAAATTTTATTGAAAGGTAACAAATTATCCTCTACCGTGCATCATTCTAATTAACATTTTTGATAGTGCAAATAAAACAAAGCCCGCTAAAATAACAAATATTGCAATTGCACTAAATATAGTTGTTGGTCCTAATCGTTCTACATACAACCCAATATAACCGCCTGCAATTTGTGCCACAAAGGGTGATAAAAACCATACGCCCATTAACATAGATGCATAAGTAACAGGTGCTAATCGTGTAATCATTGATAAACCAATTGGTGATAAACACAACTCCCCAACAGTATGGAAGAAATAAGTTGCCACTAACCAAAATAAACTTGCTTTGATAGTTGTATCCTTAATATCTCCACCTCTTTCAGCAAGCGCTCCTAACATAAATAAGAAACCTATGCCTAATAAAATCATTCCAAAAGACATTTTTACAGGAATGCTAAAATCTTTACCTTTCGTAGCTAAATTTGTCCATAACATTGCAACAAAAGGTGCTAAAATTACAATAAATAATGGATTGACAGATTGGAAAAATGATGTAGGAATAGTATAACCAAATATTGTTCTATCGATGTAATCTTTTGTGTATAAATTTAAAGAGCCTCCTGCTTGTTCAAAACCCGCCCAAAAGAAAGTAACAAAAATTGTGATGACAAATATAACAGACATTCTATCGGTTTCTTCTTTGGTGAGTGGTGTTTTAGCCTTGTTTTTTTCTTCTAAAGATAATTCTGCAGGACGCAAACCAATATCACCTAAATATTTTTGAGCGAATACATTAAAGATGATTTGTCCAATCAACATACCAATACCTGCAGCTAAAAAACCATATTCAAAAGCATATCTTGTAACTTTTCCTGTTGCATCTTTGACAGCAAATAAATCTTCTGCCAAATATCCACAAACTAAAGGAGCTAATAATGCACCCATATTGATACCCATATAGAAAATAGTGAAGGCACTATCGCGTCTTGGGTCGCCTTGTTCATATAATTGACCTACCATTGTAGAAATGTTAGGTTTAAAAAAACCATTGCCAATGATAATTAACAATAAACCTAAATAAGTTGCATTGATACCAAATTGAGGGGTTGCAAATAAACTAAATTGACCAAACATCATCAAAACTCCACCTATCAAAATTGCTTTTCTTTGTCCTAAATATTTATCAGCAAGCCAACCACCAATGATAGGAGTAAAGTACACAAATCCTGTAAAGTATCCATAAATGAGTGTTGAACTTTCTTTGGAAAAACCAAGTCCACCTTCGATTGCCGTCCCTGCTAAGTACAATACTAACATTGCACGCATACCATAATAACTAAATCTTTCCCACATTTCTGTAAGAAACAAAAGATAAAGTCCTTTTGGGTGTGTTTGATTAGATTGTTTTTCTAAGGTAATATTTGCCATTATATATATTATTTTTCCAAAAGGAAGATAGTAATGAATCTTTAATTAGATAAAAGGAAAGAATGCTCTCCCCTTTGAACTTGCAAAATTATAAGATTATTTTGAAAAAAAAACTTTTTTTGCATTTTTTTTCAAAAAAATTGTATTTTTTTCTTAAAAAGGTAAAATATCATCATCAACTTGCAATTCTCTCCAAGATTTCCCTAAAAATTTTGTGATGTCTGATGCCAAAATATTTACTTCGCTCATTTTCTGTTGTGCAATGTCACCTGCGTACCCATGCCAATGTACTCCCAACAAACTCGCTTCCCAAGAGGTATAACCTTGTGCCAATAATGAAGTAATGATACCTGTTAATATATCTCCACTTCCTCCTTTTGCCATTGATGAATTACCTGTATTGTTAAAATAAATTCTTCCTTCAGGAGTAGCAATTGCGGTGTGATGTCCTTTCAATAATACAACTGATTTTATTTTTTGTGCTAATATTTTTAATTTTTCTAATCTTTCGAAACTGTCTTTGCTTTTCCCAACCAATCTTTCGAGCTCTTTGGGGTGTGGTGTCAAAATACTATCTTTTGGTATTAAACTTAAACCATTTTCGCCCATCAAAGCGATTAAATTTAAAGCATCTGCATCTAAAACCAATGGTTTTTTACAATTTTTTAAAAAGTTTTCTAACCAAATTTTTGTTGCGTCATCAGTACCTAACCCACAACCAATACCAATCGCATCATATTTTTCGATATCATCAATAGGTGTGGCGATTATTTTTTCTACATTATCAGCAGAAAACATTGCTTCAGGCAAAGCAGTTTGTAAAATAAAATTAGCACAATTAGGAGCATGAATGGTTAATAAACCTGTTCCTGCTCTCAAACAGGCTTTTCCTGCTAATAAAATTGCACCTATTTTTCCATATTCACCACCTATCAACAAAGAATGTCCAAAAATACCTTTATGGGCAAATTTTGAACGTTTTTTCATAAAAGTTTGTAGTAACTTTTTGGTAATCATTTCATAACGAAATTCATTAATAAACAAAAAATCAGTGTGTAAATCTACATCAATAATTTGCCATTCACCTACATATTTTTCATTTTCAGGCAATAAAAAAGCTAATTTTGGAACTTCAAAAGTCAAAGTTTCGGTGGCATTGATAATAATATTCCCCTCTGAATTTGCCTCTGTGAAAAGTCCCGAAGGAACATCAATAGCAAAAATTTCGTTGGGTAATTTATTAATTTTTTGAAAAAAATCACCTACCCAGCCTGTTACAGGTCGTTTTAAACCTGTTCCTAAAATACCATCTATAATCAAAGCCTCAGCAGGAATAGTTGGAATTTGAGTAGTATGCGTAATATCAAAAACCTCTATTTTTGTAGTTGTTTCTAATATATATCTTGCTTTTGCAGACTCATCTGAAAATCTATCACTGCTCCAAATCACCCAAACATTGACTTCATAGTCTTTGTCTGCCAAAAATTTAGCAATACACAAAGCATCACCACCATTATTGCCTACACCTGCTAATATATAAACAGGTACTTCGTTGAAAAGTAAGTTTTGATGCCTAAAATTGTTAGCCCAACGAGTTGAAGCCCTCATCATCAAATCAAAAGAAGAAATAGGTTCGTTTTCTATGGTAAATCTTTCCCAAGCACGTATTTGTGAAGCAGTTAATATTTTCATAACCTTACCAACCAATTTATATTATGAATAGTTTTAATTTTTGAAGATAAATTTAACTTTTCATATAAGTAATAATTTGTTCTATTGTCAATTTTTGTTGTTCTCCACTTACCATATTTCTAAAAGTAAGTAGATTATTTTGCATTTCATCAGAACCAATCACAATTACATAAGGAATTTTTTTTGCATCAGCATACCCAAATTGTTTTTTTAGTTTGGCACTATCAGGATATATTTCTGTCTTTATATTTTCATCTCTTAATTTTTTGAGCAAAGGCAAAGCATATTTTTGTGCCAATTCATCAAAATTAGTAAACATTATTTGTGTAGAAGTTTGTGTATTATCAGGAAATAATTTTAGTTCTTCTAATACATCAAATAATCTATCAATGCCAAAAGAAAAACCAACACCTGCCAAGTCTGGTACGCCAAAACTTGCTGTCAAATTATCATAACGTCCACCTCCACTAATGCTTCCAATGGTTACGTTGTTAATTTTTACTTCAAAAATAGCACCTGTATAATAAGATAGTCCTCTTGCCAAAGTTAAATCAAAATCTACATGCCAATCTTTTTCTAAATGAGCATCAGGTTTTGATAAATGTAATAATTCAAAAATAGTAGATAAATCTTTAATGCCATTTTTTGCTTCTTCTGAATAAAATTGAGCTTGCAAAACTTCTTTTTTATCATTCCAATTTCCTTTCAAATTGAGTAAAGGTTGGATTTTTTGTAAAGCTTGTTTATCAAAACCTCTTTCAATCAATTCTTGTTCTACTTTTTCGATGCCAATTTTATCCAATTTATCAATAGCTACACACAAATCGGCTACTTTATCGCCTGCACCTGCCACTTCTGCTAAACCTGTTAAAATTTTTCTATGATTAATTTTGATTGTAAAATCTGTCAAACCTAAATTTTGTAAAACTTCATTTATCATCAAAATAATATCTACTTCACACAAAAGCGATTTTGTGCCTACTACATCAGCATCACATTGATAAAATTCACGATAACGTCCTCTTTGTGGCGTATCACCTCTCCAAACAGGCTGAATTTGATAGCGTTTGAAAGGAAAAGTCAATCTACCTCTATTCATTGCCACAAACCTTGCAAAAGGTACTGTCAAATCATATCTCAATGCTTTTTTTGCTATTTTTGGTGTTAATTTTTTATGACCTTCTGTAATATCTTTTTCATTTATTTTTGCTAAATAATCGCCTGAATTAAGAATCTTAAAAATAAGTTGGTCACCTTCTTCTCCATATTTACCTGTCAATACTTCTAATTTTTCGATACTTGGTGTTTCTAATGGTAAAAATCCAAATTTTTCGAATACTTGACGGATAGTTTTTAATATGTAATTTCGTTTCACCATAATTTCAGGTGAAAAATCTCTTGTTCCTTGTGCCAAGCTTGGTTGTGTAATTTGCATTATAAAATGAATTTTGGTGCGTTATATTTTGCAAAGATAGAAGGTTTTGTTATTTTTTCAAAAAAAAATCTATTTTTTTATTTTGATTTGGCAATTTTGAATTTTATTACTAACTTTGCAACAAAAATATAAGAAAAATAATGATTTATTCAATTGTTGCTTATGGAGATACGGTTTTAAAAAAGAAAGCCGTTGAAATAGATGCTAAAAATACAGACTTAAATTTACCTAAACTCGTTGAGGACATGTACGCAACGATGTATGAAGCTAACGGTGTTGGTTTGGCTGCACCACAAATAGGTATGGGCATTCGATTGTTTGTAATAGATTCTACAAGAATGGAAGAAGATGAAAGTTTAGGCGTAAAAAAAGCATTCATTAACCCTACCATCTTAGAAGAAAAAGGTGAAAAATGGGCTTTTGAAGAAGGCTGTTTGAGTATTCCGAATGTAAGAGAAAATGTTTATAGGCAATCTATTATCAAAATTCATTATTTTGATGAGAATTGGAATGAATTTACACACGAATTTGATAAAATGACTGCAAGAGTTATTCAACACGAGTACGACCATATAGAAGGGATTTTGTTCACTGACCATTTATCTAGCTTCAAAAAAGCGTTGCTTAAATCTAAATTAGGTGGAATTAGTAGAGGTGATGTAAAAGTGGAATATAGAATGAGATTCCCCAATGGTAAACGTTAGTTTTACAAATTATAAAATTATAAAAAATAATGAAAGTACTCGCTATACCTGCTACAAGAGATACACCATATATCTATCTTGATGCCGCTAAAAAAAAATATGAAATAGGTGGAAAATCTATCCCTGAAGATGGTGATGCGTTTTTCGCTCCCGTTATTGCTTGGTGGTTGGAATATGCAAGAAGTCCAAACAAAGAAACAATTTTAAAAATAAATTTAGAATATATGAATACCGTTTCTACCCGAAAAATACTCGAAGTATTAAAGGTAGTGGAAAAAATAAAAGGGATGTCAATTGTATGGGCTATTTATTCTGAAGATGATAGAGCTGATGTTCAACCGATTGCTGATAGTCTAAAAATCCCTATCAAATTTATTAATGTTGATTAAAAAATCAAAAATAAAATTACTCTTTTATATCCAAATAAAAAGTAGTTTTTTTTTGTCTATTAATTTTTTTTTTTTTAAA
Organism: Cytophagia bacterium; assembly: GCA_004294005.1. Lineage (GTDB taxonomy): Bacteria > Bacteroidota > Bacteroidia > Cytophagales > Microscillaceae > RDXZ01. The sequence goes on from RDZP01000002.1 coordinate 34,426, forward strand.
CAATTAAAATTACATTTATTATTCACAATGAAAAACTTATTCAACGAAAAAGATACATTGGAAGTTATCAATCGTATCAATCAACTAAAACCTGATTCAAAAGGATTATGGGGAAAAATGGCTGTCGCTCAAATGCTTGCACATTGTAGTGTATCTTATGAAATGGTGTATGATGGAACACATGCAAAACCTAATTTTTTAGTTAAATTATTACTCAAATTATTTGTGAAAAATGCAGTGGTAGGAGATAAACCTTTCAAAAAAAATTCGCCTACTGCCCCTGCATTTATCATTAAAGATGACAAGAATTTTGAAGTAGAAAAAAAGAGATTGATTGATTATTTGCAAAAAACGCAACAATTAGGTGAAACTCATTTTGACGGAAAAGAGAATTTATCTTTTGGAAAATTATCTATAAAAGAATGGAATACAATGTTTTATAAACATATTGACCATCACTTGTCGCAATTTGGAGTATAAAATATATACAACAATAATGAAAATAAAATTTCTTTTTTTGATGTTGATGTTTTTATCAGCATCAAAATTTATAAAAGCACAACCCAAAAACACTATGTATGGCATTGCTCATTTATCTATTTTGCCTCTCCGCACTGAGCCTTCAAATAAAAGTGAATTATGTACCCAGATTTTATTTGGAGAAATTTATAAAGTAATACAAAATTCTACTGATGGACAATGGATTTATATAGAAAATAATTTTGATGGTTACAAAGGTTGGTTGAACAAAGGTCAATTCAAAGAAATTTCTCAAAAGGAATTTGAAGAAATTGAAAACCAAAAAATAGAAATTTTATGTCAAAATTATACACAATTATTGATAGGAATAGAAAAAACAAAGTCAATTCATATCACTTTGGGCGCAAAAATAAATAGTACAAAAGATAATATTTGTGCAAATAAAGACAATATTTATATATATGAAAATAGTATTGAAAAAAATAATACCTCTTTAACAATTCAACAAAAAATTCTTGAAGATGCTTATCTTTTTTTAAATTCGCCTTATCTTTGGGGTGGAAAAACACCCTTTGGCGTTGATTGTTCTGGTTTTACGCAACAAATTATGCGTTTGAATCAAATTAAAATAAAAAGAGATGCTTATCAACAAGCTGAACAAGGTGAAAAAATCACACAATTAAATAACACAAAAACAGGTGATTTGGCTTTTTTTGTCAGAAATAATAAAGTCGTGCATGTAGGTTTGATAATAGAAGAAAAAGACCTCAATAAAAACAAACCTCATAATTATTCACTTCAAAAAAATGAACGTTGGATAATGCACGCCTTAGAATGTGTCAGAATTGATAAATTAGACGAAAAAGGAATTTTTAATATCGATAATAAAGAATATTCTCATTTTTTGCATAGCTTAAAAAGATATATTTTTTAAGTTTTTTTATAATCAAAAACCTACTTCAATAATAATGGACAAAGCATTTTTAGTATTGGCAGACGGAATGACCTTAGAAGGACAAGCCATTGGCAAAAAAGGTACTACAACGGGTGAGTTATGTTTTAATACAGGTATGACGGGCTACCAAGAAATATACAGTGACCCTTCTTATTTTGGGCAAATTATCGTCAATACAAATACACATATTGGCAATTATGGTGTATTAGAGCAAGAAAATGAATCTGCAAAAGCACAAATTAGTGGTATGGTTTGCACTACTTTTTCGAGTAGCTATTCAAGATTTACGGCTGATAATTCTTTGCAAAATTATTTAGAAAATAATGAAATTGTGGCTATTGCCAACATTGATACAAGGGCTTTGGTCAAACATTTGCGACAAAAAGGAGCAATGAATGCCATTATTTCTTCTGAAATATTGGATATTGAAGTGTTGAAAAAACAACTTCATCAAACACCTACGATGCTTGGAATGGAATTATCTTCTCAAATTAGTACAAAAACTCCTTATTTTTATGGTAATGAAAATGCAAAATTAAAAGTAGCAGTATTAGACTTGGGTATCAAAACCAATATTTTAAGAAATTTTGAAAAAAGGAATATTTTTGCAAAAGTATTTCCTGCCGAAACTTCTTTTGAAGAAATGGAAAAATTTAATCCTGATGGTTATTTTATTTCTAATGGACCAGGTGACCCTGCTTCTATGCCTTATGCGATTGAAACAGTCAAAAAAATTTTAAAAGCAAATAAAATTTTGTTTGGGATATGTTTAGGGCATCAGTTATTGGCTTTGGCAAATGGTATTTCTACTTATAAAATGACAAATGGACATCGTGGGCTTAATCATCCTGTCAAAAATATCATTACTAATCAATGTGAAATCACTTCACAAAATCATGGCTTTGGTGTGAGTGAATTTGACGTTGCTAAAAGCAATATTGTCGAAATTACACATCTTAATCTTAATGATAATTCTATAGAAGGTATCAGAATAAAAGGAAAACAAGCATTTTCAGTGCAATATCACCCTGAATCTTCACCTGGTCCTAATGATTCTGTTTATTTGTTTGATGAATTTGTGGCATTATTGAATGATAAAAATAGAAAAGTTTTTGGATAATAACAATAAAAAAGGTAGTCAAAATATAGATTGACTACCTTTTTTAACTAATAAAATTTCAAAAAATTAATTCAAAGGTTTTCCTTGATAAAAATCCAATACTTTTTTTCTGAATAAATAATCATACTTTGAACGAATTAAATCTACTGAAGCATTATCACGATTGATACGTGCTATTGTAAAATCTGCTAAATTAGAAGCACCTGCATTGTATCTTTTTTCTTGAATTGCGAAAGATTGTTGTTGTGCATCTGCTTGTGTAAAGCGTGCTGTATAAGTATTATACGCAGAAATAGCGTCTGTATAAGCCTGCTCTATTGTTTGTCTTAGTTGATTGCGAACTAATTTTGATTGTAATTCGGCGTTGCGTAAATTGATTCGAGAATTGGTAATATTATTTCTTACTTGTCCTTGATTAAAAATAGGAATATTCAAAGAAAATCCAATTTGTTGTCTAAAGTTATCTGCTACTTGCTCTCTAAATCTATAATCTTCTACTGTTCTTATGCCTGTGTTAATGGTTGTATTGACAGGTAGAGTAGGGTCATTATTGACATAACCTACAATGGCAGGAAGCGTAATAGGTTGGAAGCCAAATTTTTTGGTTGCATTCGAATAACCTGAAAAAAGCGTTCCATTCAAATTTAAACTTGGGTACAAACCACCTTTTGCAATTTCTATACTATACATGCGGCTTCTGATAGTTTCGTCTGCACTTTTGATATTAGGCATTGTTGATTCCGCACTTTGATAAATTTGAGCAGTAGTTTCGGCAATCGCCGCGACTTGTAAGTTCTCAATATTAACATTTTCAATATCAAAATTGTCATCTACTGGCATGTTCATTTGTTGTTGCAAACGAACTTTTGCTAATAGCACTGTGTTTTTTGCATTCGTAACTGCTAATTCATTGTTTGCCAATGTTGCTTTTATATTGATTAAATCACCTTCTGCTACTGCACCTGCTTTGAATAACTTTTCTGTTCTTTCTAATTGTGTTTGTGTAGAATTGACATTTCTATCTGCTACAATGATTAGTTCTTTTGCTTGCAAAACGTTGAGATATTCCAAAGCAACATTCAAAGAAACAGTATAACGTGCTTGTTCTACATTCAATTTTGCTATCTCAATTTCTTTTTGATTGCGTTTGATTGTATTTTTGGTTTGAAATCCATTGAATAAATTAACAGAGGCTTGCAAAGCAAAGTTATTAGAATTAACTTGTTGGTTCACAAACTGATTGGTAAAAGGGTCAACTGAACGTCCAAAATTATAGTTTTGAGAAGCGTTGGCATTCAAACTTGGATAACGTATTAGTTTTGATTGGTCTAAATTACTTTGATTACTTTGCACAAGCAAATCGTTTTGCATAATTGTAATGTTATTTTTTTGTGCATAATCAATACAACTTTGTAGATTCCATACACCTGAGGCAGTTTTTTCTTGTGCTTTTGCTTTTTTTGTACCTATAAATAGCCAAATACAAGCCAAAATAATCCAAGGCAGAATATAAGATTGATGTGATACTTTTGAATTTTTCATATAAAAAAAATAATTTTAAAAAATGGATATATGTTGTATAAAGTTGTGTAAAATTAATTCTAAATAAACTTTTATCTATTTGTGAAGTAATAAATTAAAATATTACAAAAAAATAAAAAAAAATATTTTTATATAGTTCTATGTTAAAGAATACTACTTTGTAATACATATAACCAAAATCATCTATAATTTGTTCAAAATAAATATTTTTTTGGTACAAATATCAAATAATGACGATTTATCAAAGGTAATTTCTAAAAAATTCTACCTTTCCAAACTACTTTTTTATTTAAAAAATAATCTAAAAAAACAATCGGAGAGATACAACAATGCAAAATACTAAGAAAAGGAAAAAATAATAATAAATGAAGTTGATGAATTTTTTTTAAATTAAAATACAAAAAAAATAATCTTACTAATTCACCCACAAAAAAAATAATACCAAAAAAAATAGTAAAATAAGATAATAACAATAAAATAATACCTGAAAAAGCTTTTAAAATGAGTAAAAAGGAAAAAAAATAATGAACATTCATTGCACCATAGAGCCATCTTTTTCTTTGTTGTATCCAATCTTTGATGTTTTTGGTTGGTTGCGTAAAAGCCAATACATTTTCGTTGTATAATTGCTTGAATTGTCCACCATTTTTGACAATACTCTGAAATAATAAAAAATCTTCGGTTAAAGAAAAAGGCAAACTTTCGTAGCCACCTATTTTGTGATATGCCTCTTTTTTAAAAGCCATATTATTACCTACAGAAGTCAATGGAATATTTTTTTTTGCAAATATATCCACAATTCCAAAAATTTCTGCCCATTCTAAACTTTGTATTTTCCCAAAAAAAGAATTACTTTTTGGAAGTGTAACGCCTGTAATAATAGTAAATTTTTTATCAAAATACAACATAAAATTTTGTATCCAATCTTTTTGAACGTATGTATCAGCATCAGTAACAAATATAATTTCATTACTTGTTTTTTGAATGAGTTGTGCTAATACATTTGTTTTTCCTTTTAGGCAAGGATTTTCGGAAGGTAAAATATCAAATAAATAAAAATTTGGTTTATTTTTGATAAATGCTTCTATGATTTTTTTTGAATTATCTTGCGAATCATCATTGCCTATCAATACATCAAAGTTAGTATAAGATAAATTTTGAATATGTGTCAGACAATCTATAATTGTATTTTCTTCATTTCTAACAGCAATAATGATAGTAACTTTTTTCATTTCAAATTTTTATAATCTAAATCCAAATAACAAAATATCATCAGTTTGTGGTAATTTACTTTTCCATTTTGTTACTTCTGCACTTAATTTTTCTTTTTGTATTTTGATATCCAAATGATGATTATTAATCAACCAATCCATCAATTGTGTTTTCATAAACTTTCGTCTTGGTGCTTGTTTGTTGGCGTAACCTAATTGGTCTTGCACGCCATCAGAGCATATATAAAATATTTCGTTTTCTTCGAATGTAAAAGATTGATTTTCAAATATTTTTGTACCTCTCAAAGTACTTCCAATCGACATATTTAAGCCTTTTAAAATTGTAAGTTGATTGTTTTTAATGATATATAAAGGTATTTTTGCTCCCGCAAATTCACCTTTTTTGGTGGATAAATCAAAAGCAATCAAACCAATATCCAATCCATCACCATCTCTATTGGTTTGATGTTTGAAGGCAGAAACAACTCTTTTATGTAATAAAGTTAATATTTCAGCAGGATTATCGATGTGTTGTTCTCTGATAATTTCATTCAATAAAGCCATCGCCATCATTGTCATAAATGCACCGGGTACGCCATGTCCTGTGCAATCTGCTACCGCCAACAAAACCTTATTTCCCTCTTTATGACACCAATAAAAATCACCTGAAACTATATCTCTTGCCTGATACCAAACAAAATATTCTTTGAATAAGTTTTGTAAATCTTCGTTGTCAGGTAATAAAGAATTTTGAATTGTTTGTGCATATCTGATACTATCTGTAATGTTTTTATTGAAGTCTTCTAAATTTTTCTTTTGGCTTTGAATTTCAACATTTTTTTTGTCTAATATAATGGTTGCTTGTTTTAAAACTTCGTTTGTGCCTATCAAAACTTCATTTGTTTCTTTTATTTCGCCTAATTTTTCATTCAAAAATCGACTTTGTTTTCTTATTTTTCTAAGATTTAAAATCAAAGTCAATACAATAATTACCGCAGAAATAGAAATAATAATGAAAATAGTAATATTTCTTTGTGCAATTGTTTTTTGTAATTCGGCAGCGGAGCGTGTTTTATTTAATTTTTCACTTGCTTCTTTTTCTTTTTTTTCTGTTTGTGAAACAATATCCAATAATTCTGTAATAGTTCCTTCAGCTTTATCTTGTACTACTGCAAGTGCTTTTTTATTTTCAGTCAATAAATTTTCTATTTTTTGAATATCATTTTCTAATTTTTCAGGGTTTTTTACATCTTTGTATCTTTTTTGTAATTGTCTTAATCTTTTTTCCAAACTTTGTCTTTGTAGTAAAAAATATTGTCTTTCATTCAAAATGGCTCTTTTTCTTTCATCATTTTGTAATGTATCTTTACTATTATTCAACAAAGAAGTTCTGGGTATAAGTGTATAAAAATTATTTTGTAAATTATCAATCTTAAATTCTTCGCCTCCACCTGATGCATAACCTAATATTAAAAAACGATATTTTTGATTAGGTACAACAGTTTGAGGGATTTTCAATGAAAATTCTCCATCTTCATTGGTGGTTACAGCGGAAAGTGCGGGTATTCCTGTAAGTATTACCTTTACATTTGCCAATGGAGTTTTGTATAAACTCAACACTTTTCCTTTGATAGTCGCAGGTGGAGCCATCGTAACTATAATATCACCGTTATTATTTTGATTCCAATCCAATAAAATCAGTCCATCTTTATAAGCATCTATTGAGTTAAGAATTTCGTTTTTATCAGCAAAAAATTTAAACTCCCCTTCATTATTACTCAATTTTATTTCTTTATTATTGACAGAAATTTTAACGTCAGGAATGTTTTTTCCTACTATATCAATCACCTTTCCCTTAAATATTTCTTGTGCCAATAAAATATTCCAACTTAAAAAAGAAAAAACTATAACTAAAGTAATTTTTTTCATTGATGTATTATTGTGTATTGAGTGTCTTGTGAATTTTTTTTATTATCATTTGGGAGTGCTACACTTGTAATGTTTTGTCTTGTTGAACGAAGTGAAGTATGTTTACCATTGAATAGCGTTTTGCAAACAAAAGAAAGATTTTTCGTTCCGCTCAAAATCAGTCTAATTTTAAACTTAAAATCAGACAAAAAACATTACAAGCATAGCATATCTATTTTTAAATGTCTTCTAAATTAAAACCTTTTTCTTTCAAAAGTTTTTTAAGTAGATTGTTTTCTTCTTTTGCTTCTGCTGCTGCTTTCTGTGCTTCTGCTGCAATTTCCTCTGCTTGTTCCGCTTTTATTTTTTCAGATTTAGCAATTTCCTCTGCTTTTTGAGTTGCTTCTTCTGCTTTTCTAAGTGCTTCTTCTGCTTCTTTTCTTTTTTGTGTTTGTTCGACAAAAGTTAGAAATTGCGTACCATCAGGATTATAAATTTGTAATTTACTTCCTTGTGAAATTTCAAAAGTTACGCCTAATAATGGACTTTGAAAAGTTGGTTCAATCAAAGCAGTTTCAAATTGTTGGTCTTTGCGTATCCAGCCGTAAAACTCTTCTTTTAGGGGGTCATATAAGTAATATTCTTTTACGCCATATTTTTGGTAAAATAAATATTTTTTTAACATTTCCATTACGCCATTTGATTTTGATAAGATTTCGAACACAACCGCAGGAGCGATATTATGTTCATTCCATTGTTGATAACTATCTCTGTGTCCTTTTGGTCTGCCAAAAACAATCATTGTATCGGGTGCAACGCAAATAAAAGGATTTCCCTCTTCAGGATACCATAACAAATCACCCGCCACAAATACATCGGTTTTGTTAGCAAATAAAGATTCTAAATTACCTTCGAGGGTAGTAATGTGTTGAAAATGTGTTGTGCTTTCTGCCATACGGTTGCCGTCACTTGATGGATAAATAATTTCTCCCGTATCTTCATCTCTGTATTTTGTTAATAATGTTGGTTCTGAAACAAGAGTTTGCATATTTTTTTATTTTGGATAGTAATTAAAGAAAAAATTAAAATTTCATTAAATAAATAGGATAAAATGTTGATTTTCTTGTATTTGGGTTTAAAAATTCAGGCGTTAATTGTGTAATATGATAACGATTAAATCTTTGGTACTGTTTGATATTTGGATATTTTTTCTCTAAATCTTTTTTTCCTAATGAATCAGTATAAATAAAAAAAACTTTTTGTTTTTGATATACTTTTTCAAAATCATTGATGTCATCTTTTTTTCCTGCTGTAGTTGCAGGGCTATAAAAATCTAAAGTGTGTGAATGGTAAGCACCATCACTTCCGTTCACAAAAGTATAGATTTGTTGTGGTAAAATGTTATTTTTTTTTGCAAATTCTGCTACTGCCTTTCCTGATTGATAAGGAAATAATGCAGGATATATTTGTGAGTTTAATAAAATATTGACACCTGCAATCGTCAGAGCAGATGGTAATAATAATTTTGAAAATATATCTAATCTAACAAAAAATAAACCAAAACTAATCATCAACACTAATAAACCTATCAGTAATAAACTAAAATTTTGAATGGCAAAAGACCAAAAAACCAATACTGAAACCAATAATACTAAAATGATTTGCGTAAAAATTTGTAAACCCAAATGCCAACGGAATAATTTTTTGTATTTATCCACATTCTCTATCAAAAACACAACATAGCCTGCTGTAAGCATTGCAGCCAAAGGAAAAACTACATAAATATAATGTGGTAATTTAAAATGTGACATCGACATAGCAATAAAAGGCAATGTAAACCCACCCAAAGTTAATCCTTCTTGTGTCTTAGATAAAAATAATTTTTGTTTAAAAATAGTATAAACACCTTTGATATATCCACCCAAAAATAAAAATTGCCAAGGCAAAAAGCTCCATAAAAAAGTATGCACAAAGAAAAAAGAATCGCTGTCATCTTTCCATACATTTTCACCTGTCAAACGCCCAAAACTTTGTTTCCAAAAATAAAAATAAAGTCCTGATTCACCTTTTACACCATTGGTTATTTTTTCGGGTTGGGCGTCAAATTGATAATATAAACCATACATCATAGGTGATAAAACCAATAACACAATCACTGCACCTAATAACCATTCCCACCTAAAAAATTGTTTAAATTCTCGCCTCAAAATAAAGTGAGTGGCAAAAGCCAAAACAGGCACCATTATCCCAATGGGTCCTTTTGCTAACATTGCAATGCCCATTCCTACAAATGCACCAAATAAAAAACGGAAATCTTTTTTTTCTGTAAATGCTGCTAATTGCCACAAAGAGTAAGCAATTGCATTGGTGAGCATTGTGTCAGTTCGAACATCATGATTGGTCAAAAAATAGGCTTGACATGCTCCTAACATTAGCCCTGCAATATTGCCAGCTTGTTTTCCGTAGTAAAGTGTTGTCAATCTATAAGTAGCATAAACGCCTATCAAAGTTGATAAAAACGGAGCAATTCGATAGACAAATTGTGAAACACCAAAAATAGCATAAAAAAAACTTGTAACCCAAAAAAGTAAAGGTGGTTTGTCTAAGTAATCGTGTCCACGTTCTAAAACTTGTAAATAATTACCTGTTTTGAGCATATCTCGTGATATAAGTGCATATTGAGCTGTATCTACGTCCATTACATCTAATAACATTCCTAAAAAATAGGCAAATAAAATGCTTACAATAGCCAGTAACCAATAAATTTTTTGTTTTGACATTTCAATAAGAAGCAAAAAAGAAATTAAAAATATAATTTGCAAAGATAAATAAAAAATTGAAAAAAAATAAGATTAGAATAAAAGTTTTCAGTTCTAAAAAAAAAAAAATCATTTTTTGATAAAATAAAATATAATTTAGTACCTTTGTAAGATAATTGCAAAGTTTTTGATAGAATAATAATAATTTCGATAAAAACCAATACAATTTTTTTATTTAACTATTATATACACAAATGCTCTGGCTCAATAAAAATATTCAATTTTTATATAAAAAACTTTTCTTTTTATTTGTTTCATATTCGATGATATGCTTTTTGAACGCTCAAACCGCTAATCTATCTACTGATGACGGAATTTCTATTCGAAGAAAAGTAGAAAATGTATTGGAGAAATACAAAGAAGGACTCAAATTGTTAGGTGAACCCTCAAAAACAAGTAGAACTTGGATTGAGCAAGACATCGATGATATGATTAGTAATTTATTTATTAATAGAAACACAAAAGTTTTTAATGACCTTTCGCGTGTTCGTAATGCAGACAATGAGTACTTAAATGTAGGTGATTATTTATCAAATATTAGTATTTGGTACAGAGATGGTTTAGATATTAATTATGGTTGGAATATTAAAAATCCTTGTGAATTGAGAGATAGTGAGGGTACTTTTTTTAAAGTAAAAGTTGAAATTCAAAAAACTATCAAAGGAACTTATACCATTGATAATGGTATGAATATCAATCAAGATTCCTTAGATATTTATGTGAGAGTGCCAATCTTACAAATTAATCCTAAATTAGTATTGGGTGAAGCCAAAATTATAGAAATTACTAAACATACTAACGCAGAATGTAAAGAAGTAGCATTGAAGGCAGAATTTAAGTTGAGTAATTTTGAAGAAGAGATTTTAAGAAAAAGAGCAGAAAATTTTGTAAGAGATTATGCAATCACACTTGATTTTGTGGGCAATGAGCGTATCAACGAAAGATACAATGTATTAGATTATTTCGAAAGTAAAAAAACACCTGTCTATAACGACCTTTTTCCGCATATTTTAAAAAACTCTTTTGAAGCAGATGAATATTTAGGTTATATTGAAAGTTGGTTTCAAAGAGGAATGCGTTTTAGTTATAGTTTTGTAAGAGCAACTAATTTAATAGAAGATTCTGCACATGTAACCGTAGAAGTAGAAGTTACAAGAAATGCAAAAGTCGCTCAAAAAGGTTTTCAAAATACAGATAGAATGAGTGTTTTTGTTAAATTTCCTTATGATTTCGCTAATAAATATGTAGGTGCAGAACGAACTACACCAAGAATTAGCAAAATTACAGAAAGAAAAAGAAAAACAAACCCAAGAAATTATTGGAGTGTAGGAGGAGGATTATTTACCGCTCACTATTTTGGTGATTTGAACGCTAACTTTCAACCTTTTACATTAAACCAAGAACAAACTACTATTGGTGGAGGTATTCATATTACCAAAAAACTCACTCCCCGCTTCTCAGTCAGTTTTGGTTTTGCGATTGCTCAAATAAGAGGAGATGATAATCGTGGTAATGATGTCAATGATAATTTGGAACGTTATCGTTATATTAGAAATTTACATTTTAGAAATACACTCAAAGAGTTTTCATTTTTAGGCACTTATGATTTTTTATCTTCAAAAGGACTTTTTTATCGTAGAAGAACTTTTACACCTTATATAAGTGCAGGAGTAGGTTTGTTATTTCATAATCCACAGGCACGCACTCCGATTGACTTTGGAGCGGCTTGGATAGACTTAAAGCCTCTCAATACAGAAGGACAAGGCAAAGCAGGCTATTCAAAACCTTATTCTTTGCGTCAATTAGTAATTCCTTTGGCTATTGGTATAAAAATCAAATACAATTCTAAAATTGATATTGCTTTTGAAACAGGTTTTAGGTTTACCTTTACCGATTATTTAGATGATGTCAGCGGAAATTATCCAAATATGTGGGATTTAGACAGTGATTTAGCCCGAAAAATGTCAAATAGAACCTTAGAAGATGTTTCTGCTACTAATGCTGTTTCACGTGTATCCGAATTGACTCGTTTATTGGCTGAGTTGAATGGTAATTTGACTTATATTGGTGCAGATGGCAGAACTTATCAAACTTTCAATGGATATGGACGAAGTACAGATCAAAGAGGAAGCCCTAAAGTAAATGATATGTATATGTTTACAGGTGTAAAAATACATTATTTAATAGGAGTTGGCAAGCAAAAAACAGAGCCTATACGCAAACGCATTTCTTTTCAGTTTGAATAATATACAAATTGGTTTAGTTTTAATATTATTTTTAATCTTATCATTTACAATGAATTATTATCGACATTTATCTTTTTTAGTAGTATTTTTATATATTTTTATTGCTCAGTTATTTGCTCAAATTATTCCTGTTCCTCAAAAAGTAACAATAGGTAATTCTTTTTTTACGCTTAAAAAAGAATTAAAAATTGGTTTTGGTAATGATATTGAAGCCCAATTATTACAATCAGCAGTTGTTATCAATAAATCATTGAAAGATTATAAAAATATTATTAGTATTATAGAACCTAATCCTAATAATGCAAATATAGTTTTGGCATTGGTAGATAGCAATAAAATAAAAAATTTATTACCTACACATCTTCAAGATTTTCATAAGGAGACATACAAGATTATCATCAAAGAAAAAGCAATTATTGTAGAAGCAAGTACTCCAAAAGGTGTTTTTTATGGAGGACAAAGCTTGGCACAACTCATTGCACATGCCAAAGATAACAAAATTCAATGTCAAGAGATTATCGATTATCCTGATTATGCACACAGAGGTATTTCTGATGATATAAGCAGAGGACAAGTTTCTACTATTAAGAATTTTAAAAAAATAATTGACCAATTAGCACGTTTCAAAATGAATACTTATTTTTTGTATTTGGAAGACATTGTTTTTTTAGAGAGTTTCTCGAGTATCGGAAAAGATAGAGGTGCATTGAAAAAAGAAGAAATAAAAGAGATAGTTGATTATGCCCAAAAAAATTTCATTCAAGTTATTCCTATTTTTGAAACTTTTGGACATCAAGAAAATATTTTATCTCAAGGTACTTTTGAAAAAATGGCAGAATTTTCAGGAGCGATGTCTTTGTGTGTAGAATGTCCTTTTACATATCAGTATTTAGAAAAAACGATTGCAGAGATTGCAAAAATGTTTCCTTCACCTTATTTTCATATTGGTGGAGATGAAAGTTTTGATGCAGGTGTTTCAAAAAGCAAAGATTTTACAGATAGCGTTGGTATTGCAGGCTTGCATCTTTATCACTATCAAAAAGTATATGATATTTGTAAAAAAAATGGAAAAAAAGTGATGATGTATGGTGATATGTTAGAAAAATTTCCTCAAATTTTATCTAAAATGCCTAAAGATATTATCATTATGGATTGGCAATATTTTGACCAAGCTGATTATCCTACTACGCAATTATTTTCACAAGTACCACAAAAATATTGGGCTTTACCTACGGTTTTTAATTTTAAAACTATCTTTCCTTTACATCAAATTGCATTTCCTACTACGCTCAAATTAGCAAATATAGGTTTACAACGCAATGCAAAAGGTTTTATTACCTCTAATTGGGGAGATATGGGCAATGATTCACCAAAAGAATTGTTGTATTATTTATATGCTTGGACAGCACAATGCGGCTGGACGGCTACCAAATCTCAGGCAGTTTATTTTGATAGGTATTATTTTTCTTTGTTTTTTGATGAGGAAAATCCACAAGAAATTACACAAATTTATCAACAACTTATCAAACCTGAAATGCAGATAAATTGGGTAGAGTTTTGGCGACATCCTGCAATGCCTTTTAGAAAAGCAAGTTTTTGGCAAGGAAATATCAACACGACTACACGCAATAAAATGATTGAAAAAGATTTGATTGAGATGGAAAAAAAAATAAAAATACTCAAAAAAAGACTTGTCAATCCAAAAGATACAGTCAATATTAGTTTTAAACAAGGCAACGAAACTTTGGAAGTGTGGGAATGGGTAATTAAAATGAAAAAATATTACCTATTAAAAGTAAAAGCACAAGTTATTTTACAGTTATTTCAACAAAAAAAAGCATCTAATAATGAAATATTATCTAAAATTGATGAAAATTTGACAGAATTAGCTATTTTAGAAAAAGAAACTGAAAAAATTTGGAAAACCTATTATAAACCTGAAGGTTTAGAGTATTTAGTAGGGAAATTTCAAAAAATGAAAAACTATTTTACAGAAATTAAACAACAAATCACAGAAAAAAAAGAAATAGAATCAACTATTAAATCTAAATGGATTTATCTTAAAAAAGATAATACCAATTATCACGAAAAAGTAACTTTCAAAAAAAGTTTTGTTATCGAGGAAAGACCTTCAGAAGTACTTTTACATTTGGCGGCTGATACGTATGCAGAAGTTTATTTGAATGGTGAAAAAATTGATGTAGTTTTTGTTAGAAATATTTTCTCGATTCAAATTGAAAGTGAATTAACAAAGATTATTGATTTAAAACCTTTTATTCAATTGGGAACAAATACTTTGGAAATCAAAACCGTTAATTATAATCAAGGATTAAAAAGAAATCAATATTGGACAACTATTTTAGGAAGTTTAGGAGCAGGAATCAATGCCGCTATTTTTATTAAAAATTTTGAAGATGAGCAGTTGATTTATAGTGATACTACTTGGGAAGGTATTTGGGACGATGAGAATATCAAAAATAAATTTTTTAAGAAAGTTGTAGAAAAAAAATATCACTATGATTTGATTTATCCTAATTTTAAAACAAGAAGACAAGGTTTTTTTGAAAGATAACCTACCAATATTAAACAGGAAATAATCTAATCCCGACAATTAAAATATCATCAATTTGTCGGGTATTTTTTGTCCATTCATTGATATTCTTTCGCAACAATGTTCTTTGTTCTTCCAATGGTTTTTCGTGAATTTCTAATAATAAATTTTTAAGTCTTCTTGTTGTAAAACGACTATTTCTTTCACCACCAAATTGGTCTTGATAACCATCAGAAAACATATAAAGCATCGTTGGAGTATTGATTTCTATTTCGTGCTTTCTAAAAAAATCTTCTTTTACAAAATAATCAACGCCACCAATTGCTAAAGACGAGCCTTTTATTTCTTTTAATTCCCCGTTTTGAATATAATACAAAGGATTGTTTGCTCCTGCAAATTCTATTTTAGGACTTCCTAACATTTCTTTGTATTCAGCAGGAAATTGGTCAATTGTCAATACAGTAGCGTCCATTCCATCATGGTTGCTTGTTTCTTCTTGTCTAAGTGCTTTTTTGATGCCCGCCCTTAGTTCATTCAAAATTTCTTCAGGTGAAATAATATTTCTAAAATTGACAATTTCATTCAATAATAATGTACCAATAAAGCTCATAAATGCACCTGGTATTCCATGCCCTGTACAATCAGCGACTACCAATATAGTTTTATAATTACGATGCGAAATCCAATAAAAATCACCTGAAACAATATCTTTTGGAACATATAAAACAAAATTATTTGGTAAATATTTTTTCAAAATATCTTCGTGAGGCAAAATTGCATTTTGTATTCTTTGAGCATAATTCAAACTATCCAATACATCTTCGTGTATATTTTCTAATTCTATTTGTGCTTGTTTGAGCAATGTTACGTCCATTGCAGTTCCTTGTATGCCTATTTTTTTTCCTTCTGTATCTCTTTTGTTTTGAATTTTAATTGTTAAATATTTTGTTTCATTATTCGATCTTATAATTCTTTTGGTAAACTCAATCATTTCTTCTGTTTTGAGTTTTTCCCAAATTTGTAATGCTTTTTCTCTGTCTTGTGGATGAATATAATCAAAATACTCTTCCGCATAAGGTGGAATTGTACTAACATCTACACCAAATATTTGATACATTGTATCTGACCAAATAGATGTTTGGTTTATAAAATCCATTTCAAAATAGCCTAATCCTGCAAATTTTTGTATTTCTCCTAATAATATTTCTTGTTCTTTTGATTTTTGTTCTCTAACATATAAATTTTCATTCAAAATTTCTAACTCTTCCATATTTTGCCTCAATTCCTTTTCTATCATAGAAATTTCATTGACTTGCTCTGATAGTTGATTATTAATATCTGTAACTTCAATGCTCATTGTTCTCAACTTTATCCACATAGGTTTGAAAGTAGTGAGCCATTGTGCTATCAAAACAATAAAAAATAAAATTGTAATAAAAATTTCAGTATTGACTAAAAAATTTTTATCATTGTCTTTTTTTTGATTAAATAGATTTCTGATAATATTCAATTCATCTAAAAATTGTATTTCTACTTTAGATAAAAGTTGAATTTCCTCAAAAGAACTTATTTTTTTTGAAGTGATAATAAATTCATTAAAAGTATTTTCAAATTTAGTTTCATTGTAATTTTTAATGTATTCCTTTATTTTTTTTTTGATATAAAGATGGTTTTCTTTTATTTTTATGTATGAATTTTCTTTTTCTAATTTATCAAATAAATTAATTTTTTGGGCGAGTAAGGTTTGTTGTGCAATTTTTTCTGTAATTAATTTATCCTCATCAATCCAAGATAATTCATAAAATAATAATGCTTGATTGGATAACAACAAAACAAATAAACTTAGCCAAGCCAACACATAAAGGTTACGTGTATAGTGTAAAAAATGCAAAAAGTGAGTTGATTGGTTATTATTATTTGACACAGATTTCTATTGTTCTAATTGTTATTTGTGTAATAGATTTTATTTAAAATTATTATTTTCAAAATTATTATTTGTTACTCAATAACCAAAAAAGTAATAGAGGGTTTGAATAAAAAAGAGTTTTTAGTTTATTGTTTTCAATTAAATCATTTCAAAAAACAAACCAAAAGCTCTTTTTATTTTGAGTAGATAGAATATTTTATAAGAATTAACAATTAGAAATCGTCTTCTTCATCAATATCCTCATCAATATCTTCATCAAATTCTTCAAAACCTTGCTCATATCCTCGCTCATCTTCAAATTCTTTTAAAAGTTCAGCTTGTTTGATAGGGTCGTCAATTTCTTCTACATCATCAAGGTCATCAAAATCATCGAGAGGATCATAATCATCATCATCATCATCATCATCGTCAAAGTCATCAAAATCATCATCCCAAGCCATATCAAAGATTTCTTGTTGTAACGGAAATAAATTAAAATTTTGATTATTGTAAAAAAGTACAAAACTTGTGTTCATATAAATTTTAGGGTTTTTAGTTTGCAAAGATACACAAAATAATTCTTTGTATCAAACTTTTGAAAAAAATCGTGCAAATATCTTAATTTTTTGAAAAAAAGAAAAATAAATAATAATTTTTTTTTATCTTTTTTTTATTCTATTAATGTCTTTCCAATCTTAAAAAAATTGTAAAATCAAAAAAAAGATTTATATTTGCAACAAAAAATTATATTTTTATCAATCTTTATTATGAAATTAAACTACTTAGTTCTTATTTTGTTTGTTTGCCCAATTTGCATATTTTCACAAAATTCAACCGAATTTTTAAAAAAAGCCAACGAAAGTTTAGAAAAAAATAAATTTTCAACTGCCATTGCACTTTTAGATAGTGCTATCAAAAAAGATGAAAACAACCATAAAGCATATCATGCAAGAGCAAAAGCAAAATTAAATCTAAGATTTTATAGTGGTGCCACTGCTGATATTAGTAGAGCAATAGAACTTGATAACAAAAATATTGAATATTATAATGCAAGTGCAGTCATCAAAATTTTAACAGGCTTCAAAACTGAAGCAATAGAAGAATATACAAAAATTATAGACATCAAACCTGACGATATTGATGCCATAAAAGCACGAGGACAACTTTATGCACAAATCAAAATGTATAAAAAGGCATATTCAGACTATAACAAAGCCATCGAAAAAAACCCAAAAGATGAGGCACTTTTATTAGCAAGAAGTGCTGTCAATTTTTCTATCAAAAATTATCAAGGTGCTATTAATGATTGTACTACAATTATAAGTATCAATCCAAAAAACCAAGACGCAATTATCAATAGAGGAATGTACTATTATGCAGTCAAAAAATACCAAGAATGTATTATAGATTTTGATAATTTATTGATAATAAATCCAAAAGAAGGTGATGCTTATATTTATCGCGGTTTGGCACACAAAGAACTTAAAGCCATTGACAAGGCTTGTGCTGATTGGAAAAAAGCTACAGAATTAGGTTATGATACAAAAAAATGGCAAGAGGAAAATAAATGTAAATAATTTTTTTTCAAAATAATTATTTTTTGATATTTTTATGTAATTTTGTAAAAAAATAATAATTATGGAAACATTCATAAGTATAGGTATTTTTTATGGTTTTTATCACTTTTTTTTGGTCAAAGATAAATCCTTTGAACGTAATCGTTTTTTTCTTTTAGGAAGTATATTGTTTTCAATTTTGTTGCCTACTTGGGAATTTTCGGCTTGGCAATCTCCTTTGTCTTTACAATATTTACCCAATTTAATTATTAATCAAAAAAATACAGCAATCATAAATGATATTTATTTCTCTTGGGAAACTATATTTTTTTATTTGTATTGGTTAATTACATCAATTTTGTTAGGTAGATTTATTTTTCATTTGTATTTGATTTTTCAAAAAATTGCGCGTTTACCACAAATTCATAAAAGAGGGTATATTTTGATTAATACAGAAGGAAATTGGGAAACTTTTTCTTTTTTTAATTATATATTTTGGAATAATAAACAAAATTTGACAGAAGAAGAACAAGATTTGGTATTGTATCACGAACAAAGACATATTTGGGATAAACATACAATTGATGTTTTATTGATAGAGATAATTAAAATATTTTTTTGGTTCAATCCTTTTGTGTATCTTTATGCAAAAGCACTGCGTTTGCAACACGAATACATCGCAGATATAGGCGTTTTGAAAGAAACAACACCACAAAATTACGGAAGATTATTACTTAAAAATATTTCTCAAAAATTACAAATTCCTTTTGCGCATTCTTTCAATCAATCTGATGTCAAAAAAAGATTATTGATGATGAAAGAGAATACTTTTCAATTGTATTTTTGGCAAAAATTGGTAGCAAGTTTTTTATTAATGATAAGTATTTGTTGGTTATTAGCAGGAAAAACACCTGTTATCAATGATGAAAACAATCGTTTTGTGAGTGTTGAAGGTGGTTTAGATAAATTTTACATAGAATTTAAAAAAGTTTTTCAAACTCCCTCTCATCAATTACAAGGAAAAATTTTTGTGCAATTTATCATTAATATAGACGGCACAGCCTCTGATTATACAATTACAAGAACTATTAATCTCAATCAAGAGTATGAAAAAGAAGTGTTAAAAGCAATGAAAAAAGTAAATGTAAAATGGATTCCTGCCAAAGTAAATGGAAAAATTGTAAAGCAACAAATGTCATTGCCTATTATTTTTTAATAATGTTTATTCATTTATTTTTTTTCCTACAAATTCTTTCAAATAAAAAGGTTCAAAATAAGCAACATCTTCAAAAAGTTGAGCATTGAATTTTTTGAAGGCTAATTCTCCCATGTTTTTAGCATGTGGCGTTAAATAATTGATAGATGGAAAGAATGCGTTTTGATGAATAGAAAGAATTTTTTTGCATTTTTCTGCTCCATCACCTACAAAAAAAACTTTGTGTTTGTCTAATATTTCTTTGAAAGAATCTTTGGTAATAATTTCGGCACAAATATTGAGTTTTGGTATCAAATTAATATCATAAATAGCACAATAAACCTCCATTCTACGCGCATCAAGCATAGGACAAATCAAAATAGAATCATCTATTATAAAATTTTTGACCTCAAAAGCAATCGTTTCTAAGGTTGAAACTGCAATGAAAGGTTTTTTAAGTGAAAAACATAATCCTTTCACAGTTGAAACACCAATTCTTAAACCTGTATATGAACCTGGTCCTTTACTGATAGCAAACGCTTCTATTTCTTCCAACGCTATTTGAGTATTTTCTAAAATTTGTTGCGCTAAAATTGTCAATTTTTCAGAGTGAGAATGAGAAGTGTGTATTTCATTGGCACTAATCAACTGACCATTTTGATGCAAAGCAACTGAACAGGCTTGTGTAGAAGTTTCAAAGCTTAGAATATATGCCATTTTTTATGAGAGTAAAAATAAAAAAATCAGTGGAAAAATAATACCAACCAACGCTAATTTCCAACCTCTTTGTCCAAAACTATATTTTCCTTTGCTAATCAACATACCCGTCAATGCAATTACAATCATTGCCAATCCAAAAATATCCGAATAATAAATCCAATATTGACTTGTGTCTTGGTGTAATTGTGTCATTTGCCCTAAAAGAGGCGTTTTGATATAACTTTCTTTTTTTCCTTTTCCTGTATTGACATTGACTTCAATTCTATCGTCTTGATAAGTGATTTTTAGTTCTTCCTTTTCAATTCTAAAACCTTTCAATTTATCCTCAAGGTTGAATTGTTTTGAAATTGTTTTGATAAATTTATCATCAATTTTTTTTATATCTTTTGGCAATTCGAGATTGACTTGTTCACTTTTATAAGTATAACGAGCAGGGTGCCAATATTTTCTATGATTGAGAAAAATACCTGAAAGTGAGAAAGAAATAATCAAACCTACATAAAAATAGGCTATATCTCTGTGTAAATTACGCGGTTCGAAAGATGACATAAAACAATAAAATAAATAAATGGAGATTTTTTTAAGGAAAAACTTTTGGAAAAACGATTATGTATTTTCCAAAAGTTATAAAAAGAGTTGAATTAAAAAATAAAACCTAATGTAGCACCAAATCTTAAAATTGGTCCTGTTTGTTTTACAAAAGGAAACAAGGCATTTGTACCAATATTTGAGTTTTCTCTAATATTACCGTGTTCGGCTTTATTACTATTCATACTTGCTAATCCAAAGCCAGGACCAGCATATACTTCTGCTGTGATAATATCTTTAAAAATCCATTGATAACCTACGATTCCGCCAATACCAAACATAGTAGATTTTGCTGTTCCTCTGCGATTGTCAAGCGCTAACGTAGGTAAAGCACCTTCATTAATGCTATAATTATAAGTCAAACCTTGTAATGTTAGGAAAGGAGCCAAGAAAAAACCAGTAGGTGCAGTTTTGGTTTCTGTCAAATAAAAACGACATTCGGGAGTAATTCCCCAGCCTCCTGTTGGTCCATAAATACTTGGGTCTGATGACCTTCCAAAATAAAAGAAGCTGATTTGAGCAGTCATTTTATCCGTAAAAACTCTTTCGTAAGATACATTAAAGCTACTATATCCAAAGGCAATAGGATTTAACTTTACAATATTTTTTTTGTCAGTATCTTGTGCTTGTATAAAATTAATACACATTACACAAAACAATAAAGCAACGATTTTTTTCATAGTTTAAAATTGATTTTATTTTTTATATTATTATAAATATTTGAAATACAAAGTACGGAATTATTTATCAAAAAAACAAATTTATTTTTTATTCCATTTTATGATTGCGGTTTGTATTCTTCTTTTATTATGTTTTGTAACTTGTATTTCATAATTTCCTACCATTACAGGTTCTGAAATAGAAGGGATTTTTCCACATTCGTGGATAATCAATCCTGAGAGTGTATCATAGTCCATTCCTTCAGGCATTCTTTCAGGGAGCATTTCGTTGAGATTACTTAGTCTTGCTAAACCATTGGCAACAAATTCATTTTCGCTCATTGGCATCAAAATATCTTGCAAAGCATCATATTCATCATAAATTTCACCCAAAAATTCTTCCAAAATATCTTCCATCGTAATAATGCCTACAAATTTCTTTTCATCATTAATAACCACTGCAAATTGCAATGCTTTTTGTTGAAACTTTTGTAGTACTTCACCTAATTTTACATGTTCACGCACATAATAAGGTTTTTTTAGGATGTCTTTGATATTAATCTCTTCATCAGGTCTTTTTTTATAGTCTTGCCAAAGTCTCATCAAATCTTTACTATATAATACACCAATGATATTATTAGGATTTTCCTTATAAACAGGAATACGCGAATAACCTTCTTTGATAACTTCTTCAATCAATTTTTTGAAAGGTTGTTCCACATCAATCATAAAAACCCTTTCACCTGTAATGGCTGCTTTTCTTACTTCTAAATCATCAAATTTTAAAACTCTTTGAATGATTGACATTTTATTGAATTGCAGTTCTTTGTCGTTGATATTTTCGTTATGTTCTTCGTGTTCTTCGTTATTGCGTGAATTTTTATGCTTATTTTCTTTTCCAGAATCATAAGCATTTTGTTCAGCACTAACGCTATTTTCGATAATGAGTTGTAACTCATCCATCGAATGGACTTCGTGTCCATGATTAGAAGCTTCTATTCCAAACTTTAATAAAATCCAATTTGCTAACCCATTAGCGACTTTTACAAATGGAATAAATAAAATATAACAAATACGCAAAGGGACTGCTAAATACAATGTCAGTTCCAACGGATGACGAATAGCAACATTTTTGGGTATCATTTCTCCAAAAATAACGTGTAAAGAAGTTACAAAACTAAACGAAAGTACAATTGCTATTTGGTGTGCAATGACAGTATGGATATCAATACCTACCATACTCATTAAATTTGTTACAGCAGTATGGGCAACACTTTCACCTATCCAACCTAATGCTAAGCTTGCAATTGTGATACCTAATTGAGTGGCTGCCAAATATGCTTCCAAATTTTTGATGATATGGTCAGTAATTTTTCGTAATCGGGTGCCTTCTTTGGTACTAAGGGCTAATTGTGAAGTACGAACTTTTACCATTGCAAATTCTGCAGCAACAAAGAAACCATTTAAGGTAACTAAAATAATTATCAATATAAAACCAATCAGCATAATTTTAAAATTTCTCCATTTTATTCAAAGAATTTTTTTTTTATTTTTTGATAAATTACCCTAAGGAGAGGGTTTAATTTTTTATTGTTAAAAATATATATTTTGAATTGCCCTAAATGTATTGGCGTGGGCTTCTATGATATCACTTATTTTGGGTGAATAACCACCTCCCATAGTTACTACAATAGGAATTTTATTTTTTTTTGTTAATTTTAATACAAATTCATCTCTTTTTTTGCAGCCTTGATGCGTAACGGCTAATCTTCCTAATTTATCAGTTATCAAAATATCGACTCCTGCTTGATAAAATATAATCTCAGGTTGAAAAGTATCTATTACCAAAGGCAAATGATACGCCAATTTTTTCAAATATTCATCATCACCAATTCCATCAGGCAAACCTATGTCCAAATCAGAGTTTTCTTTTCTTAAAGGATAGTTTTTTTCACCATGCATACTCATTGTAAAAACTCTTTTTTCGTTTTTGAATATTTCGGCAGTGCCATTGCCTTGATGCACATCTAAATCTAAAATTAATATTTTTGTATATCTTTTATTGTCTAATAAATATTGTGCTGCCATTGCCAAATCATTCAACAAACAAAATCCCTCACCTCTATCTGTAAAAGAATGGTGTGTACCACCTGCAATATTGGCACTGATACCATGTTGTAGAGCAAAAAAGGTGCTATTTAATGTTCCTTGTGCAATAATTCTTTCTCTTGTGATTAGTTCGTGTGAATGTGGAAAACCACTTGCCCGCACTTCGGCAGGTGAAAGTATCAAATTTTTGAGTTGATGCCAATAGACAGATGTATGAATGGTTGTGATGATATTCTCTGCTAATACTTCGGGGACGAAAAAATTATCTTCCTCTGCCGTTCCTTCATATAAAAGTTGCGAATAAAGAATATCATATTTTTCCATAGGAAATCGGTGTCCTTCGGGCAATTGATGCGAGTAAGTAGGAGAATAAGCAATCTTTAACAAAATAAATAATATTAAATAATAAAGTGTGTAACTTGATGTATAAAAAAAATATGGTGCAAATTTATATCTTTTTTTACACTTTATTTAATTTATAGGTAATAAATCATAAAATTTTTACACTTTTCATCAAAATACAAGCATATAAATAATGTAATTATTTGATAATCAAGTCAATAAAATAATGGTAATCAATAAATATATAATTGTTAGATATTTTTTTTGGTAACATTCAATAAAAAAGATGTTAAAAATCAATTTTTCCACCTACAATTAAAATATCATCAATTTGATTTTCTTTTTTGCCCATCCAATCATTAATGGTATCATTCAAAATTTTTCTTTGTGTTTGTGCAGGTGATTGATAAATTTTTGTCAATAATTCTTTAAAATTTTTAGACATAAATTTACGGTTTTCTGCTCCTCCAAATTGGTCTGCATATCCATCAGAAAACAAATAAAAACATGTAGGAATAGAAACATCAATTATGTTTGCTACAAATTTTCTATCAGAATTATCTCTATTTTTGAGTGTACCACCAATGCCAAATTTTGTTGCTTTTATCTCAAAAAAAGTATCATTTTGAAAATAATACAAAGAATTATTGGCACCTGCATATTCCAAAGTTTTGGTATTTCTATCTACAATAATCAATGCAATATCCATTCCATCTCTATTTTTGGTATCTTTTTGATTTAAAGCCGTAAAAATTCCTTCGTTTAAGGCATCTAAAATCAAATTAGCACTATGAATTTCTTTATCGTGGATAATTTGATCGAGTAGTGAGCTACCAACCATTGACATAAAAGCACCAGGCACACCATGCCCTGTACAATCTGCCACTGCTAAAATATATTTATTCCCTTTTTCAGCAATCCAATAAAAATCACCCGAAACTATATCTCTTGGTTTCCAAAGTATAAAAAAATCATCAGTGGGAAATTTTTGTAATAAAGTTGGGTTAGCAAGCATCGCACTTTGAATCCTAAAAGCATATTCGATACTTGATGTAATTTGTTCATTTTTATAGTTTAATTCATCTAAAGTTTTGACAAGACTTTGATTTTGTGAAAAAATATAGTCTTTTTGTGCCATAATTTCATCTTGTTGAGTAAGAATTGCATTATTTCTTTCATTTAATAAATCATTGCTTTTTCTTTTTTCGCGATAACGCAAAGTCAAAACAGATAAAAATAAAATCAGTAAAGAAACTCCTATAATGAGGGCATATTGAATAATACGTTGTCTATCTTGTTGCGATTCAATTTGTTTTATTTTCAAATTTTTCACTTCTTTCTCTTTCTCAGCTGCTATTTGTGCTAACTCTGCTTTTGTTTTTTGAGAAAATAAAATTTGATTAGAGTCTTTTGTATCTTTGAGTTCTTCATCTTTTGCCCTCAAACTAAAATCTTTAAAAGACAATTCTTTTTCTTTTACCTCTAACTCTAATTCTTTTATTTTTTTATCAGAAGCCAAATCTTTTGCTATTAAGTTGGCTTTTTCTGCCTCAAATTTTGATTTTTCAACTTCAATTTTTGCTTTTATATCCCTATCTTTCTGTACCTTTTCGTGAAAAAGTCTATATAAATCAAAATAATAACGAGATTTTTCGCTGTTATTGGCTTTGTCGTAAGTTTCTGCTAACATTCCATAACAACTACGCATTTGATTGGCATCACTCATTTGTCTTGCATATTCTAATGATTCTTCCAACCTTTGTATCGATTGTGTATATTGTTGTAGATTATTATGACAAACAGATAAATTTATCAATGAAGAAATCATACCTACCTTATCTTTTGTTTTTTTTCGTCCTGCCAGAGTATATTCAAAATGACTAATTGCTTTTTGATATTCTTTTTTATCGGCACATATCATTCCTATATTATTGTGGAGCATCATTACTCCATTTTCATTGCCAATTTCTTTGTTGAGTTGCATAGATTTTTCAAACCATTGTGTTGCACAATCGTAAGATTTATTTTCCCAACAAATAGAAGCAACATGATTAAAATAACGAGTTGCTTCTTTTTTATCACCTATACTTTCTTTCTCTTGGGCGATTTTCAGTGCTTCTTCTTTGGTTATATCAGCCAAGTTACGCACTTGACAAAAAATAACATTTGAAAAAGGAAAACAAAGCAAAAAAATAATTAAAATAAACTTCATTGTAATATTTTTAGGAATAAAATTTAATTTTTGAAAGAAGAAGAAAAACTATTAATATTGGTTGGTCTAAAAAAAGAGTAATTTTTACATATTTTACTCTTATTTTCAGGCTGTCATTATAGTAATGTTAGAGCTAAAATTATTAAGCCAACAAATGTCAATACGCCATATCCAAAATTTGACCATACTTTTTTGCGTTTGATATGTCCCGCTTCTTCTCTGTATCCACCTGAATAAGCCCTGTCTTCGAGTAGTTCGGGATAAGGACAACCCAAGTTTTTATCCATAGGATTAAAAGAACAAAACAAAGCGGATATCAAACCGAAAGGTGGATAAAGAGAAATAATGTAAGTAGCGGTAGAAGCCGCTTTATAATCTCTATAAAACTTTCTTGCATCTTCTCTCCCTCGCAGATACATATTCAAATTATCAGATTTGAAAGGTGTGTTTTTAGGAGTAAGTCTTTTATCATTACTGATAATTATATTATTATTTTCAGGATTTTCTATTATTTTATTTTCTTTTTTACCCAATCTAATATATTGAATTTCTGACATATCGATAGAGGTTGCAATTTGTAAATCTTGTTGAAAATAGCGTACACTCAAGGGCGTTATTTCAATTATTTTTGTTATGATTTTCATGCCATTTTTTAAAACGATTGTATCTTGTTGAGCTGCAATAATACGATTATCAGAAGATGAAAATAAATTATTTACAAAGAAAATGTAGAAAAATGTAAAAAAAAAGATAGATTTCATAACGTTTTATTTTTTAGTTTTAATTTTCGTTACAAATATAGGTAATAATTACGAAAATATTGTTAAAAATAATAAAAACAATAAAAATTAGTCTTGAAACAAAGCCAATTTTGTTACTTGTTTACTTCCTTTAAAAGCAACAATCGTTCCTTTCACTGCTGCATCTTGTTTTTCTAAAAATTTTAAAAAAGCTATTGCCTCATGATAACTTTTAAAATTTCCGATGAGATATTTTGTCAATTCTTTTTTATTTTTTGGTTTGATAATCATAAAATTGGGTTGTAAAGTGTTAAATTTATCTATTCCATGATTTTTTAAAGCAGCAATTTGAATTTTAAAACTTAATTGCCTATTATAATGTGTTTTCTTTTTGTGTTGATGTTCTTTGACAAATAACAAAGAATCAAGAATAAATTGTTTTCTATCAGCCACATCAGCAAAATCATCAAAAGTTTTCAAAGATTTGAGATAAAAAGAAGTATCATTTTTCATTTGTTCTTTTGCTTGTTGTGTATCTATTATTTTTTTATCTTTTGTTTTTTTGATATTTTCTGACCATTTTTTGAAGCCTTCCAAATCTTTTTTCCACGCTTTAATTTCTTTTTTGAGCATTTTTTTTTCTTTTTTAGATAATTCCTGTGCAAAAGAATTAGTTATTAAAAGAAAATTAAAAGAAATTAAAAAAATAAATAAAGTATATTTCATTGTTTTGCAATATTTTTGCGTTTAAATTAAAAACAAGCAAAAGTAAATAATTTTGCTGCATTATTGAAATTTTAAAGACAATACAATGAAAAAAATATTTTTAGTAAGCATTTTTGCTTTATTTCTATTTTCAACTATGAGCGCTCAAACCGCAAAAAAAGGTAAAAAAGAAGGTGTTAATTTTTTTGAAGGCACTTGGAACGAACTTTTAGAAAAGGCAAAAAAAGACAAAAAACCTTTTTGGGTTGATGTTTATACAACTTGGTGTGGCCCTTGCAAAATGATGGCAAGACAAACTTTTGCTGATGCAGAAGTAGGCAAATTTACTGATACTCATTTTATTTCTTATAAACTTGATGCTGAAAAAGGCGAAGGCGTTTCAATTTCTGAAAAATATGGTGTAGAAGCCTATCCTACTTTTTTGATTTTTAATGCAGAAGGTAAACTAATTTCAAAAGAAGAAGGTTTTATGGACGCTGAAAGATTTGTTTATGTATTAGAAAAACACAAAGAAACTAAAAGCAAAAACAAAAAGTAAAAAATACAAATAACTTTTGGAATTTTAAAAATTTTCAAAAGTTGTTTTTTTATCGCTATTAATTCAAAATATTAGCACCAAATTTTAATGACTATTCATGAAGTTTTAGAAAAATATTGGGGATACAAACAATTCAGAACATTACAAGAAGATATTATCAATGCAGTGATTGATGGCAATGATACATTGGCATTGATGCCTACAGGCGGTGGAAAATCTATCTGTTTTCAAGTACCTGCTTTGATAAATGAAGGTGTATGTATTGTAGTTTCACCTTTGATTGCTTTGATGAAAGACCAAGTAGAACAATTACAACAAAGAGGAATTTCAGCGGCTTCTATTTCATCTGCAATGAGCCACAAAGCCATTGACAAAACCTTAGACTTAGCAGTAGAAGGAAAAATCAAATTTTTGTATGTATCTCCCGAAAGGTTACAAACCGAACTGATGCGTGAGCGTCCAAAACGTATGAAAATTGGTCTATTGGCAATAGACGAAGCCCATTGTATTTCTCAATGGGGTTATGATTTTCGCCCTCCTTATCTTCAAATTGCAACATTCAGAGAACTTTTTGCTGATGTTACTTGTATAGCACTTACCGCCACTGCCACACCAAAAGTAGCACAAGATATTCAAGATAAACTTAATTTTAAAAGCAATAAAAAGGTATTTCAAAAAAGTTTTGCCAGAGATAATTTATCTTACTCATCTATTTTAGAAGAAGCAAAAGAACAAAAACTATTAAAAATTTTACAGAATATAAAAGGAAGTGCAGTCGTTTATCTTAGAAGCAGAGCAAGAGTAGAAAAAACAACTCATTTTCTCTATCAAAATGGAATTTCTGTTGATTTTTATCACGCAGGACTCGAAAATGACATCAGAAATAAAAAACAAGAAAAATGGATAAAAGGTGAAACCAATGTAATTGTTGCTACCAACGCTTTTGGTATGGGTATTGATAAACCTGATGTGCGCGTGGTCGTGCATTTGGATTTGCCTGACAGTTTGGAGGCTTATTATCAAGAAGCAGGACGAGCAGGGCGAGATGAAAAAAAAGCATACGCAGTGGCTTTGTATAATCTGAAAGATTTGGCAGAATTGAGAGAAAAAACTTTGCAAAGTTTTCCAAGTATTGATACATTAAAAAGAGTTTATCAAGCCATTGGTAATTATTGTAATCTACCGATTGGTTATGGTGAATTTGATAGTTATGATTTTAATTTAGCAGAATTTTGTGAAAAATTTTCTATTGCTATTCAAGATGCTTTTCATTCTTTGAAAAGATTAGAAGAATTTGGTTTGATACAATTCAATGAAAGTTATTTTCAGCCTTCAAAGTTGATGTTTATTCTAAAAGATAAAAAATTATATGAATTTAAACTCACAACACCCAATGCACAACCGATTATTGACCTTTTATTGCGATTGTATGGTGGTGCTACTAATCATAATTTTGTTAGAATTTACGAATCAGAACTTTCAAATCATCTTAAATTATCTATCAATCAAGTTAAAAATCAACTATTACGGCTGCAAGAACTCAATGTAATTGCTTATCAACCACAAAAAGACCAAGCACAAATTATGTTGCTTACGCCGCGCATTGCACACGAAAATTTGCCTATTTCTTTACCAAAATGGGAAATTAAAAAAAATAATGCTATCAATAAAATAGAAGCAGTCATTAATTATGTTACACAAAAAATGAGATGTAGAACACAAACTTTGTTGGATTATTTTGGAGAAAATTATAATGTTTGTGGTGTCTGTGATAATTGTATTGAAAGAAAAAAAGAAGCAAAAAAATTAGCAGAAGAAAATACAGATGATTTTCAAAAAATAAAAAAAACTTTGAGCAATGGTGCATTGCCTATCAAAATTTTGATAGAAAAATTAGGATTGAAAGATGAAAAACATTATCTTCAAATGATTAAAACTTTGCTAAAACATCAAGTTTTGCTACATCAGGAAGATGGGCGTATTGTTTGGAATGAGTAATTTTTGATAATTGCGGAAATCTCTAAAATACTTTGCAGAAGGTGGCATAAATGGCAACATTCTACATAATTAAGCGTGAGTTCGGGGTAGTAATTGTTCAAAAAAGTGTGTAATTTTTCATAAAATGCGGTCAGACCTCCGTAAACTTCGGTACAGACCGCGTTTTATGAAAAATGTTTAAAATAATTTTTTAAATTTGAAATAATAGTCTGTAGCGTAGTTTACGAAGGTCTGACTATTATTTCAAATTACTTTTTTATGTAAAAAGGTGGTATTTATGCCGCCTCAAATACCTTTTTTTGAAGATTTCCGCAATTATCAGTAATTTTTTTAATCTTCTAATTGTCTTTTATACAACTGAATTGTATTTTCTAAACCTAAATAAATGGCATCACAAACCAACGCATGCCCAATCGAAACCTCTAATAATGAAGGAATATTTTTTTTGAAATACGCTAAATTATTCAAATCTAAATCGTGTCCCGCATTCAAACCCAATCCACAATCTTTGATAATTGATAAATATTGGGAATACTCTTGAATTGCTTTTTCTTTATTTTGATGGTAATGATGGGCATAAAATCCTGTATAAAATTCTATTCTATCTGCACCCACTTTCGCTGCACCTTCTATCAAATTTGGTTCGGGATTCAAAAAAATAGAAGTTCTTATTTTATTGTCCCTAAAAATTTGTAAAATATCTTTTAGAAAATCAGCATTTTTGATTGTGTCCCAACCTGTGTCAGAGGTGAGTACATCAGGAGCATCAGGTACAAGCGTAACTTGTGTAGGTTTTACTTTCAAAACTAAATCTATAAAATCATCAGTAGGATTTCCTTCGATATTAAATTCGGTATAAACGACTGATTTTAAATCTATTACATCTTGATAACGAATATGTCTTTCATCTGGTCGCGGGTGAACCGTAATGCCATCTGCGCCAAATCTTTGACAATCTTCTGCTATTTTTAAAATATTAGGATTATTTCCACCTCTTGCATTACGCAAAGTAGCAAATTTATTGATATTAACACTTAATTTTGTCATATTAAAAAAAAATAACTTTTCTAAATTTTTTTCAAAAAAATTAGAAAAGTTATAAATAAATGATTGATTTGTTTTTATAAATTTCCTCTTAGTTCTTGTTCTCTTTCGATGGCTTCGAACAATGCTTTAAAATTTCCCTTTCCAAAAGATTTTGCACCTCTACGTTGTATAATTTCATAAAAAACAGTAGGTCTATCTTCAACGGGTTTTGTAAATATTTGTAACAAATAACCTTCTTCATCTCTATCCACAAGGATATTTAATTTTTTTAAGGCAGCAAGGTCTTCTTGAATTGTTCCGACTCTCTCCAAAAGCGTATCATAATAAGTATCAGGCACTTGTAAAAATTCGATACCTCTATTTCTTAATTCTCCAACAGTGTGCATAATATCATTGGTAGCAATGGCAATATGTTGTACGCCTGCTCCTTTGTAATATTCGATGTATTCTTCAATTTGTGATTTTCTTGCACCATCGGCAGGTTCATTGATAGGGAATTTGATATAACCATTACCATTTGCCACTACTTTTGACATCAAGGCTGTATATTCAGTTGAAATATCTTTGTCATCAAAAGTTACTAACAACGAAAAGCCCATTACTTTTTCATAAAACTCAACCCATTTATTCATTTCACCCACTTCTACATTTCCGACACAATGGTCAACGTGCAATAATCCAATAGGTTGTGTATTAATTGTACTTTTTCGAGGTTGAAAATGAGGCATAAAAGCACCTTTATAATTGGTTCTTTCTACAAATGTATGGACAGTTTCGCCATAAGTTTTGATAGTAGCTATTTTTACTTCTCCAAATTCATCTACTAAAGTGATTGGTTTTTGAACCTCTACTGCACCTCTTTTCATTGTTTCATAAAAAGATTTTTCAGCATCTTCTACCTGAATTGCTAATACTTTTACGCCATCTCCATGTCGATAGATATGTTTTGCAATGTCAGTATCAGGGTATAAAGAAGTTGTAAAAACAAATCTAATTTTTCCTTGTTGCAATACAAAAGATGCTTTGTCTTTCACTCCTGTTTCAGGGCCTGCGTAGGCAACTAATTCAAAACCAAACGCACTTTGATAAAAATAAGCGGCTTGTTTTGCATTACCTACATAAAATTCGATATGGTCTGTGCCAATAATAGGCAAAAAATCTTGGTTCATAATGATACAAAAATTAAATGAGCTAATAATTATTAAACACAAATGCCTCTTAATACGTTTAAAAAATCAAATTTATTTTTTTTGAATATGAAATATTTTCTTACTTTTTTGATAATTTTTGTGGGTGTAAATCAAATAAAGATTATTGAGATAAAGATAACGACTACTTTTGAATGGTCTGTTCTGTCAAAAAGTGTGTAATAATAGAAAATAAAACAAACCCAAAAAAATAATTTTTGTTAAAAATTTGCAAAATAAAAAATAAACGCTTACCTTTGCACATATTTTAAAAATAAATAACAAATATGTTAAAAAAGTATCAATTTCTAAATTACCCCCCCCCCTTATGCTAAAA
>RDZP01000142.1 GCA_004294005.1 Cytophagia bacterium
TGTTTTTCCTCTTTGTTGTTCGAATCGTCCTGCTGCTCCATTGAGTCCTGAGAGTGCTAATACTATTTCTTGTGTATCTTGTTCTAAAAGAGTAGCAACGGCAAAAACAGTAACTAAATTGTAAGCATTAAATTCACCAATCAATCTAAACCAAGCACTTTCATTATTGATTTCTAAGAATAAACCTTGCAATGTATTCTCTACAATTTTCCCTTTAAAATCAGCGATAGATTGCAACGCAAATGTTTTTTGGGTAGAAGCGATACAATTTTGTAACATCACACGCCCTCTTTTATCATCAGTATTAGTAAGTGCAAACGCATTTTTTGGTAATGTATCAAATAGTATTTTTTTTGCTTTGATATAGTTATCAAATGTTTGGTGAAAGTCAAGATGGTCGTGTGTAATATTCAAAAAAACGCCACCTACAAGTTGTATTCCTGATAATCTATCTTGTACCAATGCGTGAGAACTCGCTTCCATAAAACAATAACTACAACCTTTCTTGACCATTTCAGACAATAAAAATTGCATTGTGAGTGCGTCAGGTGTAGTGAGTTGTGTTGGAAAAATATCGTCATTGATTTGGTTTTGAACCGTAGAAAGCAAACCTGTTTTATAACCTAATTCTTTAAAAAGTTTGAATAAAAGTGTTGAAACGGTTGTTTTTCCGTTAGTGCCTGTTGTAGCGACTATTTTTATCTTTGAAGATGGGTTGTCATAAAAATTACTTGCCAATATTCCTAATGCTTTTGCAGTATTTTGGCTTTTGAGATAGGTAATATTTTCTATGATTTTTGTAGGCATATCTTCTACAATAATTGCTTTTGCACCCAATTCAATGGCTTTATCGATGTATTGATGTCCATCTGTCAATGTTCCTTTAATGGCTACAAACAAAGAGTTTTCAGTAATTTTTCTCGAATCAAATTGAATATTTGCAATCTCTTGTGATAGATTACCTTGTAACAAAGTTGAGTTTGTATTGGAAATAAGTTTTGAGAGTAACATTTTGCTTGACTGTTTTTTGATTTTTTTGCAAATATAAGTGAAAAAAATTGTCTTACAAAATGTTAAAAACAAA
This sequence comes from Cytophagia bacterium, assembly GCA_004294005.1. GTDB lineage: Bacteria > Bacteroidota > Bacteroidia > Cytophagales > Microscillaceae > RDXZ01. Next base: position 1,085 of record RDZP01000142.1, read on the forward strand.
GAGATTAATATTGTTTTGTGTATTGCAGTTTTTTATTTTATTCTATCAGGATTATTTTTAAGAAATGCACCCCAACCTTTTACCTTTTCTTCTGTATTCATAATCCCTGATGAGGTTTGAAAATAATGACAAACGGCTACGCCCAATGCGTCTGTTGCATCAATTATAATTTTGTCATCAGCAAGTTTTAATAAATTTTTGAGCATTGAGGCTACTTGCTCTTTTGATGCTTCGCCTTGTCCTGTTACTGATTGTTTTATTTTTCTTGGTGCATATTCACTAATAGGAATTTCTTTGACAAGTGCCGCCGCCATCGCCACACCTTGCGCTCTGCCCAATTTGAGTGCTACTTGTACGTTTTTACTATAAAAAGGAGATTCTAAAGCCATTTCATCAGGTGCATATTGCTCTATCAATTCACTCATTCTTTCAGAAATTTTTTTTAATTTTAAAGCGTGATTTTTGAATTTTGATAGGTTAATAATATCATAACAAATGGCTTTCATTTGTCCATTTTTAACTTCTATGATACCATAACCCATTATTTTTGTGCCAGGATCGACACCCATAATAATTCTTTCTTTTTGCATTTTAATTATTTTTTTGCAAAAATAAAGTATATTTTTGATAAATTGCTCAATAATAATATATTTTTGTTTAAAAATAATAATAATTGATGTCAATATTTTGATTTTTTAGAAAAATAAGTTGTTTTTTATGAGAAATATTATTACATTTGCATTTTAAAATAAAGTATAATTTAAAAAAATACATCTATTAACATATCCTTTTATAATAGACACAAAAAAATTATGAAAAAGAAACTATTAATCATCACCTTTATTTTTTTTATCAGTGCTATTTTTTATAATTGTACCAAAAAAATTACAAACAATACTAATACTATAGCTACGGAAATGGGTGAAACCAATCCAAATGGAAGCAGTGAATTAGCTCTTTTGATGAGAGAAATGGACAAAGATAGCTGGAAAATAAAGGAAGCCATCGAAAAAAATCAAACTATTCCTGATATAAAAGAAAAATTTGCAAAAATACATTCAGCTACTGCTACTGAGCCTGAAAAAAAAGATGCCACCTACACTGTTATGGCTGATGCTTTTTTGAAAACAGTGAATGATATGTATATTCCTACATCAAAGGAAGAAAAAATGGCTGCTTATACTATTATGATTAATAATTGTTTGAATTGTCATAAAGCCGCTTGTCCTGGTCCGATTGTCAGAATTAAAAAATTATTAGTTAATCAATAAAATAAATGTCAGAATTATCATTAAAAGAAATAGAGTTACAATATGGAAACCGTTTAAGAATCCGTGCCACAGGAATTTGTATAGAAAATAATGCTATTTTATTAATCAAACATCATAATTTAGGAAAGTTAGGTTATTTATGGACGTTTCCAGGTGGTGGGCTTCAATTTGGAGAAACATTAGAGGAAGCAGTTCGTAGAGAGTTTTTGGAAGAAACGGGTTTAGATGTAGAAGTAAAAGAACTAATTTTTGTCCATCAATACATTGATTTACCTTTACATTCGGTTGAAATTTGTTTTTTGGTCAAAAAAAATGGTGGCATACTTATCAAAGGAATAGACCCTGAAATTTCAGAAGATAAACAAATGATAAAACAAGTAGTTTTTTTGGATAATGAACAAATACAAAAAATACCTTTGATGGCAAAACATTTTAAATTGAGAGATATTGAAAATTTTGAGATAGAAAATTTCAAAAAAAACAAATTTTCAACTTCTAATAATGGTTAAATTAAGAGAATTGACAAAAAATAAAAAAAAAAATAAAAAAAAATTATATAATTTCTAAAAAATCATTATAATTGCACAAAAAAATATTTATTCTCAAATGAAAACACAAATTGCTACTCTTATAACAATTCCTATAGTCATTATTTTGGCTTGGTTACTCATTCAAAGTGTAAAAGGTCCGATTGATATGCAAAACCGTATTATCGAACAACAAAAATCAGTTACAAAAAAATTAAAATTTTTGCGTATATTACAAAAAGCGTATTTAGGTAAATATGGAAAATATGCAAAAGATTGGGAAAGTTTGATTGAATTTGCAAAAACAGGTCAAATTCCTAATATAGTCCGAAGAGATGTCAAAACAAAAGTAGAAGGACAATACAAAACTGTGATTGACACAGTCGGTATGATTTCAGTGGCTGATGAAATCATGAAAAAATATCCTGAATATACTGCTGATGATTTGCCTACAATTCCTAATATGTCAAAAGATAAAAAATTTGGATTAGCTGCAGGTCAGTTGAATATGGGAAAAGCAGATGGGGCTAAATTTATGGTACAAATTTTTGAAATCAAAGATTTATATCCATTAGACCCTGAAAGAGGTGCATTCTTAAACGAAAAAGGGGAACCAATGAATGTCAATAATTTAATTGCTGAATTTAATAAAAGAAAGGAAGAGTTGGAAAAAGAAGCAAAAACCTTTCAAGATAAGATGGATAAGATGTTAGAAGACGAAAGAAAAAAAATAGGCGGTGGAAAACCATCTGATTCAGTAGATAGTTTAGCAACGATTAATCTCTCAAAGAATGCTGATTTTAGAAAAAATAAAGAAAAATGGACTGATTTAAGTAAATATATTAACTTAAACAGAAAAAGAATTGAAAAATTAGAAAAAGAACCTTTGCGTATAGGCTCTCTTGAAGAAGCAACAGACAAAGGAAATTGGGAATAATTTTTTTGGGTTCTACTAAGATTTATACGGAAAATAAAAACTGTAGTACACACTTTTAGTGTGTCGACACACTAAAAGTGTGTACTACAATTGCTCAATAGAAAAA
>RDZP01000143.1 GCA_004294005.1 Cytophagia bacterium
CTTGATTCGAAAGAATATCCTGTTCTTGTTCATAAAGAATTGGTTTTTTCTTTGCAATAAATTCATCAACAGGAAAAAGACTTAATTGTAAATTCATATCCAAAATTATCAATGATAAAATAATTGACAAAAATAAAAAAATATTTTTGATGTTGCAAAAAAAAACTATTGAAATATTTTACTTAAAATTACAGAACTAATCAAATAAGTTGGTTTTACGCCAATCAATCCTAAACTTCCTGATGCCAATGTGCTTCCTGTCAGAAGTGGATTATCTGAAGCATAATAAGCATATCTTACTATTACTTTCTCACTCAAATTTTTTCTGATTTTGGCAGCTGCTTGAATTGCTTTTTGATAATGCGCTCCCTCCATTTCTAAACCAATTGCTTGCCAAGATGAATGTTGGAAATATTCTAAAATATCTTTATTTTGTAGAGAAGTTCCTAAAACTGTAATCATTGTTCCTTCAAAAGCATCTAAATCACTGTCTTTAAAATCTTCTTTTGATAAATCATTTTTGAATGGATAATTATCTGCTGTTCCTTCAAATACATGTGAACTTGGAATCATCAAATCACCCTTATCGCCTTGCAAAATCCCTGCTTTTCCCATTACAGAAATCGATTTTACAGGCATCAAAACTTCTTTTTCTTCAATTTTAAGCGGTTTTAGTAATTCATCTATTGTTTCGTATGCTTGCTCACCAAAAGCATAATCCATAACGATTATAACTGGTTTTTCCTTTTTTATTTTTTCTGCATTGTATTTTATTTCTTGTGGTAACTTATCTAATGGTAATTTATCCACATCAAAAATTTGTACAGATAAATTTGTACCTGTATTATCAGCAAGAAAAATAACCCCATTTTCTTTGGCAAATTGAAATATTTTTTTGTTTTGTGTGATGCTTGTTGGTTTTCTAACTTCCATTGCTATCTCAAACAAAGTTGCTTGTGGAGAAAAATCATTTTCTAAGGCTGCTTTTGCCAACAAACTATTCAAAAAACTATGTGTATTAGCACTGATAATATGAATTGGTCTTTGATGTAATTTTTGTTCAATCAATGCTTTTTTGATATTTTCAGCCCAAGATTCTCCATAAATATGCCTTCCTACACGCTCACGTAAGGTAGGTGTAAAAGTGATTTCACGCATTTTTTGCTGAGATGATTCTTGGTGAGATAGTTTTCCAAGCCCATAAACAATATTAAAAAGTCCATTATTATCTTTTGGATTTTCTGCAAATCTATAATAAGCTTCTTTGGTTTCCTCAAAGGTTCGCCCTAAAAGTGTACTCATATAAGTAAAAGCTTTATCACGATTTTGCTCTGTAATTTCTATTTTTCCATTTATAATTTCCTCTAATTTTTCCCATTCTCTCAAAGGATTTCCTTTTTCATCAAAGGCGCGTCTTCTTATTTTTTCGGCTTCATTGAATAAAAAAGTAAGGTGAGTTAAGACATCATAAATTTCGCTTCTTCCTCTTGTAACTTCCATTACCATTTGTTCTTTGTCAATTCGGTAGCAATTTCTTACCCTTTTTGGGGGGATAATACGTTCAAAATTAGACAAACCATAGCCTTCATTAGATGTAAATTTAATAAATCTACACTCCTCAATGCCTTTTGGTAATCTATCTGCCACATAGACCAATCCGTCTAATTCTACTTTTTCCATATCATTCATAGAACCATAAATTTCAGGTGAAAGCGTGAGAAGTGCTTCTTTGATGCCTCGTCCTGAAAAGCCTGAAGGGCGATAAGCACCACTCAAAAAAACATGTCGCATTTCTATGTATAATTTCTCGATTGCCATTCGAGATTCGTGTGCTTTGGTTAGGTCTGTGTGCATAAATAGGGGATTTTTTATTTTTGATAGATAGTTTTTTGATTATTTGGTTAATTTATTTTATTACATCATAATTGTTTAAAAAGTTCAATAAAATTGAGAGATACTTGTGTTTTTTTATAAATGAAAGAAAAACATTTGTATTTATTTTTTGTTTACAATGTTAGTTTTTACTTTTGTAAAATAAAACAATAAGCAAAAAAAACAACATTTTGAGATTTTCAAACGATATTTTAGTATTTTATTTAAAAAATAAAATGGTTTTATATTTATTTCTTTATGAAATTTTGATTTCAACTTGAATAATACTTTTTAAAATATTGTTAAATAAATCTATTTTTTTACTTTTCTAATCAAAAATTAAAAAATGATTGTTCAAAATTAAGAATAAATTTATTTTTGCTGTTTTTTTGTAATACCTTTGTAAAATTTTTTTTGTATTATTGTATTATTCTTAATTTATGAAAATAGCAGTTGTAGGTGCAACAGGTTTAGTTGGCACAAAAATTTTACAAGTATTAGAGGAAAGAAATTTTCCTATTACTCTATTAATTCCTATTGCTTCTGAAAAATCAGTAGGAAGCGAAATTACATTCAAAGGAAAAAATTATAAAGTTATAAATATGCAAGAGGGTATCGCACAAAAGCCTGACATTGCATTGTTTTCCGCAGGTGGTAATACTTCTTTAGAATATGCTCCTCAATTTGCAGCCGTTGGTACAGTTGTGATTGATAATTCGTCTGCTTGGCGAATGTCAGCCCAACATAAATTGGTTGTTCCTGAGGTAAATGCGGCAGTATTAACAAAAAATGATAAGATTATTGCTAATCCAAATTGTTCTACTATTCAAATGGTGGTGGCACTTAATCCATTGCACAAAAAATATAAAATTAAAAGAATTGTTGTTTCAACTTATCAAAGTGTAACAGGAACAGGTAAAAAAGCTGTAGACCAACTTTTTGGCGAAAGAAATAATGATACTTTAACACAAAAAATATATCCTTATCAGATAGACTTAAATTTATTACCACATATTGATTCTTTTTTAGACAATGGTTACACAAAAGAAGAAATGAAAATGGTAAATGAAACCAAAAAAATAATGGGTGATGATACGATTGCTGTTACCGCAACAACTGTACGTGTACCTGTAATTGGTGGGCATTCAGAAGCGGTGAATGTCGAATTTGAAAATGAATTTGATTTGTTAGAAGTAAGAAAAATTTTAGAAAATGCAGAAGGTGTGGTCGTCAAAGATGATATTGCTCAACTGCAATACCCAATGCCGATAGATGCACACGAGAAAGATGAGGTTTTTGTGGGGCGTATTCGTAGAGATGAAACACAACCTAAAACATTAAATATGTGGATTGTAGCAGATAATTTGAGAAAAGGAGCAGCTACAAATGCAGTGCAAATCGCAGAATATTTGATTAAAAATAAAATTTAAAACAAAAAATATATGGCAATATGGAGTACAACCATCGACCTTGAAAAACTAAATAGTCGTTCAAAAGGCTCTATGGGTGGTTTTTTAGATATAGAGATGGTAGAAATTGGTAATGACTTTATGGTAGGAAGAATGCCTGTTGATGAACGTACAAAACAACCTTTTGGCGTTTTGCATGGCGGTGCTTCAGTGGTTTTAGCTGAAAGTATAGGGAGTGTAGCCTCGATTTGTGTTGTGGATATAACAAAATTTAGATGTTTTGGTTTGGAAATCAATTCAAATCATTTAAGACCTGTTACGAGTGGTTTTGTTTATGCAAAAGTAACGCCTTTGCATTTAGGAAAAACTACGCATGTGTGGGATATTAAAATTACCAATGAAGAAGGGAAGTTGGTCAATGTAAGCCGATTGACAATGGCAATTGTGCCTTTTTAAAAATATTTGGTACTCTGACAATTTTAGTGCAATGATAAAAAAAGTTCCTTTTGTCCTGCTGAACGAAGTGAAGCAACTGCCTGTTAATCAACGAGTTGTGAGCCAGAGATAAGTTTTTTCGCTTCGCTCAAAAAGACAAAATTTGTTGCAATACAATGTTTTCACTAAAATTGTCAGAGA
>RDZP01000050.1 GCA_004294005.1 Cytophagia bacterium
CAACCGATATAAATTTAAAATTATTTTATTTTTTTTTAATTTTCCTATCATATTTTTTTCATTTTTTTTGCAAATCTACACATTTTAATATTATTTTTTGAAGAAAAATGAATTTTTATTTTTTTTGGGAGGAATGTAATATTCAATAGAAAAATAGATAATTTGAGATGAGAATAATTAAACTAATAAAAGAAAAATCAACGAAAATACATGAAAAAAGGAAATAAAAGCACTTTTATTTTTTTTTATCTTATTTTTAATATATACTATGAATAAATATTCAATAATTAAAATGTAAGATTTAGTGGAAAATATTGAGAAGTGGATTCAAAAAAGAATCTTTTGGCTATAATTCAAAATAATCTTAGGTATGAAATTTTTAGTTTATATTTGATTATTTTATTCGATAAAATGCCTCTAACTTTGCACCATAATTACTCAACTAAAAAGTATAACATTATGGCTAGTATGCAAAGTATTTTAGAAACAGAACGTTTTAGTATTTATTACAATACTGAAACAAGAGTCTTGCGTTTGGATTGGGACGGATTTTTCCGTAGTGAAGAATATAGAAAACATTTAGACTACGCTTTGGAAGTATTTAAAAAATATAGACTCAAAAAATGGGTAAACAATATGAAAAATATGAGCGTAATTAGTTTACAAGACCAAGAATGGACAAATAATGATTGGTTAGGGCGTGTATTGGAAGCAGGTATCTTACAAATGGTCAATGTTACTTCTGATGATGTTTTTCATCAAGTATCTATGAGAAATATACAGAATTATGCTAATTTATGTGGACTTCGTTGGCAAAATATAGATAAATTAGAAAAAGAATATTGTTAATATTGAAAAATATCTATTTTTTTAATAGTCATACTCAAAAGAAATAATTTTATTAATATATTTTATTAAGAAAAAAAGTTAGTACCAAAATTGATGAGGTACTAACTTTTTTTATACTTATCAAAAATAGAATTTTTATAGTTATACAGGCAAATAAAAATTACAAAAAAAAATCTACTTTTTTTTGTTTATGTTAAAAAATATATATAATTTTGTGCAAAAAAAATACAAAATTGACTATGTTTGATAAATTTATTGAAAAATCTTATGATATACTCATAGATATTATCGCTTTTGTTACTGATTTAATTGCAGTACATGGTTGGTATGCTGCCCCTATTTTATTAGGAATTTTTTTACTGATAAGATTTGCACTTAAAATGTTATTTTTATATTTGCGAGCAATCAATCCTTTAACAGGGCGAATAGTGAGGGTAGCAAGAGTATCAGATGGCGATACTTTTATTACTGGACATTCTAAAAAAAAATACAGGCGAGAAAAAGTGCGTCTCATTGGCATTGATACACCTGAAAGTGTGCGTTCTATGTATATGGACGTGATGCCTTATGGAAAAGAAGCCTCTGAATATACAAAAAGGAGATTATACGAAGGAAGACGTGTAATTTTAATTTATGACCAAGCCAAAAGAGATGAATTTGGGCGTTTATTGGCGTATGTTTATTTACTTACAGGCGAATTTTATAATGCAACATTAGTTAAAAAAGGATATGCATTTGCTGAAAAGTATCCACCCAATGTAAAATTTTGTAACCGATTTGAAAGATTAGAAAGTAGAGCAAAATTTGCTAATCGTGGTATTTGGAAAATTTATAAAAATAAAAAAGAAGTAAAAAATGAATACAAAAGGACAGAACATTATAAAAACTTTTTAAGAACAAAAAGTAGTTCTTCTAATAATTGGTAAAAAGTTATAAATTTTATTCAAAAAGGTCTATTCAACTATTCATTATGAAGATATGACCTTTTTTTATTCTCCACACTAATTATTTTTGATAGGTAAAATAACAATAAAAGTACTGCCTTTTCCCTTAGTGCTTTTTACTTTAATATCACCTTCTAACAATTTAATGTATTTTTTTGAGATAGACAAACCAATACCTGTGCCTTCGTGTGTACGTTTGTGTCCTGAACTTTCTTGTTCGAAAGAGTTATAAATTTTTGAGAGATAATCCTCTGCAATGCCAATTCCTGTATCTTCTACTTCAACACAAATTTGATTATTTTCAATTTTTGTTGTAATAATAATACACCCTTTGTCTGTGAATTTAATAGCATTTCCAATAATATTATGAAAAATTTGTGTAAGCATAGTTTCATCAGCCCAACAAAAAAGACCATCTGCAGTAGTATTATATTCCATTTTCAATCCTTTATTATGTGCCGTAATTTGTAAAGGTGGTAATAATTGGTCTAATAAATTAGTAATAGAAATCTTTTGTAAAGTATTAGCGATTCCCTCTGCTTCCAATCTTGATAAAACCAAAATATCTTCAATGGTTTTTAATAATCTCCAACCACTTTTAATTTGCATTTCCAATAAATCTTTTATTTCACTTACATTTTCCTCTGCTCTCATTACTTGTGCAAGTCCTAAAATACCATTTAAAGGTGTTCTGATTTCATGGGACATATTCGCTAAAAAACTTGTTTTGAGCCTATTCATTTCTTCTGCTTTGTGTTTGGCATCTTCTAATTCTTGTTGTTTTTGTTTGATTTCTGTAATATCATATTGAACACCAATAAAGCGAATAAGGTTACCTTCATTATCAAATACAGGGTCAATATTTAATCTCACCCAATATTTTTTGCCAGACTTTGTATAATTAAGAATTTCAGCTTGTACTGATTTTTGATTATCGAGTTGCTCGTTGATAAATCGTATAGTATCAAGGTTCGTTTCTTCTCCTTGTAAAAAAGAAAGCGTTTTTCCTATTGCTTCTTCGTTGCTATAGCCTGTACATGTTACAAAAGCATCATTTACCCAAGTTAAATTACGATTTTTGTCCGTAATTGTAACTAAATTATTTGTTTTTTGTACAACTGCTGCTAATTCTGCAATTTTTTTATTATTTTTCTCGCTTTCAGTAATATCTAAAATAGATACACTTACAGCATAAAATCCACCATAATTATCATAAACAGGAAATAAAATGATTTTCCAGATATACTCACTATCAGATTTATCTGGATAATAATAAATAAACTCTTTTGTTTCTCCTTTCTTTACTTGTTGAATATTTTTTTCAAAATCTTTTTTATTTTTCTCATCAGGAATATAATCTCTAATTTTATCGTTATTTTGAAGTTTTTTATTGTATATTTTTTCGAATAAAACGGCTGTACTTTTGTTAAATCCAATAATTTTTGCTTCCTCATCTAACAAAAAATTAGGATTATTTGTGCTATCATACATCCATTTTAGCTTTTGGTCTGCTTCTCTAAATTTTTTAAATAAATCAGCCAAATCATCATTCATTTTTTTGATTTTTTGATTACTGATATATAAAATATGCACAATTTCATCATACAAAACTTTGGCAGTATTAAGGGCATATTCCTCCCAGAGTACTGATTTAAGATTGATTTCTTCTGTCCAAATCGCAGGCGCATTATCTTTGTTTCTGCCTATATAATTGATTTTTTCTTTGATTTCTTTTCTAAACCATATTAAGTATTCTTTTTGAACTTGGGAGATTTCTATTACCAAAATTCCTGCTGCATGTTCTACATAAGGCAACATAAAAGGGCAATTTTCTACGAGATGCTGCGTTGAATAAATATTTTTAATTCTTTGATTACTCAAATAATCAACTAATTGTTCTAATATATCTTGAGGTAAGTGATTATTTATCCTTTCCCATTTTTTTTCATAAAATACAACAAAACTATCTGCTTCAAATAAATCCAATGTATTTATTTTATCATAAACCAATGATTGTAAAATATCAAAATTATGAAATAAACTATATTTGATATTACTGAAAATAAATTCTTTTTTGACTAATTGTTTTTCTTGATTAGCTATTGTTAATTCACTAAGTTTATCAGCAAAAAAACTAAGTATTAATCCTAAAATTTTTCTAATTTCAGTCCCAACATATTTTCTTTCTTCTAAATGATGACACAATAAAACGCCCCACAATTTATTATTCACATATATATTGTGTGCTAACAATGATTTTATTCCCAAGAAATTTAGAAATTTACGTGTATGTTCGGAAGGTTTATTAAGAATAGTAATACCTATATTTACCTTTACATTCGCACAACTATCAATAGCAAACAGAGAAACACCCTTATCCTCGATATTTTCTATGAATAATACTTTATTTTGGGCTACATTTTGGGCGTAGTTTTTTTTGTAATAATCTAAGACAAAAGTGTGGTTAAGCAACGAAGGTATTTTTTCGTTTCTATTACTTTCTTTTATAACTTCTCCATTCCCATATTCATCATTTTTGAGTAATATTGCTCTATCATAGCCTAAATATTTTTGGATATTTGTTACCAATGTTTCAAATAATTTATCCAGAGTTTTAACATAAGTCAAAGATTTAACAATATCACCAATCATATCAAAAGCCCTTACTTTATGTTCAGGCATTGATGAATACTCTAATTCAAGAATATAATATTCAGATTGTGATAAAACTCGAGTAGATATATTCACAATTCCTTTTTCTATTATCCAAGAGATTTCTTTATAATCTAATAAGATTGGAAAAGAATCAAGTGATAATAAAGAAGTATATTGAGGTAAATATTTTTGAATAGGTTTTCCAATTATATTTTCTATTTTGTCAAATAAGTATAACTGGATATTTTCGCTTGCTTGGCAAATTATACCATTTTTTGCGTCTATTACCAAAATTGCCCCAAAAGATTGAATATATGTTTGTTGGTTGTTCATTAAATGATAAAAAAAAACAAATAAAAAACAAAATTAAATTGTTTAATATTTTTTAATTGAATATAGCTTATACGTTTTATTTTAATTTTCTGATGCAAAGTTATATTTTAATTACATCTAAAAACGGTAATATCGATAAAAATAGCTATTTTATCGATATAATGTATTTTTTTTTAGATATATGGTTTTGAGAATGTAACAAACTCATAATTTAAATGATTTTATAATATTGAAAAAACAAAAATATTTTTATTTTTTATAGATTAAAACAGTAGCATAAGCAGAAACACCTTCTTTTCTACCTACGAAACCTAATTTTTCAGTAGTAGTTGCTTTGATGCTTATATTATCGATATCAATATGAAGTACATTTGCTAAACATTGTTGCATTTCGGTAATGTAAGGAGCAATTTTAGGTGCTTGTAAACACAAAACAGTATCAATATTACCAATTTCATATCCTTTTTCTCTTATCATTACGATTGTCCTTTGTAATAATATTTTACTATCAATACCTTTGTATTCTGCGTCTGTATCTGCAAAATGATAACCAATATCTCTCAAATTGGCTGCACCCAAAAGGGCATCACAAATGCTATGAATTAATACATCAGCGTCAGAATGACCGATTGCACCTGCTGTATGTGGAACTTTTATTCCCCCTAACCAAAAATCTTTTCCGTCTTGTAATTGATGGACATCAAAACCTTGTCCTACTCTTATATTCATTTTTTATTTTGCTATGTATCTAAAAATTAAAATTCCTTTTCTTTTACAATTTTTCCTGAGGAAACAAAAGAAAAACCTTGTCCTACATCACTTCCTAACATAATTGTTTCAATAATTGGTTTACTCATTTCCCTATTACCTTGCCACTCTATCAAAAAATTAGAACCTACCCCACTCTGTATATCTTGTTGCTCAATAACACAATTAATAGAAGAAAGTGGGTTAAGTTGTATATTTTTTGCTTTAGCACATCTTAATATATTTCCATTATTGTCATAATATTCTATTTTAGTAATGTATAATATTTTTTCGAGGTCAATATTATGAATTACTAAAGTTGCAGGCAATAACATTTTTGTTTTATGAATATACGGGTATAATTCAGAATAAACGGGTGCATAAACAATTTGCCCAAAATTACAATTTTTTAATTGTATTGCAAAAGGCTTTGTTTTTTTAGTTGTTATTTCTGTTTCAATAGCATTAATTATATTCTTTTCTTTTGCTGTATTATTGTTTTGAAAATTTTTTTCAATATTTTCACATTGGCAAAGCAAAAAAGTAGTTACAATAACTAATATTACTTTTTTTACAATTATCATTTTACTCATTAAGAACTATGTATTTTAAAATGAATAATTTACTCATTGCTAAATCCTTGCCATAATGTAGAGCCTAAACCTATGATAGGTACATACAACAACAAAACTTGTGGGTTTTGAATTAATGTGCTGGTTGCAGTAGCAATCATTCCCCAAATACTATCATCTTCGACCTCTTCTTGCGCCTCTATAATCATTTTTCGGCGTTTGGTTTGGTGTTCAATTGTTTGTTCAGGGTATTCTGCTAATTTTCTTTTTAATTCATAATATCTTCTATCATGTTCAGTGAATAGAAAAGCCCAAGATAATGGAGAAAATAAAAATATTTTATCTATATTTTGATAGACAGTCTCAAAAAATTCATTCCAAGCAAAAGGCTCTTGTCCATATTCGCGTACTGCCCAATCGAGTTCTGCTTGCATTTTATGGTGAATTTTATTACGTAAATAGTCTAAATCATCATAAGTGATATCATCAAAAGGTTTTTCAATCATCTCATAAGGTTTGATTCTTGCTCCACGCACGTAAATTAACTTTGCAGGAAAAGCAAAATAAAACATCCAAGGTTGCAAAGCGACCAACAAAGTTGTGATACCGACAGGCAAAAATGGAATACCTAATCGACGCACCAAAAGATTGAGTGTATCTATACTATAACTAAAAGGGTTAATATATTCAGCATTAATAGTAGCAAAAGGAATAATATCTGTTTTGTATTTAAGACTCATTCTCAATGAAGAAGTCGACATTTTTTGTAATTGATAGCGTTTATCAAAACCTTTTCCTATGCCATCAATGCCTTCGGGATATATCAAAATATTTGCTTCTCCGTAGTGCATCACAGTATCAAAATTGAGTGTAGTAGCATCTATTCCACCTGCACGCCTCCAAAAATTAGGTAATAAAAATGGATTCATCAACTTTGATTTTGATAACATTGGTGATGACAAGCCTCTCACTGCTTTTTTGAGATTGAAGCCATTTCTACGTAACAAACCTGAAGCAAAAATAATTGCGTCCCAAGGAAAAGCCATTCCTGAATGATTGCTTGCAAAAATCAAAGGTCTTTTTTCATCATTGCGTTCAGGAAATTCATCACCAATAAAGCCAATAAATTCAGCCCTAAAATAATATTTTTCTAAGGGAGTTACTAAATTTTTAGATAAACTTTTGGCAAAATTTATATCAAAATATTCGTGAAAAATCTTTGTATTTGCTTCTATTTCAGCAGTGAGCAAATCATCTTTTTCTTCTTTATTTATCTGAGTATCAATATTATTTTCTTCTATATTGATTTGCTTTCCATTACTTTTTATATGTATATTTTCTTTTGTCGCATTCATATATCTATACTTTTTAATTACTAACACAAAAATAAGTATTTTATTTTGAAATAAAAAATTTTTTTAGATTATTGTCAATATTTTTATTTTGATTTCATTGAGCAATATAATTATTGGTAACAATATTTTCATTTATTCTTCAATCATTTCAGTTAGAAAATAATCAACACTTTTCAAAAGCCTTGTTCCATACCACGAAAACATTTCACCATTCACTAATTTTACTTTTGTATTCGGTAATTTTTTTTGATAAAAATCAATATGTTTTTGTCTAAAATAAAAAGGTTCTGAACTCAAAAACAAATAATCTATTGCTCTGCTTTCTAAATCTTCAATATCAATACAAGGATAACGAGAAAGGTCTGAGAAAGCATTTTGAAAACCTGCTTTTTCAATCATAGCATCTATAAATGTATTTTTTGCGGCTATCATAATGGGTTTGTTCCAAATAAGATAAGCAACTTTTGGAGGATAATTTTTTGGTTGGAGTGCATTAAATCTTGTAGTGATTTGTTGACAAATTTGATTAGATTTTTCTGATTTTCCGACCAAATTACCAATTTTTTGTATGCTTTGTAGCGCCTCTTCAAAAGTATAAATATCACTTATCCAAGTAGGATATTTTTCTGAAAGTTTTTCTATGCCTTCTTTGTAATTTTCTTCTTTATTTCCAATAATCAAATCAGGTTTTAACGCATCAATGATGTGAAAATTAAAGGTCTTTGTGCCACCAACTTTACTGATTTTTTCGCATTCTATTTTTGGATAAATACAAAATTTAGTGATACCCACCAAATTTTGCCCCAATCCCAAATCACATAATAATTCGGTTTGAGAAGGAACTAAGGAAATAATACGTTGTGGAATAAAATCAATCATCTTGTAATAAAATATAGTTTTTTGTTCTATTTATCTACCATTATTTCATCGCCTCTGAGGGTTCAATGATTGCTCCTTTCCAAGCAGGAATAATTGTTGCCAATAAATAAGGAAAAATAGACAGAGAAAAAATAATCAAAATACTATTCAATTCAACAATAGGAAATAATGAAAAACGAGGATATAAAACAGACCAACCCACCAAAAAAGGCTTAAATAAAGGTGCTTCTAACCAAAATACGTGAAAAAACGCCAATAAAATTCCCAAAAAAGTAGCTGTGAGAGAAATAATCAAACCTTCATACAATCGAATCAATACAACTTCGTTGATTTGCCAACCTAATGCTTTCAAAATACCTAATTCTTTTTTTTCTTGTTCTGATAATCCTGATGTCCGTTCCCAAACCAATAAAATAAAAGCAAAAAGAGCAAGTATAGAACCATAAATCCAAATGCCGCCTCGCCAACCAAACAAAGTAGCATACGTTGCTTCTAATTGTGATTTTGTAACTACTCTGATTGATGCATATTTTTGGTCTAATCTTCGAGCAATATTATCAATTTCAGTCGGATTAAATACATTCAAAGCAAAATCTGTATTTTGATTTTGTTGCAGACCAATGATTTTTCGAGCATATTCAGGAGAAACGATAATTAAATCTCTTGTTAATAAATCTGATTTTGAATCAAAAGAAGCAATAATTTCTAAATTGAGCATATTTCCTTCTGCATCAGGGATACTCAAATTTTCACCAATTTGTAAACCTCTCATTGCTAAAAACCCTGTCCCTACAATTGCTTGATTTTTTTGAAGAATATTTTTTTTATTTTTATAAATAGTAGAAAATGATAACATATTGAGTGTATTGACTGGTTTTTCTGTTCCCATCACAGTAAAAACCGCTCCTGTACTACTATCAAAATAATAACCCCAAATTCTTGGATATACTTCTTTTACACCTCTTATTTTTTGCAAACTATCCAACCAAAAATTTTCCATTGGAATTAATCGTCCACCTGCTAATTTTTGTATCCATAATTGTGGTAAATCTTTGATAACAAATTGCGTTTCATATCTCAAACTACTCGTAAAAAATACAACAGAAGCATAAAAGGCAACAACAAAGCTATAAATCAGGCATAAACTTAATTGTTTACGCCATTTTCGTTGCATACTAATAAGACTATAATTAAAAAGAGAAAAATAATTCATTTGCAAAAATACATCTAAAAAAATAAATTAAAAAATTTTAGTGAACAAAGTTTTATTTTTGCCTTGAAGTATATTTTGTTTTTTTTATTTTCAATCCTATTTTTAATTGATTTGTTTTCTGTGAATATTTAATTTATCTTTGCATCAATTATTTTGATTAAATACGTAATTTATTTTATTTTTTGATTACAAAATAAATGAATTATTCATTTTATTATTACTTAATCGTTTCAATTGATTACCAAAACTATGCAGATTCGTTATCTTCGTTCTATCTCGAATATATTTATATTAATAGGACTTTTTATATTTTGTTCTTCTATTGCTTCTTTTTTGGCTGCAGGTATCATTATGTTGATTTCTAAAGTTTCCGTTCAAGATCTCACTAACGTAGAATATTGGCAAACCGCTTCGGCAGGTCGTTGGTATATGTTATTGATGCAGGTAATTTCAGCTGGAGGAGGTTTCTTTGGTACATTTTGGTTGTATAGACGTTTTTTTGAAACAGAGAATAAGGTTATCAGTACTAAAAACGAACAATTATCGGTATTTATTTTAATTATTTTCTTAGTAATTGCATCTATGCCTTTTGTTTCAGGCTTTTTAGGAGAATTAAATCAAAAAATTGACTTTGGTACTTGGGCAAAGGAGATGGAATTAAAGTTAGAAATTCTCACAAAATTTTTAATCAGTTTTGATAGTTTTTCACAATTTTTATTTGGAATATTTGTAATTGCTATTATTCCTGCCATCGGTGAGGAATTATTATTTAGAGCAATATTACAAAGAAAATTATCAGAAGATATGAACGCACATTTATCAATTTGGTTAAGTGCGATTTTATTTAGTGCAATTCATTTACAATTTTTAGGTTTTTTTCCACGAATGCTTTTGGGCGCATTATTTGGTTATTTGTATTATTTTTCAAAAGATATTACAACAGCAATATTTGCACATTTTATTAATAATGCTTTCACTTTATTGATGGTTTATTTGTATCAACAAAAAATAATTACAATAGATGTGGTAGATAAACCTGCACTATCTTTAGTAGTTGTGTTTTCATCATTATTGATTGCTTTGGGAATTTTTGTTTTCATTTATACTCAATTTTGGAAAAATAAAACAGAAAAATAGCTTTTATAACGATTGCATAAAAAAATTAATAAAAAAAATTAATAAAATATCTATCAAATTTAAAAATTTTACTTAATTTCGCCTAAAAATTCAAAGTACGATTAAAATAGTATGAGTATAAAAAGAATTGGTGTATTCACCTCAGGTGGAGATGCACCCGGAATGAACGCTTGCATTAGAGCGGTAGTGCGTGCTTGTATTTACCACCAAGTAGAAGTTTACGGTATCAAAAGAGGTTATGATGGTATGATAAATGGCACCATTAGCCCTCTTGAATCTCACTCGGTAAGTAATATTGTACAGAGAGGCGGAACGATTTTAAAATCTGCACGAAGTATGGGATTTATGACCATTGAAGGTAGAAAAAAAGCCTATCAACAATTAAGAAATTTTGACATTGATGGATTGGTTGCTATTGGTGGAAATGGTACTTTTACAGGCGCAAAAATTTTTGAAGAAGAATTTGGAATCCCTACCGTTGGTTGCCCTGGTACGATTGATAATGATTTATATGGTACAGATTATACCATCGGCTACGATACAGCCGTCAATACAGCCTTAGAAGCCATCGATAAAATCAGAGATACTGCTGATTCACATAATAGAGTCTTTTTTATTGAGGTAATGGGACGTGATTCGGGTTATATCGCAGTGCAATCGGGTATTGGAGGTGGTGCAGAAATTGTGATGGTGCCTGAAACAGACACAACCATCGATGATGTGATTAATACTTTGGAAAAAGGAAAGCTAAAACACAAAACTTCAGCCATTATTATAGTTGCTGAAGGTGATGAGGAAGGAAATGCCACTGAAATTGCTATGAAAGTAAAGGAAAAAGTTTCTGACTTGGATATTAAAGTTACTACCTTAGGACACGTCCAGAGAGGTGGTTCTCCTACCGCAAAAGATAGAATTTTGGCAAGTAGAACAGGAGTTGCTGCTGTAGAAGGCTTATTAAAAGGAATGAAAAATGTAATGGCAGGTGTTATTAATGACCAAATTGTTTATACATCTTTTGACGAAACAATTAAAAAACCAAAACCGATTAATGAAGATTTGATTCGAATGGTAAATATTTTGAGTGTGTAAGAAAAACATAAAAATAAACTAAAAAATAACAAAAAAGCAGAATTTTATTTCTGCTTTTTTAGTGATATACAAATTTAAAAAAGTAACACGCAAAAAACTTGTATTTTTAAAATATTTATTTTATATTTGCAAAAAAAATATCTATACTTATAAAAAAAATAATAAAAAAAAATAGATATTTCAAAAACAATAAAGATAATCATTTTATTTTGTGTATAAATTTTAAATGTAATATAATCAATTATATATTTTATGGCTAATACATACCAAAAACCTAAATTTGCAAAACTCGATAGAGCAAATTTTTTCCCTACCCTCAAAAAAAGAATCGACGGTTATTTTAAAGACAATAACATCGCTAAACAAGGTAACTTTGAAATGTTTTTAAAAACAATAATTTTACTAACGTTGTATTCAGTGCCTTATGTTTTAATTCTTACCAATCTATTTTCTACTTGGGCAGTGATTGGTTTATTGTCTATTATTGGGTTTGCCAAAGCAGGAATTGGCATGGCAATTATGCATGATGCTAATCATGGTGCTTATTCAAACAAATCTTGGGTCAATAATTTATTTGGAGGTACTTTGTATTTGATAGGCGGAAGTCCAACAATGTGGAAAATTCAACACAATGTATTGCATCACACTTATACCAATGTATTGCATGTAGATGAGGACATCGAAACCAAATTTATAGTTCGTCTTTCTCCTTATGCACCTTTGAAACCAATTCATAAACATCAATATTGGTACGCATTTTTATTGTATGGTTTGATGACTTTTTCATTTTTAATAAAAGATTTTATAAAAGTATTTCGTTATAAAAGAGAACAAGGAGGTTCTGCCAAATACAATACAAGAAAAGAACTTTTTACAATTTTGGGAAGCAAAGTAGTCTATTTATTTTTGGCTTTGGTTGTTCCTTTTTTGATGTTAGATGTTTCTTTTGGGTGGATATTTTTAGGTTTTTTATTTGTTCATTATATTACAGGTATGATTTTGAGTATTGTTTTTCAATTAGCTCATTTAGTTGAAATTACGAATCATCACACTGCTACCGAAGAATCACAAGATTGGGAAAATACTTGGGCAATCCATCAATTAGAAACAACTGCTGACTTTGCACGTAAAAATTGTTTTTTAAATTGGTATTTAGGTGGGCTTAATTATCAAGTAGAACATCATTTATTTCCTAATATCTGTCACGTACATTATAGTAAAATTTCTGATATTGTAAAAGAAACTGCCAACGAATATGGCATAACTTACAATGAATATCCAACATTTATGGGTGCTTTTGCTTCACATGTTAGAGTTTTAAAGTGGTTAGGAAAAACCGAAATGGTCAATGCTTAAACAAAAAAAAATCTTTCTCTTTTTAAAAAGAGAAAGATTTTTTTTTATTTCAAATCAATTATTTTTTCTGTGTATTTTCCCTCAGGAATAGCATCTATTACTGCTTCTAAATAACCTGTAGGCAGTTTTCCACCCGCTATCCATAATTCATTTGCACCAGATTCATTACCACTTGGTATTCTGATATTGAGTTCGAAAGGTAAAGGTATATCAATCCTTACCAAAATATTATTTTTCCACGCACCCGCAGGAATACCTAATTGTGTTTCAACATAAGCTAAGTTTCCTTTTGCATTATTGAGTAATAAATCCATTTCTTTTTTTGACATTACAAATTGACCATCTGGTCTGCCTAATAAGGTTCTTCCAAATCTATCTAAAATAGATTGAGCAACCAAATAGGAAGCGCCCTCTTTAAATTGTTTGAGGTGTTTATCGTTACATTCTTTGCTCCAATAAAGGTTGGGTTCGGGACGACATCCTTTTTTTAGACTTGTAATTATTTTTTGTACTTTGATGTCAATGCAATTATTTTGTGCTAATAAAGGATTATAGCAAAAAAATAAAGAGACAAATAATAGATAAATATTTTTCATTTTTTGTTCCTTATTAAATTTATTTACAAATTTAATTATTTTGGTTCCTCTACGATTAATTACACCTTATAAAACTGTACTAACCTTTTTTTAAGGTATAAATACGAACTCTGAAAGTGTATACTGCACTTTTTCAACAGAAAAAATCGTATAAAATTTAGTAAATATTTCATTTTTTATTTCAAAACTAAATTAAAATGTAATTTTTTTAAGAATTAAACTTTAATTTAATACTGAATTTGGGTTATTTAATACATACAAAAAGTTAAATACTATTTCCTTGTTGTTCATCATTATTTTGAAAAAGCCCTTCAAAACTATCAGCATAATCATACACTTCTATAGTTTCTCCATCATAATAATTATCTTCCTCAAAACCAATTGCTATCCAACGCCATTGTTTTTTATTGTTAATTTCAACTTGTATTGACTGTAAATGTACGCCTGTGGCAAAAATTTGTATCTTTTTTTCTTTTCTCATTTTTAAAAAGTCTTAATTTTTTTCTGCTGCAAATTTACAAATTAAAAATTATTTATTCTATTTTTTAGATAAATTTATAGAAAAAATATCTTTTATTTATGACCTGTTTTTTGTAATTTTTTCATCAATTTTTATACACATTAACAAAAATAATTACTATGAATTTTAAAGAAAACATCAAAGAAGGTTTGAGGTCAGTCAAAAGCAATATGCTCAGGTCAGTATTGACCGCACTCATTATTGCCATCGGAATTATGGCATTGGTAGGTATATTGACCGCTATAGATAGTATGCAGGCTTCCTTAAATAGTAGTTTCGCAGAATTTGGTGCTAATTCTTTTGAAATTCAAGTACCACAAGCCCAAAGAGGTGGTGGATTTGGCGGACCAAGAAAACAAGAAAAATCTTATCCCGTTATTACTTATAGACAAGCAAAAATGTATGAACAAAACGTGGATTTTGATGCAAAAGTAAGTATTAGTACAACAGTGGGCGGCACAGCAGAAGTTAAAAATGGCTCAAAGAAAACAAATCCTAATGTATTGATAATAGGAACAAGCGAAAACTATATTACTAATAAATTTTTAGATTTAGCAGAAGGACGTAATTTTTCTGCCATCGAACAAGAAAGAGGAAGTTATAGTATTATTTTAGGGTATGAAGTAGCAGAAAAACTATTTGATAAAAAAGAAGCTGTTAATCAGTTTGTAAGTATGCAGGGTGGAAAATACTTGATAGTGGGTGTACTGAAAAAAGCAGGAAGTTCGCAACAAGGTGGAGACCGTGCTGTATTGATTCCGTTAGAACGAGCAAGAGTTTTGATGACAAACGCAAGACCTACTTTTACAATTACAACACTTCTGAATAATACACTTGATTCAGAAGAAGCAATGGGTGAAGCAACGCTTTTAATGCGACAAATTAGACAAGACAAAATTGGAAAACCTAACTCTTTTGAAATTTCAAGTAGTGAATCTTTGGTTGAAAGATTAAATAATATTACAGGTTATCTCAAATTTGGTGGCTATGTAGTTGGATTTATTACACTTTTGGGTGCCTCAATTGGTTTGATGAATATTATGATGGTGTCAGTAACAGAACGGACAAGAGAAATTGGCGTAAGAAAAGCATTGGGAGCAACTCCTGCACGCATTAGGCAACAATTTTTGATAGAAGCAATTATTATTTGTCAAATTGGAGGTGTTTTTGGGGTGTTTTTTGGTATTGCTATGGGAAATTTTGTTGCTATTTCTATCAATGCAGGTATTTTTGTCATTCCTTGGGCTTGGATAATTATTGCTTTTACAGTTTGTATTTTAGTAGGAGTAATTTCTGGTTGGTATCCTGCTTATAAAGCTTCAAAATTAGACCCAATTGATGCTTTGAGATTTGAGTAAAATTTAGTATTCTTATCAAAAACAAAAAAGATATTTCATTTTTGATAAGAATCTTACCCTTGTTTGTGTCCTCACAAGCAATAATTTGTTACAACATTTATTTGTGGGTACACAAGCGAAAACAACAGAATATTATTACCAAAAACAAAAAAGATGTTTCATTTTTGAAAATGAAACATCTTTTTTTATTTTACCTATTTTTTAAAATTAGTTACTTGCTACTTCAAAAAATACTTTTTTACCTTTTACTTGACTTTTGTTCATTGTGCTGATGATGTGTTTTGCATCTTCAGGTTGCACATCTACAAAAGAATATTGTCCAAAAATATCAATTGCGCCAATTCTTTGTCCTGGAACTCCTGTTTCACCTGCAATCGCACCTAAAACGTCCATTTTACGAATTTTTTGGTTTTTTCCTACGTTTAAATACAAACGCACCATTTTTCCATCTCCTTCGTTAGTACTTTTGAATTTTGATGCACCACCTTGACTTTGGTTATCATTGCTTTTCCAGCTACTTTGTCCACTTCCTTGTTGTCTATCTCTATCACGTCCAAATTTAGAACCTCCACTATTGCTATTTCCAGAAAATCTATCATTTCCTCTTTCTCTGCCGTTGTTTCTACCAAAGCTTCCACCTTCACTTCTACCACCTCTATCTCTGCTACCACCTTGTTTTTGTCCGTTATCTTGGATTTGTTGTAGGTTATCTCTTTCTTGTCCTTGTTCTTTAAAGTTAGCAAACATTTTCATCAAAGAAGAAGCAATATCTTTATAATCAAATCCTTCTGCTTTCAATTCATCTAAGAAAGTATCATATTGTTCTGTGTTTCCTGATGTAATTTCATATTTTAATCTTTCAGCAAATCTTTTTCTTTGTATTTCTACGATAGAATTTTTGTTAGGAACCTGCCCTTGTTCGATGGTAATCTTTGCAAATCTTTCGATGTCTTTTAATCTAAAAATATCGCGTCTATCACTCAAAAAAGTAAAAGATTTTCCTAATTTTCCTGCACGTCCTGTTCTTCCAATTCTATGTACATAATATTCAGGGTCAAAAGGAATATCAAAATTGAAAACAGCCTCTACATTGTCCACATCAATTCCGCGTGCAGCCACATCAGTTGCTACCAAAGCATTGACAACTCTATTTTTGAATTTTGCCATTACTTGATTACGTTGTGCTTGGCTCATATCTCCATGCAAACCTTCAGCGTTGATTTTATTTCTTCTCAATTCTTCCACTAATTCATCAACACCTTGTTTTGTATTACAGAAAACGATAGATAACTCAATGCCATTAACATCAATCAATCTTTTCATCAATTCTAATCTATCTTCTTTATGAATACGGAAGTAAACTTGTTCTATACTTGCAGAAGTTAATTCTGTATAAACGATTTTTACTAATTCAGGGTTATTTTGATAATTTTTTGTCAAATCCAAAATTGGTTTTGGCATTGTAGCAGAAAAAAGTAATGTTTGACGTTTTTTGGGTGCTTGTTGTAAAATTACTTCGATATCATCTCTGAAACCCATATTTAACATTTCGTCAGCTTCATCTAATACGAAAGTGTTGATATGGTCTAATTTTAATGTACCTCTATCCAAATGATCCATTACGCGACCTGGTGTTCCTACTACAATGTGTACACCTTTACGTAAAAATTTAATTTGTTTTTCAATAGAATCTCCACCATAAATTGCCAAAACATATACATCTAAATATTTTGCTAATTTTTTGATTTCTTCTGATACTTGCACCGCCAATTCTCTTGTAGGGCATAATATAAGTGTTTGAACACCTTTTACATTTGTATCAATTTTTTCTAATGCAGGAATTGCAAATGAAGCAGTTTTTCCTGTTCCTGTTTGTGCTTGTCCGATTAAATCTTTTCCTGAAAGTGCTACTGGAATTGCCTTTGCTTGAATAGCCGAAGGTAATGTAAAGCCCATATCTTGTATGGCTTTTAAAATGGGTGCAGACAAATTTAAGTCTGTAAATAAAATTTCTTCTTGCATTGTGTAGTGTACGATTTTTAATTTTAAATCGTAACCAAATTTTTAAATGTTAATAAAAAAACAACAACTTACCTCAGACAAATATCCGATAAATTTCTTTCCTATTCATAGTCTGTAAAAATTTACAAACTGAAGTTAATTGATAAATATAATTAACCTTAAACATTATAGAACAATATCCGATAAAATTTCTTTGTTATTGTTATTGTTATTGAATCAAATTAAAAAAACTTGATTTTACACTTATCTTTTGACGAAAATTGAAATTCAAAACCTTGAAAATCAAAACCTTACAAGAAATTACCGAACTATTGTGTGGGTAAACTTATTACTTAAACCAAATAATATTTTGCAAAGGTAGAAGGTTATATTGACAATTCCAAATTTTTTTAGAATTATTTTTGGAAAAACTTATAAATACATTAAAATCAATCAAAATAGATATACAACCATCATTCGTAATTAGTGGGGATATTAAAAATTTGCTATCACTGACCGAAATACGTGCATTAGCTAAGTAGTCTTTAAGTTTATGATACGATATTATATATGAATATCGTAATTTATTTGTATATTTTTTTGTTAAATACAAAAATAATCCTATTAAAAATTTGGAATTGTAGGCAACACCTTAAACCAGTGTATTTTTTTTATTTTTTTGAACACTTAAACCAGTTGGGGGTTTAACGTACTTAAAATATTATATCAAGGATAAAATAATTTTCGTATGAATAAACATCTTTATAAATACCATCCACAAAGTTAGGGAATGTGAAGTAATTTATTTCATTGTCTTTTATGCAAATAATTTTACAACTTAAAAAATAGTACCCAAATCTTTTATTGTGAGAAACTAACTTATTTTTTTTGTCATCAAAAATAAAAGTTGTTTTTTTTAATTTTTTTAGTATGTTTTTATCAAAGACTTCCTCATACTTTTTATATAATTTATTATTTTTCCATAAATATTTCATTGTTGTAGTAATAACTCCTATATAATTAATGTTATCGTTGTCAGGAACAAAATGAAAAATCCCATATACATAATTATTTGAGTAATTTATATCTTTGTTGAATATAATAATATTATTTTTATTATATGTTTCTATGTTGCTACATAAATCATTAGGTTCATATTGAGTTTTAAACACCATCGAATTTTGTCCAAAATCTAACAAAAAACTACCTTTAATTGTATCTATTTTAATTTTATTTACTTGTGAGAAACATTGATCAAATCTAATTAAAATAAAAATAATTGAAATTATTATGTTATTTTTCATATTTTATATTAGCTTTATTTCTACCTTCATTCAAAATATCCAATGTATTTTGTTTTGTTGGATAAACCCCAACTGGTTTAAGTATTACAAAAATAAAAAAAAGTAAAACTGGCGCAAGTTTAGCGAAGCGTAACTTGTGCCTCTGTATTAATAGAAGTCTCCAGACTTCAGTCATTCGAAGAATGACAATACTGCGTCCAAGTGTCTTTTTTATTTTGAACAAAGGTAAATATTTTTTCTTATTCAACAAAATATTTATCAAAATAAAATCCTAACAAACCAAAAAATACCCCCAAACCAACGCCTTTTCCACTCTCCGAGTGGTGAAGTCTGGAGACTTCTATCAATACAAAATCACAAGTTA
>RDZP01000051.1 GCA_004294005.1 Cytophagia bacterium
CAACGAAACAAAATTAAACAGTCAAGATAGAGCTGCTTATCAACAAAGTTTAAAAGATTATCGAGATTTACATAATTCTTTAAAAACTTCTTTTGAAGACGGAAAAATTGAAGGAAAAATCGAGGGAAAAATTGAAGGAAAAAAACAAGTGGCTATCAATCTCATTGAAAAAGGTTTTGATGATGATTTTATTTGTGATATTACAAAATTATCGGTTTTTGAAATAAAAAAAATAAGAATGGAAATTGAAAACAAATAAAATTATATTATTTAGCTTTAATTTATTAGGCTTATTTTTTATAAAAACTCAACAACAAAATAATGAAATATTTACACTTCAAAGCCATTACTCTGAAAGATAATTGGCTCGAAAATGCTTATATTGAATTGGATAAGGACGGAATAATTACACAAATCAATACAAGCAAACCTACTAAAAACGAACAAATAGAGTATATCAACGGATATGCTTTGCCTACCTTAGTCAATAGTCATTCTCACGCTTTTCAATATGCAATGAATGGAAAAGCAGAAGTACATACTCATCATAATGCTGATGATTTTTGGAGTTGGAGAGAAGCAATGTACGCAACTGCTTTGTCTATTTCTCCTGAAGAAATGCAAAAAGTAGCTACTTTATTATACAAAGAAATGTTGAGAGTTGGTTATGGTGAAGTAGTTGAATTTCATTATTTGCATCACGATAAAAATGGTAAACCTTATCAATATTTACCTGAAATGAGTGAAAGATTATTAATTGCCGCCCAAAATGCAGGCATTAAAATTACATTAGTACCCATTTTTTATCAAAAAGGAGGTTTTGGAAAACCTGCGACAGACGGACAAAAAAGATTTATCAGCAAAGATTTTTCTACTTATCTTACATTATTCGAAAGCATCAAAAAAATAATTCCAAACTACAAAAATGCTACTTTGGGCGTTGGCTTTCATTCTTTGCGTGCAATGGAACCACATTTATTACCTGCATTTATTGATACATTTGGCAGCGAAAAATATCCTATTCATTTACATATTGCTGAGCAATTATTAGAGGTAAAAGATTGTTTAGAATATTTGCACGCAAGACCTGTGGAATGGTTATTGAACAACGCTCCGATTTCTGAAAAATGGAATCTTACACATTGCACACACCTTACAGATTTTGAAACAGAAAAATTGGCAAAAAGCAAAGCAAACGTAATTTTATGCCCTTCAACCGAAGGAAATTTGGGAGATGGAATTTTTAATCTCAAAACTTTTCAAAAATATGGTGGAAAATGGGCTATTGGTACAGATAGTCATATTGGCATTAACCCCGCAGAAGAAATGCGATGGTTGGATTATGGACAACGCCTTCGCACTCACAACAGGCAAAGTTTTACATCTGAAACACAAAAAGAAAGTGGTCGTTTTGCCCTTCAAAATGTAATAAAAGCAGGCAGACAAACGACAGGAAAAATGAATGAAGAATTTTTTGAAATCGGAAAACCTTTTGATACGTTGGTTTTAGATGCTTCTCACCCTGTTTTATCGAATCAATCTTTACAATATACTTTATCGTCTTGGTTATATGGTTTGGATTCAAAAGCATATTTAGGAACAATTATCAATGGAAACTTTGTAAAAGTGTAAATCTATATTGATGAATGAATCAAAAGTATTATAGTTTTTCAAATAAAAAATAGAAATTGATAAAAAACATTAAAAAATTAGAAAAAAATCCGTTTCAATCCGTAAAATCCGCGTTATCCGTGTGCAAAAACTTCATTCATTTTAAACGCTCTATTGAAAATATATTACGAATTTATTTATCTTTGGTAAATATTGACTAACTTTGCACTCTGTGTCTAAAGTCTATTATTTATAAAAACAAAAAATGCAACCACAACAAAAAACATTGGCTTGGGTACTTTTAATTTCTTTGAGTTTGATTTGGGGTACATCATTTTTTATGATAAAAAAAGCCTTGTTAGTTTTTTCACCTTATCAGTTGGCTTCTTTCAGAGTTGTTTTAGCAAGCGTTATTTTATTGCCTTTGAGTATATATTATCTCAAATCAGTAAACAAAAAAGAATATTTACATCTATTTATTGCAGGTTTCTTAGGTATTTTTTTATCCTCTATTTTATTTCCAATTGCTCAAAATAATGGCGTAAGCAGTGCCATTACTTCTATTCTGAATGCAACTTATCCAATTTTTATTGTAGTGATTGGTCTTTTATTTTTTAATGAAAAAATAAATCGATTTCAATTATTTGGTTTATTGATTGGTTTTTTGGGAGTTAGTTTTTTAATTTTTTTTAATGGAAAAGGTGAATTAAAATGGAACTCTTTTGCTTTATTTGCATTGGCGGCGGTTCTTTGTAATGCTACTTACGCCTATTGGATAAAATATCACCTCAAAAATGTAAGCCCTTTGGCAAACACAAGTATAGCAATGTTATTGATTTTTCCTTTGGGAATAGTAGGAAGTTTTGTTACTGATGTGCCACAAACTATACAAACAAACACACAAGCAATGCAAGGCATTTTATACATTACTTATTTATCTTTGTTAGCAACCGCTTTAGGAACATTATTGTATAATTATTTATTACAAATTTCATCGCCTATTTTTGCTTCTTTAGTAACTTATTTGATTCCAATAGTTTCTTTATTTTGGGGTTTGTATGATGGTGAAAGCATTAGTTTTTGGCAAAGTTTGGGTATGACTGCAGTCATCGGAGGTGTATATTTATTAAACAAAAAAAATAAAAAAATATGAAAAAATATGTCATTATTGTTGCGGGAGGCTCAGGAACTCGTATGAATAGCGAAATACCAAAACAATTTTTATTATTAAAAAACAAACCTATTTTGATGCAAACCTTATCAAAATTTGCTCAAATCAAAGACATTGAATTGATAGTAGTTTTGCCTGAAAATCAAATTGAATTATGGGAAAATCTATGTAAAAAACACGATTTCAACCTCGATTATACTATCGTAAAAGGAGGAAATACTCGAATAGAATCTGTTAAAAATGGATTGAATAGCATCACAAATGATGAAAGTTTGGTGGCTATTCACGATGGCGTAAGACCTTTAATCACTATCAATACAATCGAAAAAAGTTTTGAAGAAGCCAAAAAAAACGGCAATGCGATTGTAGTGGTTTCACTCAAAGATTCTATTCGAGAAAAAACAAATGATAATAATACAAAATCTGTGAATAGAAATAATTTTTATTTAGTTCAAACGCCACAAACTTTTCAAACACATCTTATCAAAAAAGCATATCAATCTGACAATATCAATCATCTCACTGATGATGCAAGTGTTTTAGAAAATATAGGTAAAAAGATTTTTTTAATCGAAGGAGATTATCAAAATATAAAAATCACAACGCCTGAAGATTTGATTGTCGCAGAGGCTTTATTTTTAGAAAAATAATCATCACAATCTATACAATCATATTTATTGTAACCTTATAACGCCTTAAACTTTTTTGATGAATCGAATAATCTCTACAATATTATCAATGAATTTTCCGTCCTCATTGAGTTGGGCAACCGCTTTGCGTGTTTCATGTGAAAGATTTTCGTGTGCTTTGGTATTTTCATTAGACAAATTATCAAGATTTTTGTTTAATAAACGAATATTATTTTGAGTTTCCTTGATTCCCCTTTCTATATTCACCGCCCAAATATTATTTTCATCTTCTCCAAAAAATCTACTTTCAAGTTCTTGAATCCTTAACAAAGCATTTTGTAAATCATCATTCAAAGTAATCACATCTTGACGAGGTTGAAAAACTTCTTGCCTTACTGTATAGAGCAAGTAAGAAATATATTCATAAAAACGAATCGCAGGACGTAAAAAAGTTAGAAGTAACGCAACCACAGAGGCAATGTAACCAATTTGACTTATTTGAAAATAAGCCAAAGAATACAATGCTACTACTGAAATTAGATGCAAAAATAAGACAATTATCAAAGAATTTCGAGCAATATTTTTGACTGAATTTAACCTTGAAACATCAAAATTAATATTTCTTTTTTGCGAAATTTTTGCCTCATTCAAAACCTCTTTTGCTTCAAAATAAATATTCCAAGGAATTGTAATGACTAACAAAAGCCAAACTAAACTTCCTACGCCTACCAGCCAATCCATAAAATTTCCTATTGGAGTATTTGTCCAAGAAAGAACCAAATAAGATAATATCAGCAAAATAACTACACCAAAAAGTAGCGTAAAAAAGGAAAAACCGTTATGTTTATACATTTGTTTATGTTTAAATAAAAATATCACTATAAAAAATAATTTTTGCTATTTAGAACGAATTTCTTAATATAAAAGTATATTTTTAAACCAAAACTTTATACTCCTCTTTAAAATCTTGCCAAATATTTCTAAAAAATTTTGGAATTTTTTGTAAAGTAATGTATTGAATCTCCTCCGAAATTTTGCCATAAAAAGCGTGAGCAATGCCACCCGCAATACACGCCTGCGTATCTGCATCACCACCTAAGGAAATTGCCAAACGCACTGCACTTTCAAAGTCATCACTATCCAAAAAAGCAACAATCGCCTCTGGAACAGAAAATTGACAGGCAGACGAAAAATGATAGTTAGGTCTAATTTCTTCTATACTTGTATAAACATCATAGCCAAAATTATTTCTAATATATTCTCTTATTTCAGGTTTGCTCACTTTATTTTTTGCTAAATAGACACACGCCGCTACGGATTGCGCACCCTTTACACCTTCAGGGTGGTCGTGTGTAGCCTCTGCACTTTTTTTTGCCTCCGCTAACACCTCATAAAGTTCTGTAAAAGCATAGCCAATAGGCACAGCACGCATCGCTGATCCATTACCATAACTTTGATAAGGGTCTAACATTTCACTTTCTAACCAAGTCTTAAAACCTCTCCCATAACCTCTATGAGGATAATTCCTACCATATTTTTTATAAGTTTCAGGATAATTATTTTGTTGGTACAATAAAACCTCTGCCGTTGCAAAACTCATCACTGTATCATCTGTAAAAGTAGATTCTTTTGTAAATAATTCAAAGTTCATATTTTTTTTACCTGATTTTTCAAACAATGAACCGATAATATCTCCTACAATTGCTCCTAACATATTTATTTTGATTTTGAATGTAAAAAATGATGAATAATTGGTTTTTTGATTACAATAAGAAATCAGAAAAAATAAACTCAATACTTCACTAAAAAAATACCACTGCAAAAATAGCGTCTTTTTTATTTTAAAACTATTTTATCGATAATTTTTATAAAAAACGATTGTAATTCTTGGTATAAATAATAATATTTTTTGTAGATTTGCACCATTGACAACTTCTCTATTTATCATGAAATAAAAGTATGAAACTCATTAAAGTCGGTGCTGTTGTTCTTAATCAAACCCCTTTGGATTGGAACAATAACAAAAAAAATATTATCAATGCTATCAAAGAAGCACGAAAACAAGACATTACTTTGTTGTGTTTACCTGAATTGTGTATTACAGGTTATGGTTGTGAAGATGCGTTTTATGCACCACACTTACACGCTTCCGCTATCAAAATGCTTACCGAAATTGTACCTGAAACACAAGGAATGATTGTTTCAGTGGGTTTACCAATGGTAGTGCAAAACAAACTTTTTAATACCGCATGTTTGATGGTAGATGCACAAATTATAGGTTTTGTTGCAAAACGTTTTTTGGCAGGTGACGGCATTCATTATGAACCGCGTTGGTTTATGCCTTGGAAACAAAACGAAAAAACGCTCATCGAAATCGAAGGAAAAAAATACCCTATTGGTGATTATTTCTTTAAAATTGGTGGTGTAAAAATAGGCTTTGAAATTTGCGAAGATGCTTGGGTCGCTAACAGACCAGGTAGAAGTCTTTATGAAGCAGGAGTCGAAATTATTTTAAATCCAAGTGCCTCTCATTTTGCTTTTGGAAAAATTGACGTAAGAAAAAGATTTGTATTAGAAGGCTCGAGGTCGTTTGGTGTAACTTATTTATACGCCAATTTATTAGGAAACGAAGCGGGACGTGCCGTTTATGACGGAGGTGCATTGATTGCAAGCAACGGTGAAATGTTGGCTGTTGGGGAAAGATTAAGTTTTCATGATGTTTTGATAACCTCCGCAACGATTGATGTGGATATAAATAAAATCTCACAAATTACAAACCGCGCTCCTTTTCAGAATGTTAGTTTAGAAGAAAATTGTTTACAAACTGAGTTTCATTACCCAAATGTAATTCCATTGCCAAAACAAACCGAATTACCTACATGGGAAAAAAGTAATTTTATCAAAGAGGAAGAATTTACCAGAGCATTGGTATTAGGCTTGTACGATTATATGCGAAAAAGCCGTTCACAAGGTTTTGTTATTTCATTGAGTGGTGGGGCTGATTCTTCTGCTTTGGCTTGTTTATGTAAATTGATTTTTGAAATGGGCATCGAAAATATTGGTTTTGATAAATTTATAGAAAAAATAAATTATATCAAAAATATAAAATCATTGACAAATACAGCGTTATTAACTCAAAATCTACTTACTTGTGTATATCAAGCAAGTAAAAACAGCGGAGATATTACAGAAAATGCTGCCGAAAAGTTAGCAACTGCTTTGAATGCTTCTTATTTTTCATTGTTCATTGGTAATTTGGTGGACGATTATCAAAAAATAATCGAGGGAAGTTTAGGAAGACTTTTAACTTGGGAAAATGATGATATTACACTACAAAATATTCAGGCGAGGGTACGCTCTCCGAGCATTTGGATGTTTGCCAATATCAAAAATGCGTTACTTCTATCAACTTCTAATCGTTCAGAAGCAGCAGTAGGTTATGCCACAATGGATGGTGATACTTCAGGCGGATTAAGTCCGATTGCAGGCATTGACAAAGCTTTTTTGAGGCAATGGTTAAGATGGTTAGAGAAAGAAGGTATCAATCAAACCAAAAAAATTGAGGCTTTGTCTTATGTAAATGACCAACAACCTACTGCCGAATTGCGTCCTGCTGAAAATAAACAGACTGATGAAGCCGATTTAATGCCTTATGATTTACTTGATGATATTGAAGAATTGGCAATTCGTGATAAAAAATCACCTATTGAGTGTTTTTATTGCTTACAAGCAAAATATACACAACATTCTACTGAACAACTTAAAGAATGGACTACAAAATTTTTTAGGTTATGGTGTAGAAATCAATGGAAAAGAGAAAGATATGCACCTTCTTTTCACGTAGATGATAAAAATTTAGACCCAAAAACTTGGTGTAGATTTCCTATTCTATCAGGTGGATTTGAAGTAGAATTGAAAGCACTTATGAATTTATAAAAAATATTTTTTCTTTTTTATTGGAACAAAAAACTATCAGTTACTGATGTTATGCAAGGACAATTTTAAATTTGATAAAATTGTCAGACCTCCGTTTTACTATGGTACAGACAATTTTATCAAATTTAAAATATTTTTTGGTATTAATAAAAACCATTTTCAGAAAAAAACATCTGATTTAATTTTTGAACGGTCAGACCTCCGTTTCACTACGGTAGAGACCATTCAAAAATTAAACTGCATAACATCAATCAATTAAATAAAAAACATATTTCTTTGAATAAAAAAACACAATAATTTTACTTTTATTTATTTTAATTTTTAGTATGAAAACAAACAATGTATTCTATTTTATTTTTTTATTGCTATTTTTATCAAGCAATCTAAAAGCACAAATATCTATTTCAAAAACTATCAAAAAAGTTGATGAAGCATTGATAGAACTTAATTTTCATGATGCTATCGAAAATTGTGAAATGATTTTGAAGCAAGAACCCGAAAATATTGAAGCGAATTTTAAATTAGGTTTCGCTTATCAACACTCGATTCATAAAGAAAAATCATTGGCATATTTACTAAAAGTCTATCGAAAAGACCCTATTTATATTGGTAATTTAGAAGATTTGATGACCACAAATCCTCAATATGTTAGTAGTTTAGATTATTTTTTGGCTGTAGGTTATCACCACAATAATATGTTTAGAGAGGGTATTAAATTTTATCAAAAAGCAAAAAAATATTTTGAAGCCGTTAAAAAAGATACAAAAGATAAAGACTTATTAGCAATATTGAATGCAAAAATAAAAGATGCAGATAAAAGAATTATCGAATGTAAATATGGGGAAAAAGCAATCAATGAACCTGTAAATGCTCAAATAGAAAATATAGGAGAAATTATCAATGGAAAATACAGCGATTACGCACCTATTATCTCAGCAGACGAAACAATGTTGGTTTTTACTTCACGCAGAGCAGGAACAACGGGTGATAAAAAAGACAAAGATGGAGAATATTTTGAAGATATTTATATCTCACGAAAAAATGACTTAGGTGATTGGACAGCCCCTAAAAATATTGGAGCGCCTATCAACACAAAATTTCATGATGCAACTATTGCACTCGCACCAGACGGTAAAGAATTATTTATTTACAAAGACAATAGTAGAGGAATGGGCGATATTTATTATTCTGAATTAAAAGATAATAATAAATGGACAGAACCAAAATCTATGGGTGAGAACATTAATTCTGAATTTCACGAAACCTCTATTTCGATGTCTTCTGATAAAAAAACAATTTATTTTTCAAGCAATCGAACAGGCGGGTATGGTGGTTTAGATATTTACATGTCTAAATTAGATGAAAAAGGAAAATGGGGAAAGGCAATCAATTTAGGACCAACAATCAACACCGAATATGATGATGATGCTCCTTTTATTAGTTTTGATGGCAAACATTTGTATTTTGGTTCAGAAGGACATTCTTCGATGGGTGGTTTTGATACTTTTAGAGCAGTTTGGAATGGAGCAAAATGGGAAATGCCTGAAAATTTAGGCTTTCCTATCAATACTGCTGACAATGATATTTATTTTGTATTGACTGCTGATGAAAAAACGGCTTATTATGCCTCTGCTAAAGAAGGAGGAAAAGGTGAAAAAGACATTTATCAAATTAGAATGCCAAAAACTAATTTTAATGTTTTGTCAAGGCAAGATAAATTAAATATTGATATTCCAAAAGTCAATTTTAGTACCGCAAAAATTGAAAAAATGCCTAATCGTCCCAAATTATTACTCAAAGGAATTGTAAGAGATATTGAAACAAAAAAAGTATTAGAATCAAATATCGAACTGATTTTGTTTGAAACCAACGATAATTTACAAAATTTTAATTCTGATAAAGATGGAAAATTTAGTTCTACAAAAGTAATGTGGGATAATCAATATATCATTGCAGTCCAAAAAGAAGGATATTTATTTCATTCTCAATCTTTTGCTATTCCAACAGAAACCAATGAAAACAAAGAAATTGAAATTTTAGTCGAGTTAGTACCACTCAAAACAGGAGCGAAAATTAATCTTACTTTATTTTTTGACTTTGATAAAGCAAATATCAGAAAAGAATCTAATAGTGAACTTAAAAGATTATTGCTTTTTATGATAAAATATCCACAAGTAAAAATTGAAATTGCAGGACATACTGATAATATTGGTACAGAACAACGCAATCGTATCCTTTCACAACAAAGAGCAAAGGCTGTTGTTAATTATTTACAAGATAATGGTATCAACGAATTAAGAATGATATACCAAGGATACGGTGCCTCGAAACCTGTCGCAGAAAATAAAAAAACAAATGGAACTGATAACCCCGAAGGACGACAAAAAAACCGCAGAACTGAATGTATTATTACCACAATCAAATAATTTTTATTCAAATATAATTTATTTTCTTTAAAAATATGATACTATATATAGAAAAAATAACCAGAGGAATGCAAGGAAATGTAACTTTTTATACAGGTATAGAAGGTTTTTATAATATGGGATTTGAAATTGTGGAAGTGAAAAATATAAATGATTTACAGATAGAGGAAGATAATGTTTTTTTAGGAAGTATCAAATTTATTCAAAGTGCATTACAAAAAATGAACATTGAAATTCCAAAAATGATAGATTATCCTACTTGTCTAAAAAAATATTATGGTAGGCAAATCACTGAATCTACAATAGAAATCATTGCTAATAATCCTAATTTATGGAATGTTTTTGTAAAACCAAAAGATACTCTCAAAAAATTTACAGGAAGACATATCAAAAGCACAAAAGACCTTATCGGTTGTGGAGATAGACAAAATAGCGTACCTGTTTGGGTATCTGAACCTGTAGATTTTGTTCGTGAATGGAGAGTTTTTGTGAGGTACAATACTATATTGGACATCAGACCTTATGTAGGAGATTGGCAATATCAATATGATTACAAAATTATAGAAGCGGCAGTCAAAGATTATAAAAATGCACCTGCAGGTTATGCTATAGATTTTGGACTGACAAGAGATGGAAGACTTTTGATAGTAGAAGTAAATGAAGGATATTCATTAGGAAGTTATGGACTTTTTTATATTGATTATGCCAAACTTATTGCAGCAAGATGGGCAGAAATGACAAATCAAAAAGATTTATGTAACTTTTAACAATAAATAAAAATACATTACTGCTATTGATAAAAATTGGTTCTACTAAGATTTATACGGAAAATAAAAATTGTAGTACACACTTTTAGTGTATCGACACACTAAAAGTGTGTACTACAATTGCTCAATAGAAAAAATCGTATAAAATTTAGTAGAACCTAAAAATCTTATTGATTTATATTTTATTTCCTCTTAAAAACTCGTCAACTTTCATTCTTTTTTTTCCTTCTAATTGTAATTCTTCTATTGCTAAATAACCATCAGCACAACGAATAAAAAGCAAATTTTTATTATCACTAATAAATTTATCTTGTGAGTTCGATAAGTTTTCAGGTAGTTTTGTATTGATATTAGTTGTAAAAATCTTACAATTTTTGTCTAAGAAAGTCGTCCACGCACAAGGATAAGGCGAAAGCCCACGCACCAAATTATGAATTTCAATTCTACTTTTATTACAATCAATTACTGAATTTTCTCTAAATATTTTTGGAGCATGTTTATTTTCTTTTTCATTGTATTTTTGCTCATCTCTTGGATAATTATTATTTTGTATTGCCTCAACAGTTTTGATAAGCAAATCCGCTCCTTGTATTTTCATTTTTTCATACAAAGAACCCACATTATCTTCGTCCAAAATAGTAATTTTTTCTTGAAAAACGATTTCTCCTGTATCAATTTCGTGTTTTAAAAAAAAAGTTGTTAGCCCTGTTTCCTTTTCTCCATTGATAATTGCCCAATTAATAGGGGCAGCACCACGATATTGAGGCAACAAAGAAGCATGTAAATTAAAAGTACCCAAAGGAGGCATATTCCAAACGATTTCAGGTAACATTCTAAATGCGACCACAATTTGCAAATCAGCATTCAGTGCTTTGAGAGTGGTTAAAAATGCTTCATCTTTGAATTTTTCAGGTTGAAGAATTGGTAAATCATATTTCAAAGCACATTTTTTGACATCAGAAACAATAATTTGATTTCCCCTCCCTCCTATTTTATCGGTTGCAGTAATGACTGCCACAACATCAAAACCATTTTCAACTAACTTTTCTAAACTTGGTACCGCAAAATCAGGCGTACCCATAAAAATAATTCTTAATTTTTTATTCATAATTTGTTTTGATTGTTCATTTTTTTTATCATTCACAGACCAGTCTCAAATAATCTTCTTCATTCAACACTTTTGACCAAATTTCTTTTCCATTATGATTATAGTACCTGACTTGATACCTTTTTTTATCTTCTGATTTTTTTTCTGCAAAGAAAAAAGGTTTTTCTGTTGTTCCAATATTAATAATTTGGTCAAAATCAGGAGGTACAATAACTCCTTTTTTTCCGTGCCAAATACCAAAATTATCATATTTTTTAGCTATTATATAGTTTCCTTTTTGTTCGTCTGTATTATTGTTATTTTGATTAATGATTTTAATTTGTGTCAATTCACTTTTAGAGGTTTTATCTTTTGTTTTATAAAAATGATAAAATAGCCATTCTTCTTTTTTATTTTGCACCAATGCAGCACTATCACTCCAGACGATTAAATTTTGAAATTCAAAAGGTACTAAATTCTTTCCTTTTCCATTGACAAGCCCAAACAAATTATTTTTGCGACCAAAATAACCAATCATTTCATTATTGATTGAGTAATAAGTTGGAATTTGGTCAAAAATAGGTTCAATCATCGAATTTTTATCAATAATTCCAAATTTCCCTGCCAGAGATAAAATTTTCCGTTGATTATCATTGGTAGGTAAAATTCCATCATATCTTGGCATAATAATTATCCTTCCCAAAGAATCTACTAAACCATATTTTCCTGCTTGTTGTACTGTTAAAAATTGAGGTGTAATAAAAAAATAACTTTGAAAATTACCATTAGAAAGCAATTTCTGTCCTGTACTACTCAAAATATTTTTTTTGTTGTTCGTTGCTTCATTATATACCAAAAACCATTCTTCGAAGTTAGGAAGCGGTTTTTCAAAACGTAAATTTTTTGCACCTGTCAAATCTATTATTTTTTGATTTTTTCCTTCCGTCCATATTTTTTTTCCTTCCCAATAAATCATCAAATTACCTGCTACTGCCACAGAATCCAGCGTAAAATCTTTATGAGGACGACCATTTGAAGTAAGTATTCCCCATTTTTTTTCATTTTTGACTGCAATTCTTTGTGGCAATGCCAATACCTTATCAAACGAAATGGTTGATATTTTCTGTCCTTCCTCGTTATAAATTTGATATTTACCTTTATGAAAAGTAGCAAAACCAGCATCTTGCCAAAATTCTATTTTCTCTTGAAAATAATTGAACAAAAAATTACCTTTTTTATCCATAATATTAAAACCTTTTTCATTTTTAATTTTGATAAAATTTGGATTAATACATTCTATTTTTTCATATTTTGATAAATTAAGGGGTGTTTTTTCTTGATAAAATGCCAAAATATCTGCCCAAGTCCAAACCATCGCCTGTCCATCTGTATAAGCCACAATAAAATCACTACAAATACTTTCTATCTCTGAAAAAGTAGTTTCAAGGATAGTTTGACCGTTCATTCCCACCAAACCCCATCGTCTATTTTTACGCACTTTGAATAATTGTGGCGTTAAAATTTCAACCATATCATACTGAATAGGCAAAATTTCTTGCCCTGTCAAAGCATTGATAACTCCAACACTTGTATTTTTATTGACTTTGATTAGTATATCATTTATATTTTCAACTTTATCAAATTGTGTAGGATACCAAATATTTCCAAATATATCACCAATTCCAAAATTACCATTTTTATAATACAATAAATAAGGTGTTTTTATAGTTTCACAATGATATTTTTTAGGTATTTCATCAATGGAAGTATTGATAGTTATTTCTCCATTTTCATCTATAAAATTATATTTTTCATCTTCTAAAAAAGGTATAAATTGCAACCCAATTCTGTTGTTTAATTTTTTCCAATATTCATCTATCTGAAAACGATTGGTTTTGATGACAGAGTTTAACTTTTTTTGTTGATATGCCAAACTTAAAATCCATCTTTTTGCCAACGAATTATCATCATCATCAGGATAATCATTTAAAAACTTTTGATAGATTTCGGAGGTATGTCCCAATGATTTTAATTGGAATAAATCTTTGATAACCAAATTTTTATATTGATTATTAGGATAATTTTTAATAAAACTTTCTAAATTTGAGACTGTTTTTTTGGCAGCAAACGTTACGATTTGTAAACTATCTATTTTTTGAATAGCCTTCGGAATTTGAATTGCCTTTGGATATTGATTTAAAAAATTTTGGTATTCTTGTAAACTATTATTTTTTAAAACATTTTGCCAAATTAATTCATTTCTCAACATTTGTACTTCATTTTTTTGTTTTGCCTCAGGATATTTTTTCAAATATAACTGGTAAATATCAAGTTGATTGGTTTTTTTGGCATTATCAAAAGCGATACTTTCTATATTAATTTTAATACTTTTAGCATTTTCAAGTGTAATGTCTTCTTCTTGCCATTCTTTCAAATCTTTTGGGTTGATTTTACTATAGTTTTTGATGGCTTTTTGGATACACAAATAAGCGGAATCGAGGTGATAAGCAGGATTTTTTTCAGTAAAATAATAAACAGATAATATATGTAATGCTCCTGCGTGTAGGCTGTCTTTTTCTATTATTTTATTTAATTGATTTTTTGCTTTTTGATATTCTCCTTTTTTGATGTATTTGAGGGCTGAGGTAATTTTATCAAAAGTAATTAAATTAAAACTAAAAAAAATAAAGATTAAAAAAAATAAAAATCTCTTTTGTAATTTCATTGAAGTTGCTCTATTTATTTTTATAATTGTTGATTTACATTGTAATATGCAAAGTTACAACAAAATAATATAATTTAAAATAATGAATACTATTTTTTTACTGTTCTGTTCTTTTTTGTAGTCAATATTACTAAAATTACTCTTTCTCAATCAAAAAAAATCTTTCTCCAAAAAGAAGAAAGATAATTTTGTTAATAAAAAGTGATAACTTACTATTTTACAAAGAACTTACTTCAACTTCTTTGTTTACTTTTTTGACTAATCCTTGTAAAACTTTTCCCGGTCCAACCTCAATAAACTGCGTTGCACCATCTTTAAGCATATTTTGTGCGGTTTGTGTCCACCTTACCGCTCCCGTAAGTTGTGCAATCAAATTATTTTTAATTGTTGCGGCATCACTAAAAGGCATCGCATTGACATTTTGATAAATTGGACAAATTCCTTGCGAAAAAGTAGTATTTTCGATGGCTGCTGCTAATTCTGTTCGGGCTGATTCCATTAACGGCGAATGAAAAGCACCTCCTACGGGCAATGGTAAGACTCTTTTTGCACCTGCCTCTTTTAATTTTTCAGAGGCTAATTCGATGCCTTTGAAACTACCTGAAATTACTAATTGTCCGGGACAATTATAATTGGCTGCCACTACTACTTCTTCTTTGATTTCATTGCAAATTTTTTCTACTATTTCATCATCTAAACCTAAAACAGCTGCCATTGTTGAAGGATTATTTTCACAGGCTTTTTGCATTGCTAAGGCACGTTGTGACACCAATCGCAAACCATCAGCAAAAGATAAAGTTTTGTTAGCAACCAACGCCGAAAATTCACCCAGCGAATGTCCTGCCACCATATCAGGTTGAAAATCTTTGGCAATCAAAGCGGTAATGACTGAATGTAAAAAAATAGCAGGTTGTGTAACTTTGGTTTGCTTCAATTCTTCATCTGTACCATTGAACATTACATTTGTAATACTAAAACCTAAGATTTGGTTTGCCTGTTCAAATAATTCTTTTGCATCAGAATTATTTTCGTATAAATCTTTGCCCATTCCACTAAATTGCGAGCCTTGTCCTGGAAAAATATATGCTTTCATATTTTTTAATTTTTTATAATAAAATCTTTTCTTTGCTTTGCAAAGGTAAAATATAATTGAGAGAAAGAAAATATTTTTGAGGTATTAATGATTTTTTTAGGATTTTTTTTGACAGGATTGTAGGATTTTCAGGATTTTTTCTTTTTTTGACGGGATTGATAGGATTTTTTTCAATATTTTTTTAGTATTTATCTAATAAAAGAAGTACATTTGCATAGATAGAGGCAATTTTATAGATTTTAAAAATCTATACTATTGATTTTTAATGTTTTATAAAAAATCAAACTTAGTAAAATGCATCATTATTATTATTTAGATGAAGAATTGTATTTTCCACCTGTGAACACAG
Organism: Cytophagia bacterium; assembly: GCA_004294005.1. Lineage (GTDB taxonomy): Bacteria > Bacteroidota > Bacteroidia > Cytophagales > Microscillaceae > RDXZ01. The sequence goes on from RDZP01000051.1 coordinate 15,795, forward strand.
CAGATAAACAAGGAATTGTGGCGATTGGTGGCGATTTATCGATAAAAAGGCTTTTGATGGCATATCATTTGGGTATTTTCCCTTGGTTTTCGGAAGGAGAGCCAATTTTGTGGTGGTCACCCAATCCACGTTTTGTTTTATATCCTGAAAAAATAAAAATTTCAAAAAGTATGCGACCTATTTTAAAAAATAATCGCTTTAAAATTACTTTCGATAAGGATTTTAGGGCGGTGATTGGGCATTGTAAAAATACTTTTAGAGAAGGACAAGACGGCACTTGGATAAGTGATGAGATGTTAGAGCGTTATTGTGAATTGCATCAATTAGGTTTTGCTCATTCGGTAGAAGTTTGGCAAGATGATGTAATTGTAGGCGGATTGTATGGCTTGGCATTAGGTAATTGTTTTTTTGGTGAATCAATGTTTGCACACGTGAGCAACGCTTCTAAGGCTGGCTTTATTACCTTAGTAAAAAAATTGGTAGAAAAAAAATTCCAACTCATTGATTGTCAAACATATACAAAACATTTAGAGAGTTTGGGAGCAGAACATATTACAAGAAATCAATTTGTAAAACAATTAGAAGAATGTTTAGAAAAACCTACTTTACAAGGTGATTTTTTGAATGATTGAGAAAATAAATAATACTTTTAAGAAACCTATAAAGTTTTTTTAAAATTTGTAAGTTTGATATTCAATAAGTTATTTAAAAATAAACCAAAATATAATATAGGTTAAATATAGTTCTGTAATTATAGAAAAATTAGTTCAAATATATTATTCAACACAAAACTAAAAAAAATGGAATTGACAATCGAAGAACAATATCTTTATCAAGCCTTAGCAGAATTAGCTTATGCGATAACTTTGGCTGATAATCATGTATCAAGTACAGAAATTGAGATGTTTAGAGTAGCTGTTCATGATACGATGGGTGAAGGAGAAAGTATTGCTTTGGCACATTTGGAACGTATCAATAAACAACCTCATCATCAAATAGATTTGCAAGCAAGTTATGTAATTGCACTCAAATTGATAGATGAAAATAAAAAGGCTTTGAACAGAGTTTTGATTCGAAAATTTGTGTATGTACTTGAGAGAGTAGCGTCTGTAATGGGAATAAGTGATGCAGAAAAAAAAATTATTGATAAATTTGAAAATGATGTTTTGGTAATTCACGCCAAAAAAAGAAGTGAAAATCATCAACTTAGCCAAGAGGAAGCCAATTTATATAGCACTATTGGTCAGTTGGCTTATGTAATTGCAAAGGCTGATAATGTTTTGAATAGAGAAGAAAAAGAGACTTTTAGAAAGGTAGTGAAAGAAAAATTAGGCGAATTTGACTGGTTAGCAGAAGAAAGATTCAAAATAATTGATGATATGATGATTTTAGACATTACTCATACTTACGAACACGCTATTTATCTGATAAAAAAAAATACAAAAGCTTTGACTCCTGAGGTAATTCAAAAATTTCAATTTGTGATGGAAGAAGTAGCAAAAGTATCAGGAATTAATAAAGAAGAAGCAAAATGGATTGATAAATTTAAAAACGATATTTTTGAGATTTATCATAATAAATCATTGTAAAAAAAATATTGCAGAAACGTTTTTGACAGACATTATAGGTATTTAAAACCTATAATGTTCATCAAATTATTTTATCTTTTCTTAAATTTCTTCTCGATTTCTTCAATAAAACGTTTGATTTCCTTGCCTTCTAACATATAATCACTTACTGATTGAATAGCGTGAATGACTGTGCTGTGGTCTCTTCCTCCAAATTGATAACCAATTGATTTTAGAGAATAACTTGTATATTCTTTGGCGAAATACATGGCAATTTGTCGAGCAATTACAATTTCTTTTTTACGTGTTTTATCTCTTAACTCCTCTACGGTTACTCCAAAATATTCACTTACGGTTTTAATCACCTCATCGATGCTTACTTCTTTGTTTTCGTCGCTACTTTGTACCAAACTTTGCACAATTTGTTTAGCAATATCTAATGTAATAAGAATATTATTGACAGAATAATGCAGCAAAGCATTGATAGCACCTTCTAATTCTCTTACATTACTATCGACTGCGTTTGTCAAATAATCAACTACGTTGGTATCAAGTTCTATATTTTTATCTTGTAATTTTTTCTGAATAATTGCCATTCGAGTTTCAGTATCAGGTTGTTGCAAATCAGCAGAAAGTCCCCATTTAAAACGAGAAAGCAGTCTATCTGTCAAGCCTTTTAGTTCAATTAAAGGACAATCACTTGTCATTACAATTTGTTTTCCACCTTGTTGTAAGTGATTAAAAATATGGAAAAATATATCTTGTGTTGCCTCTTTTCCTGCTAAAAACTGCACATCGTCAATCAATAAAACATCAATATGTTCATAAAAACTTCTAAAAGTAGCCAAGTCATTATTTTTCATATAATTGACAAATTGACTTGTAAATTTATCTACCGAAACATAGACTACTTTTCTATTACCATCTTGATTTTTAGCATAGTTACCAATGGCTTGCATTAGATGCGTTTTTCCTAAACCTACTCCACCATACAACATCAAAGGATTGAAGGCAGTAGTACCAGGCTTTTGTGCCACTGCATAACCTGCAGAACGTGCTAAACGATTGCACGAACCTTCAATAAAGTTATCAAAAGTATAATTAAAATTAAGTGGTGTTTCAACATATAACTCTTGAAAACGCTCTTGGCTCATTTCTTTATTTACTTTTATTTCTCCATTTATCAAAATATTATTTTGATTTTGTGGTGCATTAGACCCAAAACTTCCATCTTCTATTCTCAAAGAATACAACAACTGACTATCTTCACCCAAAGTATTATTCATTGCTTCTCGCATAATACTGACGAAATTTTCTTCTAAATATTCATAAAAAAATTTACTTGGTACTTCTATTGTTAGTTGTTTTCCTTCTAAAATTTTTGGTCTAATAGGTTCGAACCAAGTTTTATAAGCTTGTAAATCTAATTTTTGTCTAATATCTTGTAGGCATCTTTCCCATACTACGTAACAATCACGCTCTGCCGACTCATCAAGGGAATTTTCCATATTACAATTGAGGGTTAAATGAGTTTTTTATGTTCAATTTATAATCTATTGAATTTCAATATTTTATCTAAAAAAATAATCTATTTTTCTTTGTTTATTCTGATTTTTAATAAATATTAAGAGAAATAGACAGCAAAGGTACAAAAAAAAATTAAAAAAAAAGTTATCCACATTTTTTTTTAATTTTTTTTTTTTGATTGGATAATAAATTCATTATAAAAAACTATAATTTTCAACAAATATTAAAATAATTTTTTAGAGTATTATTTAGTGTTGTACTAAATATCACTATTTTATTTTACTTTTTGATAAATTAATGGCAGATGAAATGATTGAAAAAACAATTATATTGATTTTTTGTGTTATATTTCTGTTATAAATGTTAAATTATACATAAATAA
>RDZP01000052.1 GCA_004294005.1 Cytophagia bacterium
AATAAAATAGAACAAAAAATAAAAGATTTTGAAATTATATTTCAAAATCTTTGTGAAATGTTAATAAATATATTCAATAAACCAAAAAAATGGTATTTAATACCTATTTAAGAAAAATTGTCATGTAGAGTGGTTTTTATCATTGATTTTTTCTTTGGCTACAATAAATAATGACCAGCCCTTTCCTTTATTAAAACCTATTTTTTCACTCATGACAAAAGCTTTCTCAGCAAGGGGAGTACAAGTATCAGACCTTCTATTATTGCGGTATTCTTCTGCAATATTTATCAGTCCCATAATACGAGTTGTATCGTATTTGGTGGTGTTATAGACGCGCATGAGGCTGTCTATTACTTTTTTATCTTGCGATTGTGAGCGTGTAATAATAAAAACTATCATTATCATACTCAAAAATAGTTTTTTTTTCATTGTATAGTTTTTTTTAATTTTATTGATTATTTTATTTACAAAATATATTTTTAACCTCTCCTTTATTTTTGGCTTTTATTTTTCTTCTATATGTACAATTAAAATGTGCTTTGATGATGTTTTAGTATAATCTTTTTTTGACTTAAAAGACTTAAACAACAAGATAATATTTTTTATTAATTATAATTATTCATTTTAGAAAACATTATTAGAAAGTTTTAAGATAATTATCATATTATTTTTAAAGTAAAACACGTGCAAAAATAATAACTTTTTTTTAAATACATAAAAAAATAATATTTTTAGCGTATTTTTGCAAAAAAATAAAAAACTATGAGTCAAACTGTGAATTTAGATAGACCTGTGCGTGTGCGATTTGCACCAAGTCCTACGGGTGGTTTGCATATAGGTGGTGTGCGTACTGCCTTGTATAATTATGCTTTTGCCAAAAAACATCAAGGAAAATTTTTAATTAGAATAGAAGATACAGACCAAAATAGATTTATTGAAGGTGCTGAATCTTATATTTTTGAAGCATTGCGTTGGTTAGGCTTAAATGCAGATGAATCACCTGAAGTAGGTGGAAGTTTTGCACCTTATCGTCAATCAGAAAGAAAAACAATGTATAGACAATATGCAGAGCAGTTGGTTGCATCAGGAAATGCTTATTATGCTTTTGATACAGCAGAAGAATTGGAGAATATGCGTAAAGAATTGGAAAAAGCAGGAGCAAAAAATTTATCTTATAATGCTTTAACAAGAACTAATATGACTAATTCTTTGACATTATCGCCTGAAGAAACAAAAAAAAGAATTGAGGCAGGTGATAATTATGTCATTAGGATTAAAATACCAAAAAAAGAAGACATACGTTTTTTTGATATTGTCAGAGGTTGGGTCAATGTTCATTCTTCTACTTTAGACGATAAAGTATTGATGAAATCAGACGGAATGCCTACTTATCATTTGGCAAATGTAGTTGATGATTATTTAATGGAAATTTCTCATGTTATTAGAGGGGAAGAATGGTTACCTTCTGCTCCTTTGCACGTTTTTTTGTATCAAAGTTTTGGTTGGGTAGATAAAATGCCACAATTTGCTCATTTGCCTTTGTTGCTCAATCCAGATGGACAAGGAAAGTTAAGCAAAAGAAAAGCAGCAGAATATGGATTTCCTATTTTTCCTTTGGATTGGTATGAAAAAGAAAAAAATATAACCATAGATGGTTTTCGTGAAAAAGGTTATTTACCTGAAGCAATCAATAATTTTTTAGCCCTCTTAGGCTGGCATACTTCAAGTGATGAGGAGGTTTTTAGTTTAGAGCATCTTATCGAGTCTTTTGATTTGGAAAGAATTGGAAAAGCAGGCGTAAGATTTGAAATCAAAAAAGCAGAATGGTTTAATCAATATTATATCAGGCTCAAAACAAACGAACAATTATTGCAATATTTGAAGGAAACATTGTCAAATTTGAAAGTGAATACAGATTTTGATGATGAAAAATTATTGAAAATTTGTAATTTGATGAGAGATAGAATTACTTTTCCACAGGATATTTATTTAGAAGCAAAATATTTGTTCGAAGTTCCTACACAATATGATGCAAAAGCAATTACAAAAAATTGGCAGGGTGAAGGTTTGGCTTTTGTAGATTTCTGTCAAAATAACTTATCCACTTTAAAAAACAATTGGGAAGGTGAAAATATCAAGCATCATCTACACGAATGGGTAGAACAAAATGGTTATAAAATGGGGAAAGTAATGCCTGCTTTGCGTTTGGCTGTTTCAGGTGTGAGCGGTGGTGCTGATTTAGGAATGATTATGGAAATTATCGGTTTTGAAAATGTATTACAAAGAATTGAAATTGCCAAAAAAACAATCGTTATAACCAACTAAAAGTCAGTAAAATGACTTATAATTAATAACACTGATTGAAAATAAATTAAATAAAAACTCCCACTTTTCCAAAAGAAAAGTGGGAGTTTTTATTGGTAAAAATAATTTAATATTGTGTTAATTTTGCAAATTCTTTGGCAAAATAGGTCAGTGTAATGTCTGCACCTGCACGTTTGATACTTGTTAAAGTTTCTAACATTGCTTTTTCACCATCAATCCAACGGCGTTGTGCGGCGGCTTTTATCATTGCATATTCACCACTGACATTATAAGCTGCAATAGGAACATTAAAATTATTTTTGAGTGTACGAATAACATCTAAATAAGGTAAAGCAGGTTTTACCATCATAAAATCTGCCCCTTCTTGATAATCTAATTCAGCTTCTAACAAAGCCTCATGTACATTAGCAGGATTCATTTGATATGTTTTTTTATCGCCAAATTTGGGGGCAGATTCTAAAGCATCTCTAAAAGGACCATAAAAAGCACTTGCATATTTAGCGGTATAAGCCATAATTGAAACATCAATAAAACCAGCTTGGTCAAGTTCGGAACGGATATAACCAATTCTTCCGTCCATCATATCAGAAGGAGCGACAATGTCTGCTCCAGCTTCTGCTTGTGCAACTGCCATTTTTGCCAATATTTCGAGTGTTTCGTCGTTCAAAATTTTTCCATTTTCGACCAACCCATCATGTCCTGCTGAGCTATATGGATCCATTGCGACATCAGTTACTAAACAAATATCAGTAAACTGTCTTTTTATTTCTCTGATTGCTTCCAAATAAAAATTATTTTCATTGTAAGATTCAGAAGCGTATTCATCTTTTAAATCTTCTCTCAAAGATGGAAAAGGAGCAAAAGTTTGAATACCCAATTCTATACATTCTGCTATTTCTTCTAACAAAAAATCCAAAGAATATCGATAAATATTAGGCATACTGCTTATCTCCACCCTTTTTCCTTCTCCTTCAATCAAAAAAAGTGGAAAAATAAGTTGTTCTTTTTGGATATAATTTTCTTGGGCTAATGCACGAATGACAGCCGTTTTTCGATTTCTACGCGGGCGACGATGTAGCATATTTTCAAATAAAGTGGGACGAATAAGTGGTGAAACTTCAAAAAGTGGTTTATTCACAATTTTTATTGTTATGTATAGTTTAAAATTTGATAATTTTTTGCCTATCAATTTTAGTCATAAGAAAAATATAATTTTTCTCATAAAATTAAATTACGAAATATATGCCAAAGTTGATAATTTTTTTAAAAACAGCCAACTTTTGTTTTATTGACAGAAATTTTAACGAAAAAATACACAAATTTTATTTGATGATTTAGTTTTTTAAATATTTTTGGTTCTATTAAGATTTATACGGAAAATAAAAACTGTCGTACACACTTTTAGTGTGTCGACACACTAAAAGTGTGTACGACAGTTGCTCAATAGAAAAAATTGTATAAAATTTAGTAGAACTATATTTTTTTTAATCCTTTATTAAACCTTTTATAAAAATTGATGTCAAAGAAACAAAAATAAAAAATAATATTACAATGAAAATAAACAAAAATTTAAAAGTATTCGCATTGATTGCCATTACTTTTACCTCTCTTACTTTTAGTGCTTGTAAAAGAAAAGATGCTGAAGATGACAGTAATCAAAAAGTAGCCGTAGATAATGCACAAGCAGAATTTACAATCAACAGTGCTTTGGATATATCAGAACAAGCCTTAGATATGCCTACTGTACAAGCAAGAGTAGCCAGCGAAAGCCATGAAAAAACACCTACCCCTTTTCCACAAGGAGGTACTTGCGCAACAATTGATGTAACTACTCCTGCAGGACAAGCAAATGTCAGAAATGTAGTCATTGATTTTGGAAGTGTGGGTTGCACAGGAACAGATGGACGTTTAAGACGTGGAAAAGTATTGGTTACGTTTACAAGACCACAAGGTTCTGTTAATTTTAATCCATTTAATCAAGTAAATGCAATAACTTCTATCACTTTTGATAATCATTTTGTTGATGATGTCAAAGTAGAAGGCACAAAAACAGTTACAGTCAATGAATTTGTAGCAGCAACGCCTAATAATAATTTTGCTTTTTTACGTCGCGTCAATATTGTGGTAGTGAATGGGAAATTATCTTTCCCTGATGGTACTACCCATACTTGGAATACAAATCGTAATCGTAGATTGTCAGCAGTGTATAATCCTACTACTCCTTTGGTGTGGCGTTCAACTGTTCGTTTGAATATTTGGGGAACTTATGCAGGTGTTAATCGTAATGGAGTAAGTTATTCGGGTACTTGTAATGAAAATGAATCTTTATTATTCAAAAATTCTTGTCCTCCAAATGTTCGCAGACCTGTATCAGGTATTTTGACTTTGACTCGTTCTGGTCGTCCTAATGCTGTACTTAATTTTGGAGATGAAAGTTGTGATAATACATTTACAGTTACAGTAAATGGAAATGTTTATACAATCAATTAAGTTTTTTTAGATTATTTGTATCCTTACCTTATTTAAAAAATATATTATAAAAACACTTTCAAATTCGATTTGAACGTGTTTTTTTTTGATAAGAAATAAGGGTATGTCTATACTGAAAACCCTTTTTCAAATTCCTGTAATAATATTTTTAAATTTTCAGGTGATTGATGTCGGCGTGAAAAATGAATAGGAAATGCTTTTTTTGCTCCAGCTTCTTTAGCAATTTTCCCTGATATAAAAGCAGTGCTATGATGATTTTTAATTGCTAAATCAATTTCTTCGCTGAGATAATAAGCCTCTATATACAATTCGTCAGTATTTTTACAAAGTTGTATGATTTTTTGATGATTTTCTTCACAAGCCAAATGATCCATTACAAAACTTACTTGAAAGCCTTGTTTTTCTTCTAAATATTGAAATAAATCCTTTGCTTCAAAACTTTCATTACCAATATTGATAATTTGTTGATTATTTTTTTCTTGGAATGCTTTTTTTAATAATTTTATCCATTCTCCTGCTTTCAAAGGACAATTTTCTTTCATACTTATTTTTGAATGTTCGATAAAACTATAAGCAATAGAAGGTGTATTATGATTCAAAATGGCATATTTTACTTTAAAAACTTCATTTTCATACAAATATTCATTTTTTAATTTTCCTTTTCTTTCTAATTTCCATTGAGGCGTATGCAATTCATAGAGAAAAATTCCTTTTTCTGTAATTTCTCTAATTTGATAACTCAATGCGTTTGCGGCTTGTTCTTCGGTCAATAAAATATCCCAATTATAAGCCAATAATTTTGCTTGTACATTTTTAGCAATACCTTTTGGACCGCAAATTACAATTTGTCGTGTAACGGGAAGTTGATGACGCAATAACATATCAAAGTTATAAAAATGGTCTATGTGCGTGTGGCTCATAAACAATCCGTTTAAATTTTTTACATCAGCGATTGTCAAATCAGAGGCTTGTCCACAATCACACAAATAAAAATACTTATGATTAGGTAAACTTAACTGCAGACAAACATCTTCACCAATTTTACTTTTTGAAATGGCATTAATCATAATTTGGTTGTATAATATTATAATTACATCAGTTTTATTGGCATTCTATCATTTCAACAAAAAATGATTTTAAAGATGAATTTCCAGTCCATCATAAGCCAAAAAAATATTTGCAGGGAGTTCTTTTTCAACGTCCATTTGTTTTCCCATTTTGTGGCTAATATGCGTAATATATGCTTTTTCAGGTTGTAGTTCTTGGATAAAATCAATGGCTTGTGATAAAGTAAAATGAGAAATATGTTCTTCTTTTTGCAATGCACCAACAATCAAAACCTTTGCATTTTTCATTTTTTGTTTTTCAACTTCATTTACAAAATTAACATCTGTCAAATAAATAAAATCTTCAATTCTAAAACCAAAAACAGGTAATTTATAATGTAATCCTTCTATTGGTAAAATATTAATGTTGTTGATTTGAAAAATTTTGTTTTCAATCAGATGTTCTTCTATGTTCAAAACACCCGGATATTTTTTATCTTTTGCCACAAAAATATAAGCAAATTCTTGTTTGAGTTGTTCCATTACACTTTCTCGTGCATAAATTGGAATATCTTTTTGCAATTTAAAATTGAAGCTGCGCAAATCGTCCATACCCGCAGTATGGTCTTTATGTTCGTGTGTAAAAAGTACAGCATCTAATTTTGTGATACGATTTCTTAACATTTGAGTGCGAAAGTCAGGTCCGGTATCTATCACAAAATAATTATCATTTATTTCAATATACACTGAAACACGCAATCTTTGGTCTCTCCAATCCAAAGAACTACACACATCACAATCGCAAGCAATGACAGGCACACCTTGTGAAGTACCACTACCTAAAATGGTTATTTTCATTGTATTTTTTATCGCTTTATTTTTATTTTAATAAATTTTTCCTTTTCAAAATTCCTTCTTCCATGAATTTCAAATCAGTATCATTATTAAAAATTTTGAATGGTAAATATAAAATTTGTCCCAAACCAATATGTAAAATAAATGCTTCATTTGTTTTTTCTGCGGCAACAATATTTTCCCATTTTAATTGCACTCCTTCTTTTGCATTTACTTTCAAGACAATATCTCGGCTTGTAAACTCATACATAAATTTTTCAAAAAAAGGTTTTAGTTGTGGTAAATTAGGAGAAGCAGTAAACTGAACCCACCAAAATAAGTACCATAAAGTTGGTGCTAAAATAGCAAAAATATACATCCAATAATTATAATATAAAGTAAGGCTTATCAATAGATTGAGGGCAAATAATCCAGCAAATAATGCCAAAGGCTGCCACCATTTTTTTTTCAAAACGCCTTTCATACAAATAGTACGATATATTTTTGGAGATAGTTGATATTTTTTAGTAATGACTTTCATTGAAGTTGATTTTTTTTTGGTGCGAAGTTATGTTTTTTTTTGATAAAAACAAAGATTAGGATACAAAAAAAATGATTATATTTTTATTCTATTCTGACATTTATTTTATCAACTGAAAATCAACTCTTTTATCTTGTTATATTTAAAAGTAGTTCTCTAAATTTTTCAGCATTATTTTTTTCTAAAAAGAAAATAGCAAAGTGTGAATAATCATTTTCTTCCTCTATATTCGTAATTTTATTATTTTCTACTGACAATTCAGCAGTATAATATTGTTTTTCAGGATTTATTCTGACAATAATTTCATATTCTTTTTTATTTTTAATAGTTCCTTCTTTGATAGTAAAAGTATAGGGTTTTTCATCACTGCCTTGAAGAAGTAATGCGTTCATTGGTACTTTTTGAAAATAAATTCGCTTTAGATTTTTTATAGTATATTTTTTATTTTCCAATTCTTTGGCTGTTTTTGCATACAAATTATATTGAACTTGGTAATAACCTAATGTATCTTTATCGATTTCATAATAATATTCAGAAATTTCTTTGAAAAAATTTCCTTTTTTTTCATTTTTTAATTCCAATGTTACTTCGAGTAAGAAATCATATTTTTTAGAAAAACCTTTTTTAAATTTATCAGTCTCAATAGTTATTTGTGCAAATGAAGTATAATTGAATGAAAAGATAAATAAAATAAGGTAAAAAATTGAATGTTTTTTCATAATATTGAGTATTTGAATTTTGTTTATTTATAACTGAATTTCTTTTTTTACTAAATTACATAATTTTTCTGATTTAAGCAACATACTTGCGTTTTGTACCATAGGTTAATTGTTTTCAGAAGGATATAAATGATAATTAGGAGAAGAATCATTGACTTTATTCAAAAAATATCTTCTTCTTATTTATAAAAAAATATTTTTTTTTGAAATAAATTCATTAACATGAAAAAACTTAATTATAGATTCATACCCAAAATTATCAATGATAAAATAATTTACAAAGATAAAGCTTTATTTTGATATTTCAAAAAAATAAAAAAAAATGTTATTTTGGATATATCAACTCAATAAATCCAATATCAAAACAATCAAAATATAAATAATTCCAACATAAATTCATCAAAATATTATCTTGATTTTTGTTTTTATCAAAAAATAAATATTCTTTTGTAAGTAAAAAATGATTACCAAAATAATATAAAAAATACAAAAACACAATGGAAGAAAAAATAAAATTTTATATTGTGGGGTTGTAAGTGTAGGTTTTTTGTTTCATTGCGTGATACAACCAAACACAACAAAACAAAATCCTAACAAACCAAAAAATACCCCAAACCAACGCCTTTTCAACTCTCCGAGTGGTGAAGTCTGGAGGCTTCTATCAATACAAAATCACAAGGGTTAAACTAAAAAGATTGTATCCAATAATATAAAACAAAAAAATAAATAAGACTAAACACTATACAAAAATTTATTTTTTCATTTAAAATTTGACTTTTAATCGCACCAGTTATTGGAATTGAAACCAAAACAGCATCAAAAAAACGGAAATCCTTTTAGGACTTTTAATCGCACCAGTTATTGAAATTGAAACTTTGCAAGTTCTATGCTGTCTTTGTATTGAGTTTTACTTTTAATCGCACCAGTTATTGGAATTGAAACATCCTTACGCTCATCTACATTTGTTTTTTCCTGTTGCTTTTAATCGCACCAGTTATTGGAATTGAAACGACAAATTTTGTTTCAAATTTCCAACTCAATTTTTCTTTTTAACCATACCATTGATTAGAATTGAAACTTTGCTCAAAGATGGTCTTATCAATTTCCTATCACTCATTATTTAAAAATATTTACTTTCTTTTGTTTCTACTACTAAAAAAATAAAAATAAATTAATTTTAAGCATAAAACAAAAAAAATTTTCAAAAATATTTTTTTTTCACTACTTTTGCAAAATTTTTAATTACAATTTATTTTTATTCTCAATGAAATACAAACGTATTCTTCTCAAATTAAGTGGTGAGTCTTTACAGGGTGAAAAATCTTACGGACTTGATGCAAAAGTATTAAAACAATACGCATACGAAATAAAAAAAGTAGTTGAACAAGGTATTCAGGTTGCCGTTGTGATTGGTGGAGGTAATATTTTTAGGGGAGCGCAAACCGTAGGAAGTAGTATCGATAGAGTACAGGGAGATTATATGGGAATGTTAGCCACTGTTATCAACGCAATGGCTTTGCAAAGTACCTTAGAAAAAATAGGTGTTTTTACTCGGCTAATGTCAGGTATCAAAATGGAGCAAGTTTGTGAGCCTTTTATTAAGCGGAGAGCCGTTAGACATTTGGAAAAAGGACGCGTGGTGATATTTGGAGCAGGTATTGGAAGCCCTTATTTCACAACTGATTCAGCAGCAAGTTTGAGAGCAATAGAAATTGAGGCTGATGTAGTGTTAAAAGGCACAAGAGTAGATGGCGTTTATACCGCTGACCCTGAAAAATTTGATGATGCCGAAAAATTTACTAATATTTCTTTTCAAGAAGTATATGAAAGAGGCTTAAATGTAATGGATATGACTGCCTTCACCCTTTGTAGAGAAAACAATTTACCAATTATTGTTTTTGATATGAATAGTGAAGGTAATTTGTTAAGAGTGGTGGCAGGCGAAGAAGTAGGAACGCTTGTTCATTAAAATTATTCATAAATAAAAATTTTAAATTATCAACCCAAAAAATAAAAATGGAAGAGGAAATTAAAATGTATCTTGATGAAGCACGCGACTTAATGGAAAAAGCAGTGCAACATACACAACGTGAATTTACAAAAATTCGTGCAGGAAAAGCAAGCCCTGAGATGTTAAATGGATTGTTGGTCGATTATTATGGTACGCCCACACCTATCACACAAGTAGCAAGTGTCAATACACCTGATGCTCGCTCAATCACTATCAAACCTTTTGAAAAATCAATGATTGGCAAAATTGAAAAAGCAATCAAAGACAGTGATTTAGGTATTCAACCCAATAATGATGGTGAATTAATACGCCTGTCGATGCCGCCTTTAACAGAAGAACGCAGACAAAAATTAGTTAAACAAGTAAAGCAAGAAGGTGAAGCAGGAAAAGTGAGCGTTAGAAATATCAGAAAAGATATTAATGGTTCTTTGAAAGATTTACAAAAAGAAGGTGCTTCAGAAGATGCTATCAAAAGAGCAGAAGAAAAAGTACAAAAATTTACTGATGAATTTATATCAAAAGTTGATGATATTGTAAATAAAAAAGAAATTGAACTAATGACTGTTTAAACTATTGTTTTTTTTATTTTATCAATGAAAATTTTTCTGTTCTTTTTTTTGAGCACAGAAAAATTAAAATACTTCTTATCCAAATAAAATAAAATTATGGAAAATCAAACACAAAGTACTGAAAAATCCAAATATAGATTGTATTGGGAAAGACAAAAACAAAAAGGTTTGTTAAGATATTGTTTAGTGCAGGGGCTTTATTGGGGATTTTTGTTGGGTGTGGTTGTGCAAGTCTTTCATATTTTGACAAGAAATGAAAGTTTTGATACAACACGTTTATTCACCAGTATATTCGTAGGTTTTGTTTTTGCACCTTTAATGTGGTATGTAAATGATAAAATAATTAATTAGTGTATTTGAATGAATATTTTAATTTTTTTGTTAATTTAATTTATTAATTATAATTTGTTCACAAAAATATTTATATTTGTAGTCTGAAATACTCTTTTTTTTAAAGTTTTTCATATCATTGTAGCTTCATAATTGATTTGGCACTTTGTTTGTCTTATTGATAATCAAAGCTACAAAAATATGGACATTCTTAAAACAATTTCAATGGAGGAAATTTCATCTCCCACAATTTTAACAAAGAATATACTTATGGAAGATAAAATAATGATTTCATCAACACAAAGGACAGAAGATGAACAAAGTTCAGAAGATGGATTTTGGATAGTATCTAATTTGGTTCGCCTTGATGACTTGATAATATCTCAACAAGATAAAAATATCTATGAGTTTACAGAACAACTATTGAGCGTTTTATCCACTACACTCAAATCGGTTCGAAGTGCTTTTTTTGTTTATTTTGAGGAAGAAAATAAATTGCGTGCTACAGCTTGTTTTGCTTCAAGTATTGACAGTCTTACAAAAAAAGAATTTAATTTAGGAGAAGGTTTGATAGGAGAAGCAGCTAAAAGTGGAACCATTTTACTGTTAGATGAAATAGAAATACAATTTGATACTGCTTTGGGTGGATTGGGAAAAGCATCAATGTTAATTGTGCCTTTGTCGTTTCGTCAAAAGACTTTTGGTGTGGTTGAAATAATGATTACCAACAAAGTAAGTTCAAAAATAATGACTTATTTAGAAAGAGTAAGTAAAAGTATTGCAATGGGAATGGAAAATCATTTTGCAAGTCAAAAATCTCAGAAAACATTATTACAAGACCAACTCAAACAACAAGTATATCAATTTTTAGAAGTACAACTTAACGAGAAAGACAGTGAAATTGCTGATTTACAAGCAAAATTAGATAAAAAAGAAGCAGAACTTGAAGAAGCATTGAGCCATATTAATTTACAAGAGATATTACCTCAACCTAATAATCAAAGCGAAATATCAAATAATAATTTAACTGAAAATATCAATCAAGATTTGATGAAAAAACAAACTGAAATTGATATGTTGAAAGATGCTGTGCGTTGGAAAGATGAAGAAATTGATAAATTAGACAATGAAATTTTAGAAAGAAAAACAGAATATCGTTCTAAAATTGAAACATTTTCTGATGAGATTACACAACTAAAAGCACAATTAGAAGGACAAAATATTACTACTCAAAATGAACAACTCCTTGAAGCGTGGAAAGAAAGATATGTTAATTTAGAAAATGACCTCGACCAAACACGCCAAGAATTGAGTAAATTGAGGCAATTATTACAAGAAGCAGACGAAAATTATCATCAAACAAAAGGCGAATTAGTACAAGTACAAGCAAAGTACAAAAAAAGAGAAGATGAATATATCGTTTCACAATATTTATTAACTCAACAAGAAGATACAACTGAACTGAATCGACGAATTGACCAACTCAATTATATTATTGCTGATAAAGAAAGTGAAATTATTGATTTAAAAGAGCAATTAGGGGAATTGGATACCTTGAATGTCATTTTACAAGAAAAAGATGACCTAAAAAATTATATCGATAATTTGGAGGAAGTTTTAGCGGAAAAAGACAAAGCAACTAATAATTTGATTGAAAAATTTGAAACACAACTTAAAAATACAGAAAAAAATTATTTGGAAGACATCAATGTATTCAAAGATGAAATTTTGATACTTAAGAATAATTTGAATCAAAAAAATAACGATAGCAATCAAGATTTACAAAATGACCTTGATAACAAAAATAAGGAAATTTTACATTTGAGAGATCAAG
The DNA here is from genome assembly GCA_004294005.1 of Cytophagia bacterium. Taxonomy (GTDB): domain Bacteria; phylum Bacteroidota; class Bacteroidia; order Cytophagales; family Microscillaceae; genus RDXZ01. Next base: position 12,700 of record RDZP01000052.1, read on the forward strand.
TCGCTGTTTTGGTACAAAGTGTTTCGAATAAAGAAAAATTATTGGAAGAACAAACCAATCAATTACATTTTAAAATTAGTACATTAGAGAAAAATCTAATAGACATTGAAAATGATAATGCTGAAATTAAAAAAACAGAGGAACATTCAAAAAAACGTATTCAATCTTTGGAGCAAGATATTTTTTATAAAAATAATGCTTTGCAGGCAATGGCTAAATTAGAAATAAAATTAACCAGCTTAGAAGAAGAATTGTATAATAAAACAAAAGAAGCTAATTTCTTGCAGGAAAATATCAAAGATTTGAACGAAAAAAGTGAGAATGTACCCGAATTGGCTGAGTTAATTGCTGAATTAAGACTTAAAGACGAGGAATTGACACTCATCAAAGAGCAAAAAAATAATGACGAAGCAGAGTTTCAAAAACGATTAGAAGATTTAGAATTGATACATTTTCATCTGTCAGAAAAGAAAAAAGAAATCGAAACACAAGCAGAATGGTTGCAGGCAGAAATGACTAAAATTATTGATAATCAATCTCTTTTTGTTAATAATATAGAAAAGTCAGAGCAAAAAACTGAAAATTCAACGCAAAAAACTGAAAATTCAACAAAAAATAACAATGAAAATCAATTATCATCTATTGAAAAACAAAAAATAAAAGCATTGGATAATTCTTTTATTTCAATGGAGTTGGATATGAAAGGTAATATTTTGACTATCAATAAACCTTTTGAACGTACATTAGGTTATGATTTGAATGATATTAATAATAAAAATTTGAATGATATTGTAGATATTGCAGACCGTTCTCAAAGTGCTTATCAACAATTATTTTCACAAATAGAACACAAAATAATTGTGATGTTAAATTTGAATTATGAAGGAAAAGAAGGTGAATTGGTGCGTCTGCGTACTTTTTTTAATCCGATTGAAAATGAAAACAAAGAAGTTGAAAAAATATTAGCAATATCACATTATGCTTAAAAAATAATTTTTTCAATACAAATATAAAAAAAACAAGTATTTTACTTTTTGAAAAGTGAAATACTTGTTTTTTTTATGCTATAAAATTTTAATATTAGAATTTCTTTTTCAAAAATTTCAAACTCATTTTATAGGCTTCTGCGGCAAATTCTTTGTTATATTTTGGATTGCTTGGGTTGGCAAAAGCGTGTTCAGCATCAAAACTTTTGATTGTGTTTTTCTTTTTTAGTTCTTTCAAATCTGCTTCAAATTGTGTAACCACTTTTGTATTAATCCATTTTTCTTGTGATGCAAAAATTCCTAAAACTTCAGCATTTAGATTTTTTAGTTTTTCCTTGTCTTTTTCAGGCATTCCATAATAAATAATGCAACCTACGGCTTGTTTTTTTGCTAATAATGAAGCTTGTAAAGACCAAGCACCACCAAAACACCAACCTACTGTTGCAATTTTTGCGTCCTTGCCCATATAGGCAAAAGCACCTTCTAAGATTGCTTTTGAGCGTTCTGCTTTATTTTCACCCATCAATTTTCCTGCTTCTTCACGTGTAGTAGCAATATTTCCATCATATAAATCAATGGCAATTACATTTACATTTTTATTTTTCAAATCATCATAAAATTTTTGTGCTTCTACTTTGATATGGTCATTTAAACCCCACCATTCATGAATAACGACCAGATATTTTTTAGACGGTTTGTTAGATTTGAATAAAAAACCGCTTCCATCTTTTCCATCTTCTGTTTTAAAAGTAATATTTTCTCCGCCTGTTATTTTTTTAGTACATTTTTCAGGGAGTTCGTGGCTATTCATAAATCCTGCATCTTTGGTGAGAGAAGCAAATTGAGCAATAGAAGTTTCTTCTTCTTCATCACAACAAATTTGATTTTGAGCGATACTACTTTCAAACTCATCTTTTGGGGCAGATGGCTGGCAAGTCCAAGTCAAGACTGCAATAATAACAAATACGACTATTTTTTTCATATTTTTTGTTTTAATAAAATATTCTGTTGAAAATATTTTTATACCTATAAAACAAACAAAAATGTTTAAAAGTTTTCTATATTGTCAAGGTTTCGTTGTAATTTTTAGTTAAATATTTTAAAAATCTGTTAAGACAAAAAAATATTTTATAAACATACCAAATTTACATCTTTTATTTTATTTTCAATTAAATATTCTGATAAATTGAACCAATTAGTAACATTGTCTAAAATCCAAGCATCAGCCGTAATAACAGGAAAATCGAGGGCAACTAAGGTTTTATCAGGACTATTGACCAATTCTATTTCCCAATGCCAATAATATTCTTCAGCCAATTCTCTCATCAAAGATTTGAGCCTTCCACTATTCGAAATTGGACTATCTAAATACCAAATTACATTTTTGACTTTTAAATCAATCAAACTATTGGCAATCAATAACAAAGCAGGAATAGTTTCATCTACTTTTTTATAAGTACCATGAATACTTGCTACATCTCTGTATGCACCATCTCTGCCTTTAAAAATATAGCCATTTGAGAGCATACTCTCAACAATTATCAACAAATTATAACCATCAATGGCTACAGTTTTCCCTTCTATATCATTAAAAGAAAGACTTTTTTGTTTTCTCTTTCCGATATTTGTCAGTGGGCAAGCACATCTAAAAACTGCTTTTCTTTGTCGTTCATTGATTTGATAATGGTCGCCGACCAATTTGAGCGAGGCGTTTTCAGAATATTTTTTTTCTAATAAAAAACACATATCATCAGTGGCTTCGCTCATTATTTTCTGCCATTTTTTATCAAATATTTCTTTGTCTTTCGATTGTTGTCCTCTGTGTTTTTGGTGATTGGGCATAATATAAGTGAGTAAAAATTAGACTTTGCAAATATATTATTATTTTAGCATTTATGCAAATAAGTTGATTTTGTATTTTTCTTAAAATCCGTGTTCTTTACATCAGTTTTATCAGTGTTCTATAGTTTTAGAATGTTATAAAACTGATTTTCAAATGCTAATTTTCATTTTTTTTTATATTCTAACAACAAAAAAACACACGCTAAAAACGTGTGTTACAATTCTAATTATAATTCAAAAATTCAGGTTTTACCACTTCTTTTGATTGCACAGAAAAGGCGATGGCTTTTTCTTCAAACAATGTTTTTGTATAATTCCAAACTGATTCAAAAAAAGCAGAATGACGATAATTTTCTAAATCTTTGGCGGTTTCCCAATGACTATGCGTGCAAAAAACATTTTCTTTGCCATCTTCTTGCCATAGTTCGAGATATTGACAACCTTTAAATTGTCTAATTTTTTGTTTATTTTCATCAAAATTTCTTAAAAAATCTTTGACAAGTTCTTTTTTAAAAGTCATTTTTACAATTCTTATTATCATACTTTTTTCGGTTTTATTTATTTGCATTTTTTTTACCAAATTCCAAAATTTTATCAATAAATTGATAAGGTTTGTATTGATTGATTGCCGCTTGATGAAAAATACAAGTAGCAGGTGTCATACCGGGCAAAGAATTGATTTCTATGATAATTGTTTCGACTTTGAATGGATTTTCATACACACGCACAAAGGCATCTATTCTGCAATATCCTTTTACATTCAATAATTGAGCAGTTTTTTTGAGTTCTTCTTTTACTTTTTTCGCCACTTCTTGATTCAAATTTTGTTTATCAACATAAATAGCAGGTGTAATATTTTGCCCTTCTCCCGCCAAAAATTTTTCTTCTAATGATAAAATATCACCCGTTGCCAATGCTTCACTTGGCTCAAAAACTTCATATTCAATTTCATTATTATTTTCGTTGAAATGTGTAAGCATTCCGCCTGTGATTTCTAAAAAATAATTTGCCTCTTTTTTTTCAATCAATTCCTCCACTAAAAAATAATTTTTTTGTGGAAATTCCTCATTTTGTTTTAAATCTAATATTTTTACTGAATTTTCTAAAAAATCAGGAAAAGGTCTAAACATCATTTCCGCAAAAGCAGTCAGTTGTTCGGTATTTTTAATTTTTTTAACTGCTGAACTGCAACCATCATCGGCAGGCTTGGCAATCAATGGAAATTGAAAATTAGCAACAATATTTTGTAAAACATTTTCTTTGTTTTCTGTCCAATCTTTCTCAAAAATCAAAGTATGATTTGCCACTAAAATATTATTTTTACGCAAAATTTCATTGGTTTCATACTTATTGATAGTTAATTTTGAACTCTCAACTCCCGAACCATTATAAGCAATGCCTAATTTTTCAAATTCTTTTTGCACTGCTCCGTCCTCGCCCGGTCTTCCGTGCAAAGCAATAAAAACCAATTTTGTTTTTTCTGCTAATGTTTGATAACTAATTTTTTCAGGCTTTTTGAGTACAAATCCTACATATTTTTGCGTAATATTTTCAAATTCTTTGATAATATTTTCCATAATCAAAGCATTTTTTTGATGATTAATTTTATCTTTTATATCATCAGCATTGTCTTTGAGCATATAATTGAGCGGGAGAATATACATCAGTTGTTCTTTTTCGTCGCCTGTCAAAAAGATAGTAAAAGGTGCATATTTGGTCGAAGAAGCTAATTTTTCATACACATTTCTTCCACTTTCCATCGAAATATGCCTTTCAGTCGAATAACCACCCATCAACACACCTACGGGTATTTTTTGAGTTGCTTGTGTTTTATTATCTTTTATTTTTTGGTCTAATTGCAATAAAATTTGCCTTAAAAAAACATTGTTTTTTCCTGATTTTATTCTTTCAGACAAAGAAGTTCGGATAATATAGGTCAAAAAATCTTTAGAATTAAGTCCAATTTCTGCCGCTTGATGAAAGAAAAAAGAAGAAGGCATCATTCCTGAGGTTGTGTTAGGGTCATTCAAAAAAATAGCATTGTCTTTTTTTCTGATAAATCCGTCTATGCGTGCATACACATTGCAATTTAATACTTCAAACAAACGACAACACTGTTCACGAATCTCGATGATAATTTCATCTGTTGTTTCTATAGGTGTTATTTTTCGGCTTGTTCCTGGTAGATATTTAGAACGATAATCAAAAACATCATTGTATTTTCGGATTTCGGTAGGCGATAATGCCAATGTTTTTCCTGATTCATCTTGAATGACGATACAAGAAAATTCTTTTCCTTCAATAAATTCTTCAAAAAGTACAAATTCTTCACTATTTTTTGCAGTCAATATTATATTTTCATTGCTTTCATTTAATAAAGATAATAATTGTTCGGGGTGATAAATAATTTGTTGATATTGTGTAAAAACAGGAAAACCTACTCCTTCACGTATATCTGTAAATTTCAGTAAAAATTGTTGTTTTTCTTGTGTATTTTTATTTTTCCAATCAATAATATCAATATTTTCTATAAAAAAACTTTTTTCTAATGCTTTTTGAAACTGATTTTTATTTTTGATAATTGATACACCAATCGAAGAACCTTGATGAGGAGATTTGATTACAAAAGGTAATCCCAATTTTTTTTCAATATCTTCAAAAAGTACAATTTCATCTTTTTGAATAACCACTTGTTCAGGACGATAAAAATCTGCATTTTTGAGAATATTATTTTGAATAATTTTATTGATACCAATAGAAGAAGGTAAAATTCCGCTGCCTGAATAAGGGATATTGTACCATTCTAAAATACCTTGAATATTACCATCTTCGCCATATTGCCCATGCAATGCCAAAAAAGCAAAATCAAATAAATCTTTGAATTGATTAGGTTCTATTTTTTTACCAACTTGACTGATAATTTCTTCTAATTTTTCAGCAGATAAATTGCCTAAAGACTCGATGTATAATTGAATTTTTGAGGTAGATGCTGGAATAAATTGAGCAGGAGGATAAAAATCTCTAATCGTCCCTTTGTATATATATTGCCAATCCAACTCGATAAAGTTCCCCAAACTATCTACAAAAATGGGGACAGGCTCAAATAAATTTTTGTCTAAATTATCATAAACAGTTCTTCCGCCTGCAAACGATACCTCACGCTCACGTGATTGACCACCAAAAAAAATTCCTATTTTCATACTGCAAAGATAAATAGGAATTTTTAGAATGATAAATTTTTAGTCATTTTTTTTGATTTGAATTGATTTTTTAGTGCTAATTTAACAGCCAAAAAAATGTTTTTTTATAGCCTTGTCTATTTTACCTACATTCTTCAAATTAAAATAATTATTTTAACAAATAAATAACATTAAAATATTTGGATATTTGCTTTGCTAAATTTATGTACTCTACCCTTACTCTACCCTACTATTTTTTAGGTTTTTTTAAATTTTTTTTTTGAAATAAAAAAAGAAAAGACTAATTTTGAATTCTAAACCTCAATAAAAGTCTTT
>RDZP01000144.1 GCA_004294005.1 Cytophagia bacterium
AGACTTGCAGAGACAAAAAGAGAGAAAAACGAGGCTTTGCGAGTTTTTTCTCTCTTTTTTGGCTCTGTGCTTTGCACGATAGCACGTAATCGCCCAAAAATATTTTATTTTGCTAATAACAAAGCCAAATTTTCTGCACATTTTTCACCGTCCATCGCGGCAGACATAATTCCTCCCGCATAGCCTGCACCTTCTCCACAAGGAAAAAAGTTAGCAATTTTGATATGTTCACAAGTAACTGGATTTCTTGGAATACGAATGGGTGAAGATGTACGACTTTCTACGCCTATAATTTGGGCTTCATTGGTAAGATAACCTTTCATTTTTTTACCAAAATCAATAAAACCTTCACGCAAGGTATGAGCAATAAAATCAGGTAAAACTTCATCTAAAACCACAGAGGTAAGTCCAGGTTGGTAAGAGCAATCTAATAAATCGTTTGAATGTTTTTTTTGAACAAAATCAGCCATTTTTTGAGCGGGTGCTTTTTGAGAATTGCCTGCTAATTGACAGGCTTTTTGCTCGATAGATTGTTGAAAAGCAACTCCTGCCAATGCGCCAAAAGATTTAAAATCTTTTATGTCATCTTCATCAACCGATACCACGATTCCCGAATTAGCAAATTTGGAATTACGGCGAGATGGAGACATTCCATTGACAACGATTTCACCATTTTCAGTAGCAGAAGGTACAATGAAGCCGCCCGGACACATACAAAAAGAAAAAACGCCTCTTTGTTTGCCTTTGTAATTGACTTGACTTACTAAGCTATAAGAAGATGCGGGGAGATATTCGCCTCTGTCTTCACAATGATATTGTACTTTGTCTATCAATTTTTGAGGGTGTTCGATGCGTACTCCTAATGCAAAAGGTTTAAATTCAAGGTCAATATTTTTTTGTTCTAATAAAGAAAAAATATCTCTTGCAGAATGTCCTGTGGCTAAAATAACTGCCAATCCTTCCCAAGTTTTTTTATCAGCAGTAACAACACCTTTCATTTTGTTTTTTTCGATAATAAAATCGGTTACTTTTGTATTAAAATACATTTCTCCGCCATATTTTAATATTGTTTCACGCATATTTTGCACAATGGTTGGTAATTTATTAGTGCCTATGTGTGGGTGTGCATCTATCAAAATATCTTCTGATGCACCATGTTGCACCAAAATTTCTAATACTCTTAAAATATCACCTCTTTTGTGTGAACGTGTATAAAGTTTTCCATCTGAATAAGTGCCTGCACCACCTTCACCAAAACAATAATTAGATTCAGGATTGACGATTTGTTCCCTATTGATAGCCGCCAAATCTCTACGTCTTCCTCTTACATCTTGTCCACGTTCTAAAATAATTGGTTTTATTCCTAATTCTATGAGTCTTAAACCTGCAAAAAGCCCTGCGGGGCCTGCTCCCACTATAATTACTTGTGGTTTTTGGTGGACATTTTGGTAGTTATTTTGAATATTAAGCAAAGGAGGTTTGATTTCATTTTGATACAAAGTAATTGTTAAATTAACTTTTATATTTTTTTGACGCGCATCAATAGACCTACGCACAACCCTAAAATCAGTGCATTGATAAAGATTTTGCAAATAATTGAATAAATTGTCAGGGTTAAAAGCAATCTCGGGTGAGGTAATAATACTAATTTGTTGCATTTATTTTTTTTATTTTTTACAAATAATTGATATTGAGTCATAAATGATTGCTTTTAGATTAAAAAATGAACAATTATTCTTTAATCTGTGAAGCATTTTCTTCTTGACAATTTTTATTATAATATGGTTTTACATACGAATTTCCTAAATCGATTGCTTTTTCCCAATCTTCACAAGCTTGTTTTTTATTTTTGAGATAAAAATTAGACATTCCTCGCCAAGCCAATGCCTCTGCGTCTTTTGGTTTTTTGGCTAAAAACATAGTAAAATGAGGCAATGCACCTGCATAATTTTTGAGATTATATTGAGCAATTCCAAGATTAAAATATGCTTGCACCAAATTTTTATCGTATTTCAAAGCATTTTCACAGTCTTTTATCATTTCCTTGTATTTGCCCAATTCATAATAGACTTGTCCACGTCTTAGATAAGCTTCTGCCCACTCATTTTTAATAGAAAGTGCTTTATTGAGGTGTTTCAGGGCTTTTCCATAATCACCATCTTGCATCAATGTTTTTGCATTTTCAAAATTATTTTCTGCTTCTTGTGCTTTGAGTATATTTACAAAACCAATCAATAAAAATAAAAAAAATAGAGTCGAGATGTATTTATTCATTGTATTTTTTGTTTTTTTGAGTGAACTTGTTTTACAATTTCCCATATCTTTTGAGTTTTTGACTATAATCATTACCAAATCTGATAACACCTTGCCCAACACACGCACTTGTGCTACAATAATTCAATGTTTTATAACTTGCTTCTATCATTCCTATATCTTCAGCATATATTTCTACTCTGCGATTAAGTGCTACCAAGCTTGAGTCATTGACTTGAAAAACTTTAAGCGTTTGAGAAAAATTTTGTGTGTTATCAAGTTGATATGATTTTCTTACATCTTTCATCTGAAAATCTTTTGCACCTAAATTATTATAAGCATTTCCATTCCATGTTTTTCCTTCTTGTAATGGAAAAACTAATTTTACAAAAGTATAATTATTGGCAGATTTCCTAACAAAAGAATTATTTTTTTGAACAAATCCTGTTGAATCAATTACCCAAACCTCATTACTTGTATTACGTTTGTATCTTTCATATCTATAAGCAGGCAAATTATCCAAGCCGATAAATAACTCTTTTAATTCTTCTCTGATTTGATAATTAAGAACAACAGGTGCATTGATAAGTGTATAAATTGTTTCTTTTACATCATATTCCCAAAAAAAATTTTCTTCTAATGGATAAAAATCTAATCCAAACTCTCGTAAGTTAGGTTCTTCTTTTGTAGGTGTACAACTCCACAAAAGAGAGAAAATAAGGATAAAAATAAAGTTATTTTTCATATATTTTTAGAACTAAAACGCAAATTTAATGATTTTTATAAATTTATTATAAAAAAAATGATATTTTTTTTGTTTTTTTATCTAATTCAGTCTATATTTGCAGCCTTAATAAAAAAAGAAAATTTAAAATCGTAAACTCTATATAAGAAATGTATATTTTCATTGTTATATTAATTTTATTAGTTAGTTTTTTACTTACATTAGTTGTTTTGGCTCAAAATCCAAAAGGTGGTGGTTTGAATAGTCAATTTACGGGTGGTGCTACAAGTCAAATTGGAGCGCGTCAAGCGGGTGATTTAGCAACAAGACTTACTTGGATATTAGGAATTTCTTTATTTGTGCTGGTTTTGAGTTCTAATTTTGTGGTGGATAAAAAAGGGAATGTTGATTTTAGCAGCCCAAACGTTAAAAAAGCACAAGAAAAACGTCTTCCGTCTTCTACTAATCAAGGTACAAAAGGAAATGAAACTAAAAATCCTGCTGCTACTGATAAGAAAGAAGATAAAAAAGAGGACAAAAAATAATCATCTTGATTCATTTTGTTTTTTCATAATATTTTGTTTTAATAGTTTTATTAAAAGTATTCTTTATAAAAAGAATACTTTTTTTTATGGTTAATAAAATCAGTGTTTAGAAATGAATAAAAAAAGTCAATACTTTATTTTTTATCAAATTATACAATTATTTCAAAAATGAGAATAAAAAAATATGGTACTCTGACAATTTTAGTGCAATGATAAAAAAAGTTCCTTTTGTCCTGCTGAACGAAGTGAAGCAACTGCTTGTTAATCAACGATTTGTGAGCCAGA
>RDZP01000053.1 GCA_004294005.1 Cytophagia bacterium
GCAAAATGCTATTCAATGGTAAAGATGCTTCACTTCGTTCAGCAGGACAAAAGTAGTATATTTTGTTGAATAATTTTCATTTAGTCCAAAGTCTAAAAAGTTATAAAGTTATGTAAATAGTATTGATAGAAGTCTGCAGACTTCAGTCATTCGAAGAATGACAGTGTTGCGTTCAAGCGTCTTTTTTATTTTGAACAAAGGTAAATATTTTTTCTTATCCAAATAAAAATAAAATATTTAATAATTTTTTAATCAATTATTTTCACTTTTGAAATCTAAAAACTAATTTTTGATGTGTATCAACAAAAAACCAAATCTATTGTTGAGATAGATTTGGTTTTTTTGAATTAGTATTTATTTTTTGAGGTTGATATTACATCATTCCACCCATTCCGCCGCCCATTGGAGGCATTCCGCCCATTCCTTTGTCTTCATCTGGCAAATCCGCTACTACTGCAGCAGTTGTCAAAATTAAAGAAGCAATAGAAGCAGCATTTTCTAATGCCAAACGAGTAACTTTGGTAGGGTCTAATACACCAGCCGCCATCAAATCTTCATATTTGTCTGTGCGTGCATTGTATCCAAAAGAACCTGTGCCTTCTTTTACTCTTTGTATTACGATAGAACCTTCTCCACCTGCATTCGCTACGATAGTACGCAAAGGAGATTCTAAGGCAGTGCGAATAATATTTACACCTGTCAATTCGTCATCATTCAAAGTTTTTACATTTTTCAAAGATTCGATAGCACGTACCAACGCAACACCGCCGCCTGTTACTACACCTTCTTCTACGGCTGCTCTTGTAGCGTGTAATGCGTCATCAACTCTGTCTTTTTTCTCTTTCATTTCTACTTCCGTTGCAGCACCAATGTATAAAATTGCAACTCCGCCTGCCAATTTAGCCAAACGTTCTTGTAATTTTTCTCTGTCATAATCAGAAGTTGTATTTTCCATTTGTGCTTTAATTTCTTTCACACGTGAATCAATGGCAGATTTTTCACCTGCACCTTTGATAATGGTTGTATTATCTTTATCAACAGTGATTTTTTCGGCTTTTCCTAAATAATCCATTGTTGCATTTTCTAATTTGTAGCCTTGCTCTTCGCTAATTACTACGCCACCTGTTAAAGTTGCGATATCTTGTAACATTGCTTTTCTTCTATCTCCAAAGCCTGGTGCTTTTACTGCACAAATTTTCAATGCGCCACGAATACGATTTACAACCAAAGTAGCCAATGCTTCGCCATCTAAATCTTCAGCAATAATCAACAAAGGACGACCTGATTGAGCCACACCTTCTAAAACAGGTAAAATTTCTTTCATAGAAGAAATTTTCTTTTCAGAAATTAAGATGAATGGGTTTTCTAATTCTGCTTCCATACTTTCTGTATTGGTTACAAAATAAGGAGATAAATAACCTCTATCAAACTGCATACCTTTCACAGTTTTTACTTCTGTTTCTGTACCTCTTGCTTCTTCTACAGTGATAACGCCTTCTTTTCCTACTTTTTCCATTGCGTCAGCAATCATTTTACCGATTTCTTCGTCATTGTTAGCAGAAATAGTGGCTACTTGTGCAATTTCTTGTGAAGTATTGATTTGTTTTGATTGTGATTTTAAATATTCTACCACTACCGTAACTGCTTTATCAATACCACGTTTCAAATCCATCGGATTTGCACCTGCGGTTACATTTTTCAAACCTGCATTAAAAATTGCTTGTGCTAATACAGTGGCTGTTGTAGTACCATCACCTGCGTTATCTGCTGTTTTTGAGGCAACTTCTTTCACTAATTGAGCGCCCATATTTTCGATTGGGTCTTTCAATTCTATTTCTTTTGCTACTGAAACACCATCTTTTGTAACTGAAGGTGCGCCAAATTTTTTGTCAATAATTACATTACGACCTTTTGGTCCTAAGGTTACTTTTACTGCATCTGCCAAACTATCTAAGCCTTTTTTTAATTTTTCACGTGCTTCGATATCAAAGAATATTTGCTTTGCCATTGTATTTAATATATATTATTAGTCAAAATATTTTTTTGACTATTATGTTTTTGAAATTTGAAAATAATAATGAAGTTAAATAAATAATTGAAATAAAATCAATTAAAGGATTGCAAAAATATCAGCTTCACGCATGATTAAATAATCTTTACCTTCTACCGTAATTTCTGTTCCTGCATATTTGCCATACAAAATTGTATCACCTACTTTTACTTGTGGTTTTATAAGTGTGCCATTTTCAGCTACTTTTCCTTCGCCAATAGCCACGATTTGTCCTCTTTGAGGTTTTTCTTTTGCTGTGTCAGGGATAATGATACCGCCTGCTGTTTTTTCTTCGGCAACTGCTGGCTCGACTACTACGCGGTCTGCCAAAGGTCTTATTGTTAATGCCATAATTTTATTTTAGAAAATTATTTTTTATAAAGTGAATATTAAAATTTGAAAAGAAAAAGTATAAACTTTCTTTTCTATTACTTTAACGAAACTTATGCCAAGTAATAAAATATGACAAATTGACACATTTTTTTCTATTTTGGTAAATATTGTTGATAGATTGACAGAGTAGAGAGATAGTTGCAATTTTTTGGTTATTGCTTAGTTTTGTTCTTGTTCTAATCTATACTCAATTTTTTGGTGGCGTTACAAATGCAATGTTTTGTCCTTCTGAACGAAGTGAAGCATCTTTGCCATTGAATAGCGTTTTGCTAACGAAAAGGCAGATTTTTCGCTCCGCTCAAAAAGACAAAAACATTACAAACATAACATTACCTACACATTAAAATTGAAATAAAAAAGTTAAAAAAAATAAAAATTATATTTTTTTTTGAAATAATATTGCAAAAAAAATAAAAAATAGTATTTTTGCACAAATGTTATTTTTTACTATGTATAAATTTATGAACTTACAATCATTTTTAACAATATTTCTATTTATTATTTGTTCATTTTTTAATTCAATATCAGCCCAAAACACATTAGAAAAGTTTGGAAAGAATAGAATTCAGTACAAAAAATTTGAATGGAAATACATAAGCACTCCTAATTTTGAAATTTATTTTTATGATTATGGTGTGAGATTATCACAATTTGCTGCAAGATTATTAGAAAATGATTTTAATGAAATTACAGATATTTTAGGCTTTCAACCTACAAAACGTTCACGTATTTTTTTATATAACTCAATTGCTGACCTACAACAAAGCAATATGGGTGTGCATGATGACGGAATTGTGGTGGGTGGTTTGACTGATTTTTTCAAGGCACAAATCGAGGTGGCTTTTACAGGCAACGAAACTGAATTTAAAAAAGAATTGAGAAAAAGACTATCATTTATGTTAGTGCGAGAAATGATGTTTGGTGCAAATCTAAAAGATATGATTCAAAGTTCTTATTTGGGCAAATACAATGAATGGTTTTTGTTTGGAGTTGCTGATTTTGTGGCAGAAGGTTGGTCAGCTAACATGGACGATTATGTACGTGATATGGTACGAAAAAAACGTTGGAGAAAACCACATTTAGCATCAGGCAAAGAAGCAATCATCTTGGGACACTCGATTTGGAACTTTGTGGCTGAAAAACATGGTAAAAACAATATCTCAAGCATTTTGAATGCCGCTCGTATCACGCGCAATGAGCGTTCGGGTATAGGTTATGCCTTAGGTGTAGATTATAGTAATTTCATTGATGATTGGGAAAATTTTTATAGCGTTCCAGCAGCAGAAACACTCAAAAAATTAGGAGATGCGCCCTCTACACTTAAATTGTCAGGAAAAAATAGGCGTGGAAAAACTTATAATCAATTTGTTATCAATCCTGAGGGAACAAAGGTGGCTTATTCTGAAAGTAAAAATGGAAAATTCAAGGTTTTCATACAGAATATTGGCTCTAAAAAAAGAAAAGTTATTTTTAGAGGTGGTTATAATGCAGTCAATCAAAGAGTTGATGAAGATTTGCCATTGCTTTCTTGGCGTAATAATACTGATTTGGGTATTATTTATCAAAAAAAGACAAGACTTTTTCTATCGGTTTATAATAGTGTTCCTAAAAATTATATCGTCTTTAAAAAATACAACAGAACTTATCAAAGAGAATTTGATTATTTCAATCATATAAGAGGCTTTGATTTTTCTGATGATGGTGATAATATTGTATTGAGTGCAGATAGAAAACAAGATTCTGAACTTAAAATGGGACAGAATGATTTATTTATGTTTACGATAAGAGAAAATAACATCAAACCTATTACAGATGATTATTTTGATGATTTAGCACCTGTATTTTTACCTAATTCTACGACTGCGATTGCATTTAGTTCAAATCGTTTGGGAGATAGTTTACAAACCGTAACACGCATCACACAAGGAAATTTTAATAAAGATATTGATAATTTTAATATTTTTATTTATCGCCCAAAACAATCAAAAAATACAGTGCAAAGAATTACCAATACATTAGGAATCAATACAAATCCTAAATTTTTGGACAATAAAAATCTGGTTTATTTGAGTGAGGAAACAGGTATTTATCAGCTTAAAAAATATAATTTGGACGAAAAAAAAGACGTTCAAATCACCAATTATACACAAAACATAAGAACATTTGATTTGAATCCAAAAAATAACGCTTTTGTTTATCTTACACTCAATAAAAGGCGTTTGTATCCTCACTATATTAAAGATTTTGATTTCAAAACCGAAATTCCAAAAGAGGCAATCACAAAAACAGAAAGAGCTTATTTGAGATTACAAAGACATCCAACTTTGCGTATCGAAAATGAAATCAACCCTAAAAAAACAATAGATACTTTAACGAAAAGCATCGAAAAACCTATCGTTGAAACTCAATTTGAAAAAGATGAAATAGATACTGATAATTATTCTTTTGATGAAAGTATTGTTAAAAAAGAACAAGATGTTATCGAAAAGAAACAAAACGAATTATTGGAAATAGCAAAAAAAACCAATCAAAATACAGAATTAAAAATAAAAGGTTCGTTTGATTATACACCTAAAGCAAGATTTGAAAATGTATTGATGACTTTGCAGATAGATCCTATTCGAAGATTTGGTTTTCAAGTCAATATGAGTACTGCTGATTTGTTAGAAAATCATAAAATAAAAGGTGGATTTACTTATTTTTCTGATTTTAGAAGTGGTGATTTTTTTGGAGAATACCAATATTTAGCTAAAAGATATGATGTTGGAGCAAGATTTGACAGAAAAACTTTCTTTATTTCACAAGAAGAACCTTTTTTAGTACAAAAATATACATTAAATCGTATTCAAGGTATATTTTCTTATCCGATTACAAATTTATTGCGAGCAAGTGTTCATCCGTTTTATGTCAATACAATTACGACAAGTATAGATAATCCGTTTGCTTCTCAAAATAAAGTACATTATGCAGGTTTAAGAGCAGAATTGGTGTATGATAAATCAGTGGTTACAGGACAAAATATGATGTATGGCACACGAGCAAAAGTTGTTTTTGAAGATTACAGAGGCGTTGCCATCAATGAAGGACTATCAAGACAGTTACTAAAACCAAAAAACTTTAATTTTTTCAAATTGACAGCTGATTTACGTCATTATTTTCGTATTCACAGAGATATAATTTTAGCTGTACGTGGTACTTATGGGCGTTTTGGTGGTAGTAATCCTAAACAATTTGTTTTGGGTGGTATGGATAATTGGGTGGGTAATCAAACAGATGTAGGGCGTGCTGATGACCCTTTGAGATTTGACCCTTCTCTTGATAATTCTAATATACTATTTACGGAGTTTGTAACCAATATGAGAGGTTATAACTATAACAAAATGTCAGGTGAAAATGTATTGTTAGGAAATTTTGAGTTGAGATTGCCTATTTTTAAATATATTTTTGGTAATAGAATTAGAAGTAGTTTCTTCAATAATTTACAATTAGTTGGTTTTTATGATATTGGGACTGCTTGGACGGGAGTTAGTCCATTTAACAGACAAAACAGTGTCAATACACGTATTATTGGTTCGGGTCAATCTGTATTCACAGCATTGGTCAATGATTTTAAAAATCCATGGTTACAAGGATATGGTGCAGGTTTGAGGACAATTGTTTTTGGATATTATGTTAAATTTGATGTAGGAATGCCTGTCGAAGATTTTATTGTAGGACCTGAACCAAAATATTATTTAACAATTGGATATGATTTTTAGTTAAAACAAAAATATACGCTTATTTATTTAAAAAGATGGAATTTTTTATACAACTATTCCATCTTCATTATTTACAAAAAAATATAAAAATATGTCTGAAATTACTTATAAAGTGCCTGTAATGGCTGAGTTAAACGGAAGAATACCTGAAATATTATTTTGGGTAGGTTGTGCAGGCTCTTTTGATAGCCGTTATAAAAAAGTAACTGTTGCTTTTGTAAAAATTTTAAATCATTTGAATATTGATTTTGCTGTGTTAGGACCCGAAGAAACTTGCACAGGTGATCCTGCAAAACGTGCAGGAGATGAAATGACTTTTCAGATGCAAGCCATTCAAAACATCGAAACTTTGAATATGTATAAAGTCAAAAAAATAGTAACGGCTTGCCCACATTGTTTTAATACTTTGAAAAATGAATATCCTAACTTAGGCGGTAACTATGAGGTTATTCATCATTCTACTTTTTTACAACAAATGATAGATGAAGGCAAACTCAAAGTAGAAGGTGGAAGTTTCAAAGGACAAAAAATTACTTATCACGATTCTTGTTATTTAGGAAGAGCAAACGATATATATGAAGCACCTCGAAAAGTTTTAGAACAATTAGATGCAGAATTAGTTGAGATGAAACGTTGCAAAACAAAAGGTTTGTGTTGTGGTGCAGGAGGTGCACAGATGTTCAAAGAGCCTGAAAATGGTAATAAAGAAGTGAATCACGAAAGAATTGAAGATGCATTGGCTACTGATGCTAAAATTATTGCGGTTGCTTGTCCTTTTTGTATGACAATGATGGTAGATGGAACAAAGAAAAAAAATGTAGAGGAAACCGTAAAAGTATATGATTTATCAGAACTATTACTACAAAGTTTATAAAAAAAATTACAAAAAAGAGTTTAAATTACACCAACATCTATTTGTTTAGGTGAAATCATTTAATATTATGGCAGAAGAAAAACAACCCGAATCATCTGGGCAAGATTCAAAAATTTTAAAAACGCTTAGTCCAAGAAATATTATTATTCCTATCATAATAGGTTTGGGATTGGCAGGTTATTGGTTATATTTAGACCTTAGTAATCCTGATTTTATCAAAAATTTTAAAAATCCAAATTATTTTTGGTTGGCAATGGCGGTTGTAGCACTACTTATCAGAGATGGTTTTTATATTTATCGCATTCGTGAACTTTCTCGCAAGGCATTGAGCTGGGTAGGAAGTTTTTATACGATTATTTTATGGGAATTTTCATCAGCAATAAGCCCATCTGCAGTAGGAGGGACAGCCGTTGCAACTTTTTTATTACTAAAAGAAGGTATTAGTTTTGGAAAATCATTGGCGTATGTATTGGTTTCTGCCATTATGGACAATATGTTTTTTATTACAGTAGGAGCAATTGTTTTGATTTTAGATGCTAATAATTATTATCAAAATGGAATTTTTTATTTAGCAGGCGTTGATCCAACTATCATTGGACTATTACGTACCACATTTTATACAAGTTATTCAATCATTGCGGCTTATACATTATTGATGTTTTATGGGTTATTTTTCAGACCTCAAGCAATTAAATGGTTGTTTGTTAAAGCAACCTCAACTCGATTTTTAAAACGTTTTCAAAAAGCAGCAGAAGATCAAGGAAATGAGTTAATTGTAGGCTCACAAGAGTTGAAAGGAATAGAGTTTTCATATTGGTTAAAAGCAATTATTTCAACAGCATTGGTTTGGACAGCACGTTACGCGATTGTGAATTGTTTAATTGCTGCATTTGTACCTACACTTACCTTAGCGGATCATGGCGTTATTTTCTCTCGTCATGTTATTTTGTGGGTAGTTTTGATTATTGCCATTACGCCTGGCGGTTCGGGTATTGCTGAAGTGGCTTTCAAAGGTTTTTATACTCCATTTGCGTTGGCTCTGACAGGTTTTGTAGCCATTATTTGGAGAATGATTACTTATTATCCTTATTTGATAGCAGGTGTAATATTTTTACCACGTTGGTTAAGACGTGTTTTTGCAAAACCTTCTAAAACAATCCATCAAAAATGACCAAAATAAATCCTAAAAAATAAAATAATTTTGGACGATTGTGGTACTGTGTAAAGCATAAAGCCAAAAAGAGAGAAGAATCAAGTTTTTCTTTCTTTTTGGATTTATAAATCATTCTATTTTTTAATAATTTTTATAGACTTTTTTGGTTTTTCCACCTTGTGCAGTTTCTATTACAACAATATAACCTTCACCTACATAATTTTTCATATTCAAAGAAGTATTATCATATAGTTCAAGTAGATTTTGACTATTAACGAGTGTTCCTTTCATATCAAAAATTTTGATGGTCGCGTTTGTAAATTTAGTATTGTTAGTTTTAATAGCAAAATCATTGAAACTTTTATTAAATACCACATCTAATTGCCCAATATTACCCAAACTTACCAAAGATGGATTGGTTGTTTGTGAGATAGTTGTAAATGACCAAGTAACATTGCCAACAAAACCAGCATAATTGTTATTATCAACATCTTTCAATGCACCATTATCAACTTCTACATAATAAGCAGTGGCATAATCTAATGAATTTTGAGTAATTGTTACAACATTTGATGTAACATTGATATTATTGACATTGATAATTTGAACAACAGTGTTATCACTTACTTTTTTAATTGTAATATTTCCAATTCCTTTTTGCATATTTTTACTAAAAGTCATTGCTAAATTTGTGGTAATACTTACATCATTACTCAAATTGGCTGGATTTAACGTTAATATTTGTGCAGGTAAATTAGCAATTGTTGTAAATTTCCAAGTTCCGTTTCCTGAAAAACCAGCATAATTATTATTGTTTATATCTTTTAAAGCACCATTTTGTACTTCTATGTAATATTGTGTACCATAATCTAAAACATTTTGATTAATTGTTACAATATTGGCAGCAACAATTACATTAGTAGCACTTACAGCGATAGTTTGAACGGTAGAGTTATCACTTATTTTTTTAATAGTGATATTTCCTGTACCTTTTTGCATATTTTTATCAAAAGTCATTACTAAATCTGAATTTCTCAATACATCTACATTCAAATTAGGCGGACTTAACGTTACTAATTGTACAGGTAAATTTGTGCCAATAATCGTAAAATCATCAATAGCAACCCCTGCACTATTATCACTTTCATCAGATTTGAAAACAAATCTAAAGGCTACATTGCTATTGCCTGATAAGAAACTCACGTTAAAATTCTTAGTTTCAAAACCATTTGAAGCACCAGTGAAAAAAGCAGTGTTTGTTAGAAAACCTCCTGAATTTAATTTTGTACCATTGTACCAATTCGCAGCAACACTACTACCTAATTGTGTCCAAGATGTTCCTTTATTTGTAGAATATTCGATAATAAATCCATCATAGTTATTTTCAAAACTAAACTTAGCTTTAAAAGACAAAGTATAAGTAGTATTCGTGCTAAAATTAAAATTAGGCGTATAAAGCCTTGCCTCTCCCAAATCAGGATAAGTAGCATTGTTCAAATTAAGTACCCAAGCATTACTGCCGCTTGCAGTCCCATTTTTTCCGTTGATAGTAGAATTTCCTTTTTCAAACGCACAACTTGTACTAATAGGTTCATTCGCAAAATCATTGGCGTTGGTTTCAAAATCTCCACCATTGGCTAAAGTATAGGATAAATTACGATTGGGTAATATTGTAATAAAATCTTGTTTTGTTACTAATGTATTTGCCAAATTATTAATAGACAAAGAAGGTGATTTTTTTCCTTCTAATGAATATTGAACTGGATGAGGACCCACTGTATTAGCAGTAGTAGGCGTTGCATTTGTACTAAAATTCCAATTCCAAGCATTTGCTTGTGAAGAATTATTAGTAAAAATAACATCTGTATTCACATAAGATATTCTTTTATCCACATTAAAATCGGCTGCTAATTGTTGAAAAGCCTGTGTTGTGAATACACCTCGTCCATGTGTAGCCACTGCGACTAATTTATCACTACTTCTAATTCTTAACATATCACAACGAACATTTGCTAAATTTTGATTGGTTGGTTCCCAACCTGGATTAGCAGCTGTAATGTCAGTTGTACTCCATACTCCCAAATCAGTAGCAAGTAAGACTTCTCTTGTATTAGAGGGGTTAAAAATACCCCAACGAATTGGCATATTTGGTAATCCATAAGCAGGTAAATCTTTATTTATCCAAGTAGTACCACCATCATTAGAATAATAAACAGAAGCAACTCCAAAATTAGAAAGCACAACCAATAATTCATTGTCATTATTTCCTATTTCGATACTACTAATTGTACCACCATTGATAGTTCCTGTAATATTTGTTAATACAGGTGTAACATCATTTGCATTATCTACACGATATACTCTACCTTGTTCTGTACCAATAAAAATACGATTGGCTGTATTTGTATTGGCTTTTACTGCTGATATTTCTACTCCATTGATGGCGATAGTTTTAATAGTTTCTGTTGGGTTGGCACTCGTGAGATTTGCGTATCGTAATTCATTATTATTACCTGCATAATATAAAATCTTAGAAGTATTATCATAATCAGTTGGATTGATAAATTTTCCTGCATCCCCACTTCCAAAACCTACATTAAAAGAACCACCACTATTTTTAGATAAGTAATAGGCATTATAAACATAAGAGGTTGATTGAATAACGCCATCAACTTGGTCTATAAAACAAAATGCGCCATCTCCACCTGAAGCCTTACTAACGGTTTGACTTCCTGATTCAGGGAATTTATGCGTGCCATTATCTTGTGCACCTGCTAACATATAATTAGAATTAGGTGTATTTTTCATTGCCACTGCATAATATTGTGTTACATTATAATTGGTTATTCTATCATCAAAAGCGGGAGTGCTTACTTCATCAAACACATTGGCAGAATAACTCAAACCGCCATCATGGGCAAAAACTGCTTGATTAGGATTATTAGGTCTGCTAATCATACCATGTTGGTCAGCATGTACATAATCTCTACAGCCGCCTGTCCAATAGGAAACGCTATTCCAAGTATTACCACCATCAGTACTTCTATGAATATCAATTCCGCCTACCAAAACAGTATTAGCATTGGTTGGGTCGACCAATAAAATTAAGTCATACCAAGCTTGTCCTCTTGTAAAATGATTTGTACTTACACTACAATTTTGATTCAAATACATTGGAATAGGAATGTCTGTCCAAGTTACTCCTTTGTCAATAGATTTTTTGAAGAATCCAACATCTGTACTCCCACTTCCACCGCTTGCAACAGCATAAATTACATTGGCATCAGACGGAGCAACTGCTAATTCCACTCTTGAGCCAACAAAATCATTTACCGTCCAAGAATTTGAATTACCTGAATCAGAATAAAGAATAATTCCTTGCGAAGTAGTACCAATATAAATTCTATTGTCTGCTCCAATTTCTATGTCCTTAGGTACTACATTATTAGGAAGTGTTATCTGTGAAAAATTAGTTCCTCCATTGGTAGAACGCCATAGTCCATTGTTAGCACCTACATACATTTCGACTGTTCCTGATACTTCTCTGAATTTAATATCATGAACGATGGTCATTGCAGTAGTATTCATCATTTGATTCCAAGTAGTTCCTGCATTATCTGAACGCCATATTCCTGCTCCTCTCACTACATTTGCATCACTATCACCTGTGCCTGCATAAAATGTTTGTGTATTAGTTGGGTGATAAGCCAAAGCCGAAACGCCTAATGTTGCCCAAAAATCATTTACTTTTGTAAAAGTTGCATTAGTGGTAATGTCGTTTGTGTACCAAACGCCACCTGACGAACTTCCAACCCATAGTTTTTTATTGGTGGCATCATTGGGGTCAAACATCATTGCTCTACTTCTTCCACCTACATTATTAGGTCCTTTTTCTATCCATTGCACATTAGGAATAGCACCTTTTTGTCTAAAATAATCTTTTACTTTTTGGCGTGCCTCAGTGAGTTTTTCATAAGAAATTGTATTAGTCTGAGGGTCATGTGTGTACAAAAATTCATGTTCTAATGCTAAATCAGGTCTATCTGTTTGGGGTTGAGGTTTTGGGTCTTTTTCGAGTCCTTTTCCTTTTGCTTTTCTTATTTTGGGAGCGATTTTTTTTCTGTGTAGATGTGGGAAAGTTTTGATATGTTTTTCATACGCGATTCTTTCTTTTGTCATTACAATATTTTCTTTAGGCTCATTTTTTTCAACTATTAAATTTGTATTGATAGTTTTTTTTTCATCAATAGTATTTTCTTTTTGTTGAGGATTTTCGTCTTTTTTCTTGATTATTTTTTCTTTTTCAACTATAACAGATGAATTGTTTTGAGTTTTTCTTTGCTCAATTTCGTTTGTTAATTTAAAATTTGAGCGATTTTGGTATGTAAAAAAGCAAACAAAAAAAACACTCAATAAAGCGATGAGAATAAAAGTATATTTTTTTTTCATATTGATAAAGAAATTGGGTTCTGTTTATATATAAAAGAGAGAGATAACAAAATATATTTTTTATAGGGTAGATTTTAATGTTTTTGTATTTATAAAATGAGATGATTTTAGTTCTTTTTTTTGAATTATTTTATTTCAAGTATAAAAAACCTATATTATAAAAAAAGAAGCAAAATATCTCATCACTATTTTACAAGTCTTACTAAGATTTTTGCTTTATTTTTTTTGATTTTATACCTGTTTTTTATTTTCCTTTTTTGAAAGTAATTGGAATGGCAATTTTAGTTTTATCCCAAAATAATATCATTTCAGCGCCTTTTTTTGTTTGTTCAAATTGAATAGTAAAAGCTTCATATTCATCTTGTGCTTTATCAACAGGAATAGGTATTTCAGCAATATTTTGTGTTTTATTTTCTTCGTATTTATATGAACCCCATTGCCCTAAAATACCATTAAAAATAATTGTCCATTTATCTTCTTCAGGTATTGAAAATACTGTATAAGTTCCTGCTTTTATATTTTTTTTCTCGATAACTACATCTTTTGTGAAAGTAACTTCTGTTGCTTCATTGGCACCTGTTCGCCAAATTTTACCATAAGGTACAAGATTACCAAATATTTCTCTACCTTTTTTCATAGGTTGTCCATAAGTTACTTTTATATAATTATTATCTTCACCTAAGAAATTAGCCAAACAAATTGGACTTGCTTTTGAGCGAGGTTGAATTGTTTTTTGGGCTTTTAAAGGTGTATAAATAGTGAAAGAACAGATAGCAATTGTTATCACAAGAGCGAAAAAATTTAATTTTTTTTTCATTTTTTTTTAATATTTTATTTGTATCATTTGATATTGAGTGCAAAAATAATAAAAATATTTTATATTTATCCAATATTAAGTAGTAATTTTTGTCAAATATTTTGTTAAAGTATTGTTTTTGTATATTTTTTAACGATTAGCGTTCTTGTATATGTTGGGACAATCGAATTTATACCTAAGTTTTTTATTATTTTATTGATTTTTACGACTGATTACTTTGGTTTTAATTAGTTTGCTATTTGTTTTTTAATTAGATATTTAGTTTTTTATTTGCATTTTCGCGATAAGGATAGACGCAGTATTGCAGAGACAAAAAGAGAGAAAACGAGGCTCTGCGAGTTTTTCTCTCTTTTTGGCTCTGTGCTTTGCACGATAGCCTGTAATCGCCCAAAATTTAATTTGGTATATTTTTTAAAAAAAATTAAAATATATTTTGATAATTCTTAGATTATTCCTATTTTTGCTCAAAAAAATTATATACAATATAGATATGCAAACTGAAATTTTAGAAAATAGAGAAGAATTGATTGCTGAAGTAGGTCGCAGTGCTAAAGAATTTGCTGAAAAGTATATTCAACCAAATATTATGGAATGGGACGAATCGCAAATTTTTCCAGTAAATACCTTTCACGAATTAGGAAAATTAGGTTTGATGGGTATTTTGGTTCCTGAAAAATATCAAGGTTCAGGTTTAGGTTACCGTGAGTATGTGAGGGCAATTGTCGAAATTTCAATTGTTGATCCTTCTATTGGATTATCATTGGCAGCACACAATTCATTGTGTACCAACCATATTTTGATGTTTGGTAATGAAACGCAAAAAGAACAATATTTGCCTAAATTAGCTACAGGTGAATGGATTGGTGCATGGGGATTGACCGAACCAAATACAGGTTCTGATGCAGGTAATATGCGTACTGTTGCAGTAAAAGATGGAGAATATTGGGTAATTAACGGAGCGAAAAATTTTATTACACACGGAAAATCAGGTAATGTGGCAGTTGTGATTGTACGTACAGGTAAAGTAGGTGATTCGCATGGAATGACAGCTTTTGTGATTGAAAAAGGAACAAAAGGTTTCACAAGTGGAAGAAAAGAAAATAAATTAGGAATGCGTGCTTCTGAAACTGCAGAACTTATTTTTCAAGATTGTAGAGTGCATGAAAGTCAAATATTAGGTAATGTTGGTGAAGGGTTTATTCAATCGATGAAAATTTTAGATGGAGGTAGAATTTCTATTGCTGCGTTATCATTAGGGATTGCTAAAGGTGCTTATCAACATGCTTTACAGTATTCAAAAGAGAGACATCAATTTAATCAATCTATCTCAAAATTTCAAGCAATTAGTTTCAAATTGGCAGATATGGCAACTGAAATTGATGCAGCTGAATTGTTGATAGATAGAGCCTGTGACCTCAAAGATGCACATAAACCTGTTACTAAAGAATCAGCAATGGCAAAATATTACGCTTCAGAAGTGTGTGTAAGAGTAGCAAATGAAGCAGTACAGATTTTTGGTGGTTATGGTTTTACAAAAGATTTCCCTGTTGAAAAATATTATAGAGATTGTAAACTTTGTACGATAGGAGAGGGAACTTCTGAAATACAAAAGTTAGTAATATCGAGAGCGATTTTAAAATAAAATACTCTTTTTGAAATTAATACACAAATAAAAAAACGTTTAAGAGTTTCTTAAACGTTTTTTGGTTTACTTTTTGACTTACTTTAATAATCATTTACAAAAATTACTAAAAAATGAATTTATTGAATAATCAAGTAAAATGGTGGCAAAATCCAACACTTTACTATTTTCAACAATTATTTAAAAATAAGAAGATTGAAGAAAAAGATGAAAAAGAAGATATATTGACAGAAGAAAAACAAGCTGCATTACAAAAAATTAAAAAAGATTTGATTATTTGGGCAGCCATTTATGGTGCCTGTGGAGTTGTTTTTTTGTATATTCCTTTTTATTTATTTCCCTTTTTATTTCCTTTTTATAACATGGAAATAATAGGTTGGGTTGTTCCATTTTCTCCTATTTTTACAATTTATGGATTGATTTTAGCGATTTGGGAAATTATTGCTTTGACTATTTTGAACCTAAAAATGGTGGTCAATGTAAGCAAAATTTGTAATTTTCCAAATTATCAAGATAAAGATTTTGATAAAAAAATTCAGGTATTATACGAAGTGAGTATTGAAAAACAATCAAAAGAATTGTTAGATTTTGATATTAATCCATTAGAGGGTTTATCAAAATGGCAAATTACTTTTTATACTACTCTCAACAAGATAAAAGCAACTTTGGGTAATATTATCATTAAAGTAATTTTAGGTAGAATTTTTGGCAGGTTCTTGTTACGATATAGTATTTTGAAATATTTTATTGATTTTGTGAGTTTGCCAATTTTTGCTTTTTGGGATGCTTACACTTCTTATAAAGTGTTTAGAGAAACAAAAGTCAGAGTTTTAGCACCTAATGTGGTAAGGCATTTTGTGTTAGATTTTAAACGAAATTTTTATAATGATGAAGCTTTTAAGGCGGTTTTGTTGGATAGTTTGCGTTTTATTGCGATTGCTAAACGTTCATTTCATCATAATCATTATTTATTGGCTGAAAATATTGTCCATCATTTTGATTTGGTGATTGATAAAAATAGACAAAAATTAAATTTAGAAGAATTATTATATCTTATTGAAACTCTAAATTTGGAACAAAGACTTGCATTAGCCAAATTATTTGTGTTAGGAATGTTGATAGATGGACAGCTTTCGAGGCGCGATTGGAATGTTTTAAGGATTTTGGATAAAAAAGATATGATTATTAATTTTGATTACAAAACACTCAAAAAATGGGAACATAATTTTACACAAGGCAAAGGACTCACAGAACTTTTACAAAGTAAATTACAATAAATTTTAAAATAAATTTTGTAAATATTTAAAAAATAATTACCTTTGAATTTCAAAAGAAAAATAAAGATAAACTCATATGGCTAAAATTGTCGAAAATTATTTTATAAAAGGAGAAGAAGAAAAACCTACCATTAATTTTAATGCTCAAACAGGTATTTTAGAAATTAGTGAAAGCTCTTATCCTGAATATACAAATGATATTTATAATCCTGCAATGGAATGGTTAGAAAAATATATGGAAGAGAGTAATAGAACAATTACTTTTAGTTTTCGATTGGATTATTTTAATACAAGTACTTCTTTTAGATTTCAACAAATTATAAATGTATTGAATGAATACCACATCAAAAAAGGAGGGACAGTTACCATTAATTGGTATTACGAAAGTGGTGATATTGATATGAAAGAAAACGGAGAAGATTATGCCAAAGATGCAAAAGTACCTTTTTACTTATTGACCTATTAATATTGATATTGTTTTTGTGAATAATTCATACAAATTTTGACAATAGAAAACACGATAAAAGCATCAAAAATGCAATACAAAAAGAAAAATGGCAGTATTAGGAATTGATATTGGTGGTACAACCACCACAATTGGTTTTGTAACCGAAACAGGCGAGATTTTGGCTGAATCTACAATGCCTACACAAGGCAAAGATCATATTACTTATTATTTACCCCGATTATACGAGCAAATCAATACGCTTAAAAGTAATTTAACTTCTGAAATCAATCTTAAAGGAATTGGCGTAGGTGCGCCTAATGCTAATTTCTTTAAAGGAACAATCGAAAATCCACCTAATTTGGCATGGGGAGGTGTTATTCCTTTGGCAGATATATTAGAAAAAGAATTTAAAGTTCCTGTCAAAATTACTAATGATGCCAATGCAGCAGCGATTGGCGAAATGTTGTTTGGTGCAGCAAAAGGAATGAAAAATTTTATTCTCATCACATTAGGGACAGGTTTAGGAAGTGGTATTGTCATAGATGGAAAATTAGTCTATGGACACACAGGTTTTGCGGGCGAATTAGGGCATCTCACAGTAAAACCCGGTGGAAGATTGTGTGGCTGTGGAAAAAGAGGTTGTTTAGAAACTTATGTATCTGTAACGGGCATCAGGCGTACAGTATCAAAACTATTGGCAGATACAATGGAAGAAAGTCATTTGAGAGATGTAAGTCAAACCAATCTTACAGGTGAGATGATTACAGAAGCTGCCTTGAGAGGTGATAGAGTTGCTTTGCAAGCGTTTGAATATACAGGCGAAGTTTTAGGTCAAAAATTAGCAGATGCCATTGCTTTTTCGAGTCCTGAAGCAATTATTTTTTTTGCTGGCTTATGTTTTATTACAAATACATGCCACCGCACAAACGCCCAAACCCAGTGTGCAACAATTAAACTGGCAAGGCATGGAATTTTACTTATTTGCACATTTTGGCCCTAATACATTTACCAATAAAGAATGGGGCCATGGCGATGAGCCGGAAGATATATTTAACCCTACTCATTTAGATTGCCGCCAATGGTGCCGTGTGGCAAAAGCAGCAGGTGCTAAAGGCATTATTATTACTGCCAAACACCACGATGGTTTTTGTTTATGGCCCAGCAAATACTCAACACATACCGTAAGAGAAAGTAAATGGCGCAATGGTAAAGGCGATGTGCTGAAAGAATTATCGGACGCTTGTAAAGAATACGGTTTGCGTTTTGGTGTATATATTTCTCCCTGGGATAGAAACCACCCCGACTATGGCACCGATAAATACAATGATGTGTTTATAAACATGATGAAAGAATTGTTTACTAATTACGGACCCATTTGGGAGCTGTGGTGGGATGGCGCTAATGGTGAAGGGCCCAACGGAAAGAAACAGGTGTACGATTGGGCAAGGTTTAGAGCAACGGTAAAAAAACTATCGCCCAACACAGTAGTGTTTAGCGATGTTGGGCCGCACATAAGATGGGTGGGCAATGAAAGAGGTATTGCCGGAACCACCAATTGGAACACTTTGGATACAGCTGGCTTCACTGCAGGTTTGGGTGCCCCATCAACAGACACACTGAACAGTGGCAACAAATTTGGCAAGGCTTGGGTGCCGGCGGAGTGTGATGTTAGCATCAGGCCGGGTTGGTTTTGGCATAAAGAAGAAGATGAAAAAGTAAAAACACCAGCGGAGCTTTTTCAATTGTATTTAAAAAGTGCAGGCCGTGGGGCTAACTTACTATTAAATGTTCCGCCAACTGCAACAGGGCGTTTTCATACAAACGATTCTGCAG